>NZ_CP108644.1:629000-943500 GCF_041435495.1 Streptomyces sp. NBC_01116
ACCCTCAGGTGGTAGCTGGTGGAGGCCGAGGACTCCCCCGTCCGGGCCGCGAGCTCGCTGGCGGTGGCCGGGCCGTGCTGCCGCAGGAGTCCGAGCAGGGTGAGGCGCAGTGGGTGGGTGAGGGCCTTCAGGGCGGCCCCGTCCTGCGCCGGATCGAGTACGCGACGGCCGTCTTCGCTGTCCATGGCCTCAGCGTAGAACGGGAGGAGCACTTTCCCAAAGTATTTTTGCAGAATATTTTTTGGAGAGTTGCCGCCGAGATCATCGACCGGAGAAGGGAAGGCGGACCGGCGCCGGGGCGGGGCCCGGCGGGGCGGACCGTGAGGTGGCCGCGGAGAGCGGGTCGGCCGCGCAGGTGACGTCCCGGGCCGGGAGCCGCCCGGTGGTCAGGTACGTCGTGGCGGCCTCGTCCGCGCAGGCACTGACGCCGAGCGCGTACACGCCGTGGCCCTGCCCCTCCTCCACGGTGACGAGCCGGGAGCCCTTCAGCGCCCGGCGCAGGCCGTGAGCGGCGGCCAGCGGAGTCTGCGGGTCCCACTCGTTCTGGACGATGAGCGCGGGGACCCTGTTGTCGACCTTGGTGGCCGCTTCGGCCGGGCGGCCCCAGTAGGCGCACGGGAAGATGTTCGAGACGGAGTCGCCGTAAAAGGGGTAGCGGACGCTGTCGCGCCGGGAGTCGGCCCGGTAGACGGCCGGGTCGGTGGGCCAGCGGGCGTCACCGCACACGATCGCGAGGAAGCTCGCCAGCTCGTTGTCGGTCGGCACGAAGGTCGGGAAGGCCGGAACGGGCTTGCCCGCGGCGGCGTCCCGGAGCAGCCCCAGGGTGCCGGCGGCGACGGAGGGGTGGGGGATCTCCCAGCGCATGTACTCCCGGATCTCGGCGCCGTCGAACCTGGTACCACCGAGGTCGAGCGGCTCCCGGTCGGCGCGCGCGACGATGTCCCAGAACAGCTTCTCGACCTCGGCGGGCGTGTCACCGAGTCCGTACCGCGCCGCGTGAAGAGCGGTCCAGTGCGTCCACCGGTCGAAGGTGGGCTCGGCCCGCTCCGCCCAGGACTGCCCCATGCTCCGCCAGACCCGCTCGGGGTCCACGGCGCTGTCCAGGACGAACCTGTCGACCCTCCGCGGGAACAACTGCGCGTACACGGAACCGAGATAGGTCCCGTACGACAGTCCGAAGTACGAGATCCTCCGCTCCCCGAGGGCCACGCGGACGGCGTCCAGGTCACGTGCCGTGTTGCGGGTGTTGATGTGGCGGAGCGTTTCCCCGTTGCGGTCGCGGCACCGGTCGGCGATGTCACGCGCCCAGGCGACGTCCTTGGCGAACGTCGCCTCCCTGTAGGGCCGGTACGTCAGCCGTTCGTCGGCGGTGGTCGTACCGCAGGCGAGCGGACTGCTGGCCCCGACCCCGCGCGGGTCGAAACCGATCAGGTCGTACCGGTCCTTCACGGACTGTGGCAGAAGACCGCTGAGCGCCAGGGGATAGAAGAGCCCGGAACCGCTGGGGCCGCCCGGGTTGAAGAGCAGGACGCCGCGGCGCACGGCCGGGTCGGCGGCCTTGATCCGCGACAGCGACAGCTCGATCTTCCTGCCGCCCGGCCTGCGGTGGTCCAGGGGCACCTTGAGGGTCGCGCACTCGACGCTCGCGTCGATGTCGCCACCGCAGCCCCGCCATGCCAGTGCGGAGGCGGCGGCCGGGGCGGCCGCCGACGATCCCGGGCCGGCCTGAGGGGCGGCCGCGGCGGTGGTGCCGAGGAGGGTGGGGATGAGTGTCGCGGCGACGCCCCAGGCGATTCTGGAGGTCATTCGTCGTCTCAGGAGCAAGGGAGTGCCTTCGTTCGCTGGAATGGTGAATGGCGCTCGGCAGTGGTCCGGAGGGACGGACGTCAGACAGGCTAACGGGCTTACGGGGTAGGCGAGTTCGGATTCAGGAATTGGTCCGGGGCCGACCGCCGGAGCGGCGGCCCCGCGGCCTCCCGCCGCGCCCGGAGCACCTCCGTCACGTCCCGGCACCAGTCACGGTTGGCGCGCTCGAAGTCCCGCCCCCGCCGGCAGGTGAGGTACGGGCCGATCCGTGCGCCGCTGAGCAGGAACTCCGCCTCGTCGCGCTCGCCGCGCATCCTGCGCAACTGCTCCTCGAACAGCGCGGCCTTGGCCTCGGCGAACGCGAACCGTTCGGTGAGCCGCTCGATCAGCACGTCGGTGTCGAGGTGGTCGGCGGCCTGGATCTGGACCAGCAGGTCCTCCCGGAGGAAGGAGGGCTTGGCGGCGGCGGAGGCGAAGCCCTCCAGCTCGGCCAGCCCCTCATCGGTGACACGGAACAGCCGCTTGTTGGGACGCGCCTCCTGCACGACCTCGCGCCCGGCGACCAGGCCCTCCCTCTCCAGCCTGGCCAGCTCCGCGTAGACCTGCTGCGGCAGGGCGTGCCAGAAGTTCGCGACGCCCGCCGCGAACGCCTTCGTCACCTGATAGCCGCTCAGCTCCTCGTCGAGCAGCGCCGCCAGCACCGCGTGGCGCAACGCCATCGGACCGTCTCCTCCATCGCCGCGGCCGGGCACGTCCCCGCCCACCCCTGTCCGGAACACCGACCCTCATGGTAGTCATGAAACTGACTAGTCACTTTCATGACTAAGCCGACTCGCCGTTCCCTCGGCGAGGACGCACCTCATCGAGGAGGACACATGACCACCGCAGTGGACCGTTTCCGCGCCGCCGTCGACCGTCGCGACCTCGACGCACTGGGCGATCTGTTCACCGAGGACATCCGGCTCTACAGCCCGGTGAAGTTCACCCCGTTCGAGGGCAGGCCGATGGTGCTGGGGCTCTTCGGGGTCCTGCTGCGCATCTTCGAGGACTTCCGTTACGTCGGTGAGTTCGCGGGCGCCTCGCGGACGAGCGCCGACGGGACCGAGGCCCCGTCGGCGGTCCTGCTCTTCCGGGCGACGGTCGGCGGCCGGGAGATCCACGGCATCGACCTGCTGCACCTGGACGACGACGGGCTCATCAAGGAGTTCACCGTGATGGTCCGCCCGCAGTCCGCCGTCCAGGCGCTGGGCGAGGCCGTGCTCACCGGCCTCGTCGCCGACGGCCTCGTCCCCGCCCCGTAACCGCGCCCCGTTGCCGTACCCCGCATCCGCCGCCCGGTGACAGCGCTCCGGGTTCAGTTCGCCCGCGCCGCCTCCAGGGCGTCCGCGACCAGGCCGAGGAACCGGGCGTGGTCGCGGGGCCCGTAGAGGGGCTCGGGGTTCCACGGGACGACCGGCGTCGGCACGCCCTCGCTCCCCCGCAGCTCCTCCAGCGGGGCCGCGTGGGCGCGGATGTCCGTCAGGATCACCTCGGGGCGCAGCGCGAAGGTGTCGGAGCGGCTCTGCGTGGACCAGTTGGCCCCGGGACCCTCGGCGGGCTCCACGACCTGCACGCCGAGTTCGGTGAGGACACGCAGCTCGGGCCACATGCCGGGCCGCGCGACATGCGCCTGGTCCGGGCCGGCCGGGGAGAGGGCGAGCACCCGGGGCGCGTCGGCGGACGTGGCGGCGACCACGGAGCGCAGCCGTTCCCGGGCGGTGTCCAGGTCGCGGTCGGCGCCCGGCCGGGCCGTGGCGCCGAGCGAGCGGGCCAGTTCGGCGAACCGGTCGCCGATCTCACCGAACGTACGGGCCTGGCTGACGTCGAGGACGACCACCGGGACCCGCTCCTCCAGGGGCTTGGCCGTCTCGGGGGTCAGCCCGTAGACATGGCCGCCGCCGTAACTGACGGCCACCACGAGATCCGGTCCGCAGCTCAGCAGCCGTTCGACGTCCAGGGCCGCTCCCGCACCGACGTACGCGACCTCGTCCAGCGGAAGGGTTCCGGTCTTCGCCCTGTCGGGGTCCGGTCCGTCGTGGTCGGAGCCGAAGATCCCCACCGGCCGGATTCCGAGGTCCCACAAGGTGGCGCCGGCCTGGACGTAGGCCAGCACCCGTCCCGGCGGCCGGGCCGCCGTCGACTGCTGACCCCGGTCGTCGGAGAACCGCCATTCGCTCTGTTCCGTCACGTCACACACGCCCCTCTGCCGCCGACTGCCGTTCCATTCGTGCGAGTTCGTACACGTGTACCTGCCCACCTCCTCGCCGCCACACCCCTCTGGCCAGGGAACAAACGGCCGTCAACCGGTTTCGGCCACGATGGGCGGCAAGCATCACGGAGTGTTAGACATGAGGGACCCTCAGTCACCGGGCGGCGCCCCTCGGCCGGCCCTCTTCCGGACGGAGCCAACTCCCCATGCGCGCGACCCTTGTGAAGGCAGTCCTGGCCGTCGGCGTCGGCGCGTCACTCTGTGCCGCCTCCGCGGACGCCCCGGCCACGGCCCGGGCGGCGGCACGTCCGGCGGTGGAAGCGGGGAGGGCGGTGGAGTGTCCCGTGGTCGACGTGCTGGCCGTCTTCACACCCAAGGCGGCGAAACGGGCCGGCGGCGAGCATCGGGTCCCCTCGTCGGCCCAGGAGATCGCGACGCGGATGAACCGGTCCCTGGCCGCGGGCGGGCTCTGCGGTGTCATCCGCGTCATCCATCCGTACACGGCGACCGACTACGAGGGCCCGGAGGAGTTCCGCGCCGCGTACGCCACCCTCAAGGACCACGCCTCGGCGGGGCTCGGGCGCCAGGTGCACGAGCAGCGCGCACGGTACGGCGCCGATCTGGTCACGCTCGTCGTGGACCGGCAGGAGCGGGGCGGCGGCACCGCGGACTACACGTCCGCGCTCGACGGTTCCACGGACGAGTACGCCTACGCGGTCGTCGAGGTCGACGGCATCGGCCTGGACTCGGCGAGCCACGAGATCGGCCACAATCTGGGCCTCGCCCACGACCGCACGACGCTGGCGGGCGACGCGGAGGGTTCGATGAGCGTGAGCCGCAACCGCCCGTACAACACCGGCTGGATCACCGAGGACGGCAATCACTACACGATCATGGCGTACCGCTCCGCGTGCGGGGACCACTGCCGGCGGATCAGCCGGTTCTCCAGCGCGACGGAGACGTGGAAGGGCCACCGGCTGGGTGACGCCGAGAACGACAGCGTACGGGTGCTGCGCGAGACCATGCCGATCGTCGCCGGATACCGCGACAGGCGGTGACCCGGCCGCCCTTCGAGGTGTCCCGTCGCACCCGGCCGCTCCCGGGCGCGTGACGCCTCACGGGGTGCGTCAGCCGTTGGCGGCGCGCCCGCCGCGGGGGCGCGCGCCGTCGAGCGTCAGGTCCACGATCCGGCGCGCGAGCCCCCTGTCCAGTGGCGCCCCGGTCAGCAGGACCCGGGCGAACAAGGGCCCCGCCAGGGTCTCGGCCACCAGCCGGGCGTCGGTGTCCCGGGCCAGTTCGCCGCGCTCGACACCGCGCCGCACGATGTCCTCGCCCCGCTCCAGCCGGGCGTCCCAGTACGGCAGGCGCTCCGCCTCGACGGACCCCGCGTCGGCAAAGGCGCCGAGATGGAGGAGGGCCGCGCCGCGCGGTGAGGCGAGATAGTCCGAGACCGCCGACATCAGCTGCGCCAGGTCCTCGCGCACGTCCCCCGTGTCGGGCTCGGGCAGCGCCTCGTCGGCGTGCGAGCCGAGGGCGTCCAGCAGCAGGTTCTCGCGCGTCTTCCACCGCCGGTACACGGACGTCTCGTGCACCCCCGCCGCCCTGGCCACCGCGGCGACCGTGGTGCCGGTGAGTCCTTCCGCCGTGAGCAGGCCGACGGTGGCCGCCAGGACGGCCTGCCGCATGCGTTCGCCCCGGCGGCGCAGCGGCGCGGGACTCTTCTCGGTGGTCACCCCCGAACCGTATCGCAAGGCTACTTGCTTTACCGGCAGGTCGGGGCCTACGTTTCAAAGCAAGGCGACTTGCGACAGGTCGCCCGATCCGAACACCGTAAGGACCCGTCATGGAACGCATGCGCGCCGCGCGTCTGCACCTGCCCAGCCGCACCCTCGTCGTCGAGGAGGTGGACAGGCCCGTGCCCGGATCCGGCGAGGTGCTGGTGAAGGTCGAGGCGGCCGGGGTCTGCCTCTCCGACGTGCACCTCGTCGACGGCACGCTGAGCCCGATGTACCTGGAGGGGGACGCGGTCACCCTGGGCCACGAGGTGGCCGGGACCGTGGCCGGGGCGGGCACGGGCGTCACCGGCTGGACGGCCGGCGCGCGGGTGGTGCTCCAGGCGGGCGAGCAGCGCCGGGGCCGGACGCACACCCGCGGCGTCGACTACGACGGCGGCTGGGCGGAGTACGCCCTCGCCACCGCGTCGACCCTCGTCGCCCTGCCCGACTCGCTCCCCTTCGAGCAGGCCGCGATCATCCCGGACGCGGTCTCGACGCCCTGGGCGGCGGTGACCGCCACCGGCGACGTCCGGGCGGCGGAGGCCGTGGGCGTCTGGGGCGCGGGCGGGCTCGGCGCGCACGCCGTGCAGTTGCTGCGGGCGGTCGGCGCGCATCCGGTCGTCGCGGTGGACCCCGCTCCGGCGGCCCGGCGGCGGGCCCTGGAGTTCGGGGCCGATCTGGCGCTGGACCCCGCCGATCCGCAGTTCCGCGAGAAGGTCCTCGGGGCGACCGGCGGCGTGGGCCTGGCGGCGGCGTTCGACTTCGCCGGGGTCCCGGCGGTCCACGAGCAGGCGCTGGCCACGCTGGCCCCGAAGGGGCGGCTGGTGCTGGTGGGGCTGACCGACCAGCCGCTGACCGTCGCCCGCGGCACCCTGTTCAGCTACCTCCAGCAGCGGATCCTGGGCCACTACGGCTCGGAGGGACACCATGTGGCGCAGCTCGTCCGGCTCGCCGAGGGCGGCCGGCTGGACTTCTCCCGGTCGATCACCGACGTCCTGCCCCTTGAGGACGCGGCGGCGGCCGTGCGGCGGGTGAAGACCAAGGAGGGCGACCCGGTCAGGATCGTTCTGCGGCCGTGACGGGCTCCCCGCCGTCGGCGCCGGCCTCCCGCCCTAGCTCGGGCCGGCGCAGTTCCACGTTGAACTGGGCTCCGGCCAGCAGCGAGAGGTTGGCGAACCAGACCCAGATGAGGAAGACGACGAGCCCGGCGAGCGATCCGTACAGCCTGCTGTAGCTGCCGACCTGGGTCGCGTAGAGAGCGAAGAGCGCCGACGCGGTGAGCCAGCAGAACGCGGCGAGGATCCCGCCGGGCAGTCCCCGGCGGACACCGCGCGCGGAGCGGGGGCCGGTACTGAAGAGGACCATGATCAGGCAGGCCACGAGGAGGACCAGCAGCGGCCACTTCAGCGCCGCCCACAGGGTCTCCCCCTCGTGCGGCAGGCCGATGCGGCGGCCCAGCCAGCGGGCCAGCGGGCCGGTCATGACGATGGCGAAGGCGCTGGTCATCAGCAGGAGGAGCAGGCCGATCGCGGAGACGACGATGATGTGCGCCTGCCGCAGGGGCGGGCGCGTGTCCCGGACGCCGTGCATGGCGTGCATCGCCCGGCGGAAGACCGCGAGGTAGCTGCACGCGGACCAGACGGCGCTCACGGACCCGGTGGCGACGAGCAGCCAGACGGCGGAGCGCTGTTCGGTCGCCGCCTCCAACGGCCTGCGCAGCGCGTCGCCGGACTCGGCCGGGGCGAACGCGGTGATGTCGGCGATCAGGGCGCCGGTCGCGTCGGGGTTGGCCAGCCCGATCACGGAGACGGTGACCAGGAGCGCCGGGAGCAGGGCGAGGATGGCGTAGTACGTCAGGGCGGCGGCCCAGTCGGTGACGTCGTCGTTCCACAGCGAGACCGGCGTACGCCGCAGGGCGGTGCCCCAGCGGCGGGGCAGGGCGGCGGGGGCGGTGCTTTCCGCGGCGGAAGCGGTCTGGGTGGGCAAGCTGGTACTCCGGGGACGTGGGCGGACGCGGTGGGCGGCGTGACCTGTCCGTTTCCGGACGCGGTGGCTCCGCTCGATCCTCTCCTGCCACGTCCCGGCCGAAGCACACCCCTCCCCGGCCGGTGGCGCGCGTCGGCCTGCGAGCCCCGTGCGCCCGGTGGTCAGTCGTTGACGGCCGTGAGCAGGACCACGGCGTCCTGGAGCGCCAGCAGCCCGTGCCGTTCCCGCGGGATCGGGTGCAGGGTGCCGGACGGCAGCTCGGCGTCCCCGGAGGCGGCGGTGAGCCGGACGCTGCCGCGCAGTACGAGGAGCGAGGCGGCGGGCGGCGCGTTGTGCTCGTCGAGCGCCGTCCCCTCGGTGAGGGCTATCACCGTCTGCCGCAAGGGGGGCTGCTGGAGCAGGAGGTGGGCGCTGCGGCCGTGCGCGGAGGCGCGGGCCGCGGTCAGGTGTTCCTCGGCGAGTGCGTTGAGGTCGTCCATGTGCCCACTGTGCCGCAGCCGTGACAGCGCCGCGATCCGCGGGATCAGCGGGGCGCCTTGGCCGTGGAGCCGCGTACCACCAGCTCCGGCTCGAACAGCAGCTCGTCCGGGGGGACCGAGCCGCCCTGGATGCCCGCGCAGAGCAGTTCGACGGCGGCCCGGCCCATGGCCTCGATGGGCTGGCGGATCGTGGTGAGCGGGGGTTCGGTGCAGTTCATGAACGCCGAGTCGTCGTAGCCGACGACCGAGATGTCCGACGGCACCCCGAGGCCGCGCCTGCGGGCCGCCCGCACCGCGCCGAGCGCCAGCGGATCGCTGGCGCAGACGATGCCGGTGACGCCGCGCTCCAGCAGCCGGGAGGCCGCGGCCTGCCCGCCCTCCAGGGAGAACATCGCGCGCTCGACGTACTCCTCGGCCAGCTCCCCGCCGGTGGCCGCCGCGACGGACCGGGCGGCCGCGAGCTTGCGGCGGGAGGGCACGTGGTCGGAGGGGCCCATCACCACGCCGATGCGCTCGTGGCCGAGGGAGGCCAGGTGGCGCCAGGCGCGCTCGATCGCGACGGCGTCGTCGCAGGAGACGCAGGGGAAGTCCAGTCCTTCTATGGGCGCGTTGATCAGCACGACGGGGATACGCCGCTCGGCGAGCCGGTGGTAGTGCTCGTGGGCCTCGTCGGCCTGCGCGAACAGACCGCCGGCGAAGACCACCCCGGAGACCTGCTGCTGGAGCAGGAGGTCCACGTAGTCCGCCTCCGACACTCCGCCCTTGGTCTGGGTGCACAGCACGGGAGTGAGCCCCTGCTGGGCGAGGGCGCCGCCGATCACCTCGGCGAAGGCGGGGAAGATCGGGTTCTGCAGTTCGGGCAGGACGAGGCCGACCAGCCGGGCGCGCTCGCCGCGCAGTTGGGTGGGCCGCTCGTAGCCGAGGACGTCCAGGGCGGTCAGCACGGACTGCCGGGTGGTCCGGGAGACCCCGGGCTTGCCGTTGAGCACCCGGCTCACCGTGGCCTCGCTGACCCCAACCTTCTTGGCAACCTGAGCAAGTCGTCGCGTCATGCCGCAAGACTAGCGTAAGCAACGCAAACAATTGACTTATCACTGCAAGGATTGCATGCAAAAGAGGCGCTCCCCTGCCATCGGGAAGCGCCTCCTTGCCGGTGACCGCGGCCTCTCCTCCGGGCCTACGGGTTGGTGATGATCTTGAAGGTGGAGGTGGTGTTCCTGACGTCCTGGGCGTTGCCGCTGAGCTTCAGGCCGTTGAAGGTGACCTCGCCGACGGCGGGCCCCTGACCGGCCTCCGGCATCTCGTTGGCCCACAGCCCGAACCCGGACTTGGCGTCGAACGCGTCACCGCTCTTGCGCGCACCCGAGATGGACACGTCGGTCAGCACGGTGTCCTTGATCGGGAACTGGGGCTGTCCGCCGACGTAGTTCGTCTGGAACATGATCCCGCTGTAGGTGGGATCGACGATGTCCACGTTGTTGACGCGGATGCCCTGGAACACCTTGGACGCCGAGAACAGCCAGATGCCGGGGAAGGTCTGCGACCCCCAGAAATGACCGCCCGCGCGCACGATCGAGACGTTCTCGATCGTGGTCGGCCGGGTCCCGAACCCGTTCATCGGGTAGCCGAAGTCCAGCGAGCTGACCGTGATCCCGGAGTAGACCAGGGTGTCGGCGATGTGGATGTTGCGGAAGGTGTTGTCGTACCCGCCGTAGACGGCGACGCCCGCCGCGCGCCAGGTGAGGATCGAGGTCAGGTTCTCGTAGACGTTGTTCTTCATGTCCGCGCCCCCGGCGTCGATCGCCGAGAAGAGCGCGAAGCTGTCGTCGCCGGTGGCCCGTGCCTCGTTGTTGGTCACCAGGTTGTCGGTGGACCCGTTGGTCATGTTGACGCCGTCGGCGAACATGTTGCGGATCCGGGAGTTCTTGATGGTGATGCTGTCGGTGTTGGCGCCCCAGTAGAGGCAGACCATGTGCTCGTTCCAGATGTTGTCGATGACGATGTCCGACACATTGGAGAAGTCGAACACCTTGCCAGGACCGTCGATCCGGGACGTGTAGTTGCCGAAGTACGCGAAGTTCGCGAACGAGGACCCCTTGGCACTGGCCTCGGCCCGGAAGCCGATATCGGTGTTGTCCTGCGTGGACGGGGCGTTGAAGCGGGTGTACCAGGGACCCGCGCCGACCACCTTGACGGCCTTGCCGTAGACCTGGAACTTGCTGGCCGTGCTGTACTCCCCCGCCGGGAGGTAGACGCCCACGAGCGTGCCCGTGGTGTCCATGCGGACCTTGTCCAGGGCGTTCTGGACGTCCTGGTGGGTGAATCCGGCCGGCACGGTGTACGTGGCGGGGTTCGGGTTGGCGACCGGGGCGACCTGCTCCAGGTTGATGAAGTCGATCGCGTACGTGGTGGTGTTGGCGCTGTCCTTCTGGAGCCGGATCCTCGATCCCGCCGGGACGGTCCTGCCCAGCGTCGTGTTCGCCTCGTCGTAGATGTGACGGGGCGCCCCGGAGCCCGGGGAGTTGCCGGGTGCGGCCTCGTTCCCGTACAGCCAGGCGTACCTGGAGGTGAGGTCGATCGCCTTGAGGAAGACGCCGTCCACGTAGACGTTCAGGGTGGAGTCGATGCCGCCGCCGCCCGGGGCGTCGGGGATGGAGAACCGGGTGACCAGGGTGTTGGTGGCGGCACGCGTGGTGAACTCGACGTGGTCGCCGGTCCGGTCGAGGGTGACGGCCTTGCGTCCCGAGGCCTCGCCCGCGATGTCGCCGACGGTCCGGTTCGGGCCGACGACCTTCGCGCCGCCGCCGGCCGTGCCGTCCTCCGCCTCGTACATGTCGTACGGCATGTTGGCGCCGCGCCCGACGAAGAGCGCCTGGGTGGAGGTGTTGTTCTCGCGCTTGACCGGGAGTTCGTTGGCGTCCGCCGCGATCACGGTCCGCACGGTGTACGAGCCGTTGGCGGCGGTCCAGGAGCCGAGGGCGACCGGTGCGGTGGTGGCTCCCGGCGCGATGGCCCCGGTGTGGCTGCCGGTGAGCGTCCTCACCGCGGCGCCCTTGCTGTCGACGAGCGTCAGGGTGACGCCGTGGGCGCCGGCGGCCGAGGCCGCGGTTCCCTGGTTCTTCAGCGCGACGGAGAAGGTGACCGTCTCGCCGGCGGACGCGGCCGAGGGTGAGGTGGTGACCGCCGAGGCCACCAGGTCGGAGCTGGAGACCGGCTTCACGACCAGCGGGGAGGCGCTGGTGTAGGTGTTGTTGGTCTCGTTCTGCTCGATGACCTCGCCGGCCGGATCGGCGACCGCGCTCAGCGGGTAACTGCCCGCGTTCCGGGCCCCGATGGGGACGTCGACCTGGGCGGAGGCGCCCGCCGCCAGTGCGCCGACGGAGGCGGTGGCGACCTTGGTGCCGCCGAGGCGCAGTTCGACCTTGCTCGCCGGGGCGGCGAGCGCGCCGGCGTTGCGGACGGTCGCGGTCAGGGTGACCTCGTCCGTCTCGACCGGTGCGGCGGGTGCGGCGGTGATGCCGGTGACCTGGAGGTCCGGGTTGGCCGCCGGAGCGCCCAGCACCTGGAACTCCGCGACCTGACCGGCTCCGGAGCCGCTGTTGGCGGTGAACTTCAGCTGGACGTCCGCTACGCGCGCGGCGACCGGGATGGTCACCGTGTTGCCGGAAGCCGGAGCGAAGGCGTAATCCTTCGCGGCGACGAGGGAGTTGGAGGACGAGGAGCTCTGCTCCCGGCCGAGGACCTCGATGCGCTGGGTGCGTGGCCCCCAGCTGTTGTCGGGGTTGAGCTTGACGACGACGTTCTCGGTGTCGGCGTTGGAGCCGAGCTTCACGGTGAGGGTGTTCGGGTAACTGCCGCCCGCACCTTCCCAGTAGGTGGAGGTGCTGTTGTCGTTGGCGTTCTCCGCGACGAAGGTGTGGACCACGGAGGAGGCGGTGATCGGCTTGTTCACGGCGAGGTTGGAGGCGGTGCCGCTCCGCCCGTTGCGCGTGACGGTGTTGCTGTCACCGGAGACGTTGCCCGCCGCGTCCTCGGCCCGTACGACGTAGCTGACCGTGGAGGACGGCGGCTGGGTGTCGGTGTACGTCAGCACGTTGCCCGCGACGCTGCCGCGCAGCACGTTGTCGGCGTAGATGTCGTAGCCGGTCACGCCCTTGTCGTCGGTGGACGCTCCCCAGGTCAGCTTGATCGAGCCGCTGGAGGGCTCGGTGTACGCCAGCGCGGAGGGTGCGGTGGGGGCCTGGGTGTCACCGGTGCCGCCGCGCCGGGTGACGGTCTCGCTGTTGGCCGAGACGTTGCCCGCCGCGTCCTTGGCGCGGACGAAGTAGCTGACGTCCTGCCCGGCCGGCCGGGTGTCGGTGTAGGTGGTGACGTCGCCCGCGACGCCGGTCAGCAGGGTGTTGTTCGCGTAGACGTCGTAGCCGGTGACGCCCCTGTCGTCCGTGGAGGCCTTCCACGTCAGCCGGATCTGCCCGGTGGCGGGCTCGGTGAACGCCAGGCCGGCCGGTGCGGTCGGGGCCCGGGTGTCGCCGGTGGCCGGACCGTAGATCTCCAGCTCGGCCAACTGAGCTGCCTCGGCACCGCTGTTGGCGGTGACCAGGACGCGGACGTACCGGGTGGTGGTGGCGTCGAAGCTGATCGTCGCCGACTGTCCGCCCGCCGCGTCGAAGCGGTACGCCTTGGACGCGGTGAGGTCGGTGAAGTCCGAGCCGTTCGCGCTGCCCTGGAGCTTCAGCGTCTGGCTGCGCGCGGCCCAGCCGTCGGGCAGTCGCAGGACCACCCGGTCCACACCGAGCGCCCCGCCCAGGTCCGCCTGGATCCACTGCGGGAACTGGTCGTCGCGGCTCGCCCAATAGCTCTCCCGATTGCCGTCGTTGGCGTTGGCCGGAGCCCGGGAGCCGCTGCCGCTGCTGGCGGTGAGGGTCTTGCCCGCCGCGAGGTCGGCCGACGAGTCACCGGCGCCCCGGACCTCCAGCTCGGAGAGCTGCGCGGCCGGCCGGTGTTGGCGGTGATGTCGACGCGCACGAAGCGGGTCAGAGTGGCCGGGAACGCGATGGTGACCTCGTTCGCCGCCCCCGGGGCGAAGGTGTACGTCGCGGAGTTCTTCAGGGTGGCGAAACTGGTGCCGTCCGCGCTGCCCTGGAGGGACAGCGTCTGGGTGCGGGTCTCCCAGCCCGCCGGGAGGGTCAGTCTCACCTCGTCGACCCGGGCGGCCGCGCCCAGGTCCGTCTGGACCCACTGGGGCAGTCCGCCTCCCGCGCTCTCCCAGTACGTGGACCGGTTGCCGTCGGTGATGTGGGACGCGCCGTACTCGGCATGGGCACTGCTCGCGGCCGCGGCGCGGCCCGCGGCGAGGTTGGGACCGCTCGCCGCAGCGGCGGCGAGCGACGGTACGCCGATCATCAGAAGACTGGTCGCGACCAAGGCGGATATCGCCCGCCATCTCCAGCGTTGGGCTCTCATAGCTCCCCGATCTTCGGCCTCGACGCAGGGCGCGTCGAGGGCGCGGCTCTGTGACCGCAGCCAGGGAACACGAGTTTCTGCATGCACTGCGGCCTGTTTTGCGTTGTGCCGTCAGAGAGTTGCAGAGAAATGAGAGAGCGTCCACCGTTCCAACCGTTCGGACCGGTCACCGTTCCGGCAGCGGCCGGGCCGGGGAGCGGATTCCGTCGCGCGGTCACCGCTCCCCCGCCCCGCGGGCGAGCCGTCCCTCCGGCCGTCCGACGGCTCCTCAGAGGCCGCCGGTGTACAGCAGCAGGTCGGGCGAGCCCTGACCGAGACCGGAGAGCACGTCCCCGGTGGCCGTGTCCGTCAGCCACCGCGAGACGGCGGCGGGAGAGGCCGAGGGGTTCTCCTGCTTGTAGAGCGCGGCGACGCCCGCGACGTGCGGGCTGGCCATGGAGGTGCCGTTCAGCGAGACGGTGCCGCCGCCGAGGCGGGCGGAGACGATGTCGGCGCCGGGCGCGTAGACGGAGAGGCAGGGGCCCCAGTTGCTGAAGGAGGTCTCCCTGTCCTGCCGGTCGCTCGCCCCGACGGTGAACACACCGTCCGCGGCGGCCGGGGAGACGTCACAGGCGTCCCGGTTGTCGTTGCCCGCGGCCACCACGGGCAGCACGCCCGCGTCGGCGACGGCCTCGACCGCCGCGTCGACCGCCGTGGAGCGGTCGCCGCCGAGCGAGGCGTTCAGCACGGCGGGGACACCGCTGCGCTCGGCGTCCTTGGCGACCCAGTCGAACCCGGCGAGGATGCCGGCCCAGGTGCCCCGGCCCTCGCAGCTCAGGACGCGCACGTTGACCAGCGAGACGTCCTTCGCCACACCGGACGTCGCACCGCCGACCGTGCCCGCCACGTGCGTGCCGTGCCCGTTGCAGTCCATGCCCGCGCGGCCGTCCCCGACGGCGTCGTACCCGCTCACGACCCGGCCGCCGAATTCGCTGTGCGCGGGGTCGATCCCGGTGTCGACCACGTATGCCTTCACTCCCTTGCCGGTGGCCTCGGTGGTGAAGGTGTCGTCCAGCGGCAGGGCGCGCTGATCGATGCGGTCGGCGCCCCAGCCGGCCGCGGGGGCCCGCAGCAACTGCGCGGCGGTGGGCGCGGGGACGGTCACCTCGGCGTTCTCCTCGACGGCGAGGACGCCGGGGAGGGCCCGTACCGCTTGGAGCTCGGTGGCGGTGAGCTGGGCGGCGAAGCCGTGCAGGGCGTTCCCGTAACGGAACAACGGGCTGAGCCCGAACTCCCGCAGGACGGTGTCCGGCGAGAGTTCGGGCTCCAGGGTGACGATGTACTGCCCGGGTACGGCCCGGGTGGACTGCTCCACCAGGACCCCTTCCGGTCCGCTGTCGGCCGAGGCCGTGGCGGGTGCGCCGATCAGCGGTGCGATCAGCAGCAGGGCGGCCGTGGCCCATCGGGCGGGCAGGCGCATGCGTTCTCCTCGGGGGTGGGGATCCGGTCACGGAGCGAGTGCGTCCGCGAAGCGCGAACACCCGTTCCTTCGTCCCCGTCCGTCGGTCGCCTTAGCGGGTTCAGCCGGACAGCGCAACGCCGGCGGTCAGCTCCAGCTCGTCGAGGTCGTGTCCGACGTCCGCCCGGAGGTCGTCCTTCGCCCAACTGCCCACGGCAACCTCGGCGGTGATGCCGGGACCGAAGCCGGCGATGAGCCCCTGCGCGGACTCGGCGGCCCCGCCGTCGTCGAAGAGCCGAGCCAGTGCGTCGAAGACGACGGAGCTGGCGATGTTGCCGCGTTCGGTGAGGGTGGCCCGGCTGTAGCGGAACATCTCGGGCGGCAGGTTCAGGTAGTGGCAGAGGTCGTCCAGGATGCGCGGTCCGCCCGCGTGGACGATGAAGAAGTCCATGTTCGGGACGGACCAGCCGTGCAGGTCGACCAGGTCCAGGAGCACCGGGGCGAGCATCTCCATGGTGCCCGGGACCCGCTTGTCCAGCTGGAAGTGGAACCCGGTGTCGCGGACGGCGTAGGAGATCCAGTCCTCGGTGTCGGGCACCAGGTGGGAGCCGTTGCGCTCCAGGCGCATGCCGGTGCCGCCCTGTCCTCGCACGACGGCCGCCGAGATGGCGTCGCCGAAGAGCCCGTTGGAGAGGAGCGAGCCGACCCCGATGTCGGTGGGCTGGTAGCACAGCGAGCAGAACTCGCAGGACACGATGAGGACGTTGGACTCGGGGTAGGCCAGGCAGAAGTCGTGCGCGCGGTTGATCGCCGCGCCGCCCGCCGCGCAGCCGAGCTGGGCGATGGGCAGTTGGCGGGTCTCGGGTCTGAAGCCCATGCTGTTGATGATCCACGCGGTCAGCGAGGGCATCATGAAGCCCGTGCAGGAGACGTAGACGATCAGGTCGATCTCGGACGGGTCGGTCTCGGCGTTGGCGAGCGCCTGCCGGACGACTTCGGGGACCCGGGCCTTGGCCTCGGCCTCGTACACCCGGTTGCGCACCTCGAATCCGGGGTGCGCCAGGGTCTTCTCGATGGGCTGTACGAGGTGCCGGGTCTGGACGCCGGTGTTCTGGATGAGCCTCAGGACGAGGTCGCGCTGCGGGTGCCCGGCGTGGGTCTCCCGGGCGAGGTCCAGGGTCTGCTGCATCGTGATGACGTGCTCGGGCACAGCGATGGCCGGTCGGCACAGGGTCGCCATGGGTTCTCCTCGTTCTCTGGAGCGAAGGCTCTCGTCACCATGTGACGGGCAGGGCGAGCGGGTAACGCCAGATGGACGTCGTGTTCCACGAGACGTCCGCGGGCGGCACATCCAGACGCAGGGCCGGGAAGCGGGTCAGCAGCGTGGAGAAGGCCACTTCCAGTTCCATGGTGGCCAGCGGTGCGCCCAGGCAGTGGTGGGCGCCCCAGCCGAACGTCATGTGGGGGATGGTCGGCCGGTCGGGATCCAGCTCGTCGGGACGGTCGAACTTGGCGGAGTCCCGATTGGCCGTCAGGTAGGACACGTGCACCACATCGCCGGCCTTGATGAGGACTCCGGAGAGCTCCACGTCCTCCAGCGCGATGCGCGGGATGCCGACGCCCTTGCGGAAGGGGATGTGGCGCAGCAGCTCCTCCAGGGTGCGGGGCAGCCGCTGCGGTTCGGCCCGGAGGGACCGCATGAGGTCCGGGCTGGTGAGCAGGGTGTAGGCGATGTTGCCGAGTTGGTAGGTGGTGGTGTCCTGGCCGGTGATGAGCAGGACCATCGCCATGACGGCCAGCTCGTCGTCGTCCAGCAGTTCGTCGCCGTCCCGGGCGGTGGCCAGGGTGCTGATGAGGTCCTCGCCCGGGGCGCGGCGCCGCTCCGCGGTCAGCTCCTGGAAGTAGCCGCGCAGCTCCGCCTTGGCGCGTACCGCGTCCTCCTTGCCCGCGGCCCCGACGTTCATCATGGTCATGGCGTGGGCCCGGAGCCAGGGGCGGTCGGCCTCGGGGATGTCGAGCGCCTCGCAGATGGTGATCAGCGGCAGCGGCGCCGAGACCCGGGCGACGAAGTCGGCGGGTGACCCCTCCTCCTCCATCTCGTCCAGCAGCCGGTCCACCACACCCTGGGTCCCGCCGCGCATCTGCTCGACGCGACGCGGGGTGAAGCTCTTGGCGACCAGGCCCCGCAGCCGGCTGCTGGCGGGCGGGTCCATGAGGTTGATGGACTCCGCCTGCACGATCGGCTCGGGCGTCATCCGGGGGAAGTCGCGGCCGAGGACGGCGCTGCGGCTGAACCGCCGGTCGGTGGTGACCGTCCGGACGTCCTCGTAGCGGGTGACCAGCCAGGCCTCGCCCTCTCCGTACGCCATACGGATGCGGGACACCGGCTCCTCGGTCAGCAATTGCCTGAGCTGGGGGTCGAACTCCAGCTGCTGCGCGTAGTCGAAAGGACAGGTCCGGACGGTTTCCTTGTTCTGCACCGAGGTGTTCTCCACCGAGGTTCTCCCAATGACCGCTTCGAGGAAAAGGGCGTGTGCCGGACCGGAGCCCGGCGCCCGACCTACCCTCTGTGCCCCGTCACTCTTCGAAACATGTCAGTGACACGCCGCAGTCAGCCGATCAGGGGGCGTACGCCCCGGCGTTCACGCGGTCGGCTCCCCGACGGGCAGCGTCCCGGCCCGGTCCAGGACGTGGTGGCGGCCGATCGGGAGCATCAGGGGCCGGCCCGACACGGGGTCCTCGATGATGCGGCTGTCGAGATCGAAAACGGCCCGTACGGACTCCTCGGTGAGCACCTCGGCCGGGGTGCCGGAGGCGTGGAGCCCGCCGTCGGCGAGGGCGATCAGGTGGTCCGCGTACCGGGCGGCGAGGTTGAGGTCGTGCAAAACCATCACGATGGTGGTGCCGCGCGAGCGGTTCAGGTCGGTCAGGAGGTCGAGGACCTCGATCTGGTGGCTGGCGTCGAGGAAGGTGGTCGGCTCGTCGAGCAGCAGCAGCTCGGTCTGCTGGGCGAGGGCCATGGCGATCCAGACGCGCTGGCGCTGGCCGCCGGAGAGTTCGTCCACCGCGCGTTCGGCGAGCGGTTCGGTGTGGGTGGCCTCCAGGGCGGCGGCCACGGCGGCGTCGTCCTTCTCGTTCCAGCGGGAGAAGACGGACTGATGGGGGTGGCGGCCCCGGCCGACGAGGTCGGAGACGGTGATGCCCTCGGGCGCGACAGGCGACTGCGGCAGCAGGCCGAGGGTGCGGGCCAGCTCCTTGGCGGGCAGCCGGTGCACCTCCTTGCCGTCCAGGACGACGCGGCCGGCCCGGGGGGCGAGCAGTCGGGACATGGAGCGCAGCAGCGTCGACTTGCCGCAGGCGTTGGCGCCCACGATCACGGTGATCCGGCCGGGCGGTACGGCCAGATCGAGGGAGTCGACGACGGTGCGGTCGCCGTAGCCGAGGGTGAGTCCTTCGGCGGTCAGTCGGTGGTGCGTGGTCATAGCGAGCCTCCCGCCCGGTTGGTGCGGATGATCAGGTAGACGAGGTAGGGGGCTCCGAGGACGCCGGTGACGACGCCGACCGGGTAGCGCTCGCCGAAGGCGAACTGGCCGGTGAAGTCGGCGACGAGGACGAGCAGCGAGCCGACGAGCCCGGCGGGCACCAGCAGGGAGCCGCCCGCTCCGGTGATCCGGGCCGCGATGGGGCCGGAGAGGAACGCTACGAACGCGATGGGTCCGGCCGCCGCCGTGGCGAAGGCGATCAGCCCGACGGCGGCGACGATCACCGTGATCCGGGTGCGCTCCACGCGTACGCCGAGGGCGGAGGCGGTGTCGTCGCCGAGCTGGAGCGCGGAGAGGTTGCGGGCCTGGCCCAGCAGCAGCGGGGTCAGGACCGCCGCCGCGACGAGCGCGGGGACGGCCTGCTCCCAGGTGGCTCCGTTGAGGCTGCCGGTCAGCCAGCGCATCGCTTCCTGGAGGTCCCATTCGGCGGCCCGGGACAGGACGTAGGAGGTGATGCTGTCGAGCATCGCGGAGATCCCGATGCCGATCAGGATGAGCCGGGTGCCGACGACACCGCCCTTGAACGCCAGGGAGTACACCAGCAGGGCGACGCCGAGGCCGGCGGCGATGGCGAGGACGGAGACCTGGACCTCGCCGAGCGACAGGGTGACGATGGCGATGGCCGCGGCGGCGCTCGCCCCGGAGCTGATGCCGATGATGTCGGGGCTGGCGAGCGGGTTGCGGAGCATCGTCTGGAAGGTGACCCCGGCCAGGCCGAAGCTGAATCCGGCCACAGCGGCGAGGACCGCGCGGGGCAGCCGCAGCCGGCCCACCGTGAACGACGCGCCCGGCACCTGCTCCCCGAGGACCACCCGGAACACGTCGCCGGGCGGGTAGAAGGTCCGGCCCGCCATGAGCGTCACGGCGAACGCGGCGAGGACGAGGAGCAGCAGCGCCAGGACGACCCGGCGGCGGCGCGAGGCGCCGCGCACACGGCGGCGGGTGGCGGCCTCGACGGACGGCCGCCGGGTGAGGACGGGTGCGCTCACAGGGCACGTACCTTCTGTCGGCGGACGATGTAGATGAAGAAGGGGGCCCCGATCAGTGCGGTCACGATGCCGACGTCGATCTCCGAGGGGCGTGCCACGATCCGGCCGACGACGTCGGCAGCGGTGAGCAGGACCGCGCCGAGCACCGTGGAGAGCGGCAGGAGCCAACGGTGGTCGACGCCGACGAGCAGTCGGCAGGTGTGCGGGACGACGAGCCCGACGAAGCCGATCGGTCCGGCGACGGCGGTGGCCGCTCCGCACAGCAGGACGGCTCCGAGGGCGGCCATCGCCCGTGCCACGGCGACGCGTTCGCCGAGTCCGGCCGCCAGATCGTCGCCCAGGGCGAGGGAGTTGAGGGCCCGGGCGGAGAGCAGGCAGACGGCGAAGCCGACCGCGAGGAACGGCGCGACCTGGCCGATGCGTTCGAAGGACGCGCCGCCGACGCCGCCGATCTGCCAGAGCTTGAAGCTTCCGGCGATGTCGTTGCGCGGCAGGATGATCGCGCTGACGAGCGAGGCGAAGGCCGCGGAGGTGGCGGCTCCGGCGAGGGCCAGCTTGAGCGGGGTCGCCCCTCCTCTGCCGAGGGTTCCGACGGTGTAGACGAACAGGGCGGCGAGGGCCGCGCCCAGGACGGCGGTCCAGACGTATCCGGTGGGCGAGGTGAGCCCGAAGAACGCGACCGCGGTGACGACGGCGAGGGACGCCCCCATGTTGACGCCGAGGATGCCGGGGTCGGCCAGCGGGTTACGGGTCACGCCCTGCATCACGCCGCCCGCGAGCCCGAGTGCGGCGCCGATGACGACGGCGAGCACGGTGCGCGGGATGCGCTTCGTCGCCGCCGCCCGGCCCAGGGTGTCGTCCGCGCCGCCGAGCGCCGCGACGACGTCGGACCAGGGGACGTCGCGGGAGCCGATGGCGACGGACGCGACCATGACCGCCGCCAGGGCGAGTACGGAGAGCAGGACCCACAGCAGGCGCACGCCCGCCGGACGTCTGGTGACGACGTCCGGCGGGGTACGGGTGTCGGGCTCGGTCACTTGACCTTGTCCGCGGCCTCGGCGAGCGCGGCGGCGTAGTCGTCCAGCACGTAACCGATCGACAGCGGCGTCGGGTTGGCGGCCGTGGCCAGCGGGCTGGTGCCGGGCAGCAGGTAGACGGAGCCGCGCTCGACGGCGGGGATCTTGGAGAGCAGCGGGTCCTCGGAGACCGTCTTCAGCAGCTCACCGGTGTCGTCGCCGTAGCCGGTGATGATGTCGACGTCGTCGAACGCGTCGATCTGCTCGGCGCTCTTGGTGAGGGCGAACTTGTCCGTGCCCTCGGACGCATTCGCGATGCTTCCGGGGATCTTCATCCCGAGGTCCTGGAAGAACTGGGTGCGGGTGTCGTGGGCGGTGTAGAAGCCGACCTGGCTGACGTCGTTGGGGTCGACGTGCGTCATGAACATCGCCGACTTGCCCTTGAGCTGCGGGTACTTCGCGGCGGTCTTCGCTATGTCCCCGTCGAGCTTCTCGATCAGCTTCTCGCCCTCGTCGGCCAGCCCGATCGCCGTGCTGTTCGTCCGGACGATCTCGCGCCACGGCGTCGCCCAGGCGGCGTCCGGGTAGGCGACGACCGGGGCGATCTCGCTGAGGGTCTCGTAGTCCTTCTTGGTCAGACCCGAGTACGCGGCCAGGATGACGTCCGGCTTCGTGTCCGCCACGGCCTCGAAGTCGATGCCGTCGGTCTCGTCGAAGAGCACCGGCGTCTTCGCCTTCAGCTCGTCGAGCCTCTCCTCGACCCAGGGCAGCACGCCGTCGTCGTTGTCGTCGCCGAAGTTGGCCGCGGCCATGCCGACGGGCACGACGCCGAGCGCGAGCGGCACTTCGTGGTTGGCCCAGTTGACGGTCGCGACGCGCTTCGGCTTCGCCGGGATGGTGGTCTTGCCCAGGGCGTGCTCGACGGTCAGGGGGAACCCGCCGGAACGGCTTTCGTCGTCCTTGTTCCCGGCGTCGGTGGTCCCGGCGCAGGCGGAGACGCCGACGAGGGCGGCCGCCACGACGAGCAGGGGGAGGCGGTGTGAAGACATGGGTGTGTACCCGGCTTTCCGGATGTCGGGGTACCGCTTCTCGCACGTCGGGGCGTGCGCAGCCGTCATGGATCGGTGCGCGGCGCGTGCGGCATCGGCTTAGGTAAGGCTTGCCTTCGAACCCTATGAGAATCGACCCGGCTGTCGCAATCAACCGTTTGGGACATGCCCTGTAGCGATACGGACACGGGGTCGGGCCGTCATTCCGGCCGGAAGGTCCCCGGGGTGAGTCCCGTCGTACGCCGGAAGGCGGCGCCGAACGCGCTCGCCGAGCGGTAGCCGACCTGTTCGGCCACGTCCTCCACGTCCCGTCCCCGGGTCAGCAGGCCGATGGCGTGCTGGGCGCGGACCGCCGCCACCCAGCGCACGAAGCTCGTGCCCGTCTCGGCGGTGAACGCCCGGGTGACCGTACGGGCGCTGACGCCGAGGGCGGACGCCCAGTCGGCCAGCGTCCGCCGGTCGGCCGGATCCTCGCGCACCGCTTCGGCGATCGGGCGGAGCAGCTCGGAGGCCGGGACCCGCACGAGCAGTTCACGGGGCGACGGTACGAGGACGTCGAGCACCAGCGCCTCGGTCGCGGCGCGCGAGGCGGCCGTGAGTCCGGGTTCGCCGAGCCGTTCCAGCAGCAGGCGCAGCAGCGGGGTGATCTCGACGGCGACCGGCGTGGCGGAGATCGACGCGGTGGTACGGAAACCGAAGAAGCTCGCCCGGAACCAGGTCCCGGCGGTCGCCGATCCGGCGTGCAGGGTTCCCGCGGGCATCCACAGGCCCAGGGCCGGGGTGATCGTCCAGATCCGGCTCCCGACCACCGCGGTGGAGGCGCCGCGCTCGTTCCAGAGCAGTTCGTGGAAGGGGTGGGAGTGCGCGTCCCAGAGCGTGTCGTGGGTGACGACCTCGTCGTAGCCGGCGATGACGAAGGAGGTGTCCACCGAACCGGGAGCGAACGCGGGCAGCGTCCGGGTCTCGCTGGTCATGGCAGACGGACCTCGGTCGTACGGGGGCCGCTCACGGCGGACGGGGCGCGCATCGGCTCAGCCTAAGGGTACGGGGCAGCTCTCGGAGGCCCGGGGGCGCGCGGGTCCGGCGAGCCCCTCCCTCTGCCTCAACTTGACGTTTACGCAGGTCAGTTACGTCCTTCAGGTGAAAGAACCACGGCTTTCGCCGCGGATGCCGCTCTTCGACGGACAGTGGGTGGGCCGACCGGGCACCGGGCCGCGGTCGGAGGGAACGTGACATGCGGAGAAAGGTGACGGATTCATGGGCACTGAGGCCACCAGGCGGGTCACGCTCGTCTTCTCCCTGTTCGACGCCAACGCCAACGGAGTCCTGGAGGCGGACGACTTCGACCTCATGGCCGACCGCGTCGTCCGGGAGGCGCACGCGTCGGACCGGGCGGCGAAGGACGCGATGCGTGCGGCGTTCCGGCGGTACTGGACGACGCTGCGCACCGAGCTGGACGCCGATGGCGACGGCGAGGTCACCTTCGAGGAGTTCACCGCCTGCGTGCTGTCGCCGGAGCGGTTCGACGCGACCGTCGGGGTGTTCGCCGAGGCGCTGGCCGCGCTCGGCGACCCGGACGGCGACGGTCTGATCGAGCGGCCGCTGTTCATGGCGCTGATGACGGCCATCGGGTTCGAGCCCGCGAACATCGACGCGCTCTTCGACGCCTTCGAGCCCAACGACGGGGACCGGATCCGGGTGGAGACGTGGGTCGCCGGGATCAAGGACTACTACGCACCGGGCAAGGCCGGCATCCCGGGCGATCATCTGGTCGTCGGCACCGCCGCCTGACCGGGCGCGCGCGGATACGGCCGACGGCGGCGGGCGCCCGGGTGGGCGTCCCGGAGGACGTCCGGGAGGGCACCCACCGTCCCGTCGTCGCCGGTCCGATCCGTCCGGTTCCGATCAGCGCGGTCCGGTCCGCCCGGTCCGCCCGGTCCGCCCGGTCCGGCAGCCCACGGCGCCCGTGGCCGGGCGGCCGGGCGCGCCTCGGAGCCGAGGGGGTGGACGCCGGTCTCAGCGCTTGCCGAGGGACGGGCGCTTCGTCCTGGGTGCACGCGGGCCGCGGTTCCCCTGAGGGTCGAGGGGCTCGTTGCGGCCGGTGAGGAGAACGGCCAGGCCCGCGAGTGCCATCAGCGCGGACAGGACGGTGAAGCCGGCGGAGAAGGTGGCCACGTGTGCCGCCACGCCCAGCATGAGGGCCCCGAGGCCGGTACCCGCGTCGTAGCCGATGTTCCACGCGACCGAGGCGGCATGCCGGTTCTCCACGCCCGCGCGGTCGAACGCCTGGACGAGGGTGAGGCTCTGGAGCCCTCCGTACGCCGCCCCCAGGAGAAGCAGGCCGGCCAGCAGCGCCGGGGTACGGTCCGATCCGACGCCCGACGCGGTCAGCGCCAGGCCCGCGCACGCGGTGAGGGCGAGGATTCCGGTGATGGGCCGCAGGGCGATCCGGTCGGCGAGTTCTCCGCACCCCCAACGGGCCAGTGCGGCGGTGGCGGTGAGGGCGAACAGCCCCGTGGCGGCGAGCGCGGGGGTGGCGGTGAACTGCGGGGCGAAGGTGAGGACGGCTCCGCCGGCCGCCGTGACCAGGAGCAGCACGGCCAGGGGCCGCCGGATGCGTCGGAGCACCGCGACGGCGGGGGCGGGGTTCCGGGCGGGGCCACCCGGGGACGCCGGACCGTCGGCGCGGTCCTCCACGGCGCGGCCGAGGGAGCGCGCCCAGGGCAGGGCGAGGACGGGGAGAACGCCGCAGGCGATGACCGCGGGCAGGGCGAACGTGTCGGTCAGCCAGGGGGCCGCCGGGGTCAGGACGACCTGGGGCAGGGCGACGGCGAGACCGTAGAGGCCGATGACCGCCCCCTGGCGTCCCCGCGGGGCCAGTACGGCCGCGGCGGTGGCGCCGCAGACGGTGACGATGCCGAAGCCCGCTCCCCGCAGGGCGGTCGTCAGCAGGACGGGCAGCAGTTGGTCGCTGAGGGCCTGGAGGAGCGAGGGCAGGCCGAGCAGCAGTGCGCCGAGGACGAGAGTGCGGGTCCACCCGAGCCTGCGCAGCATGGTCCTGACGAACAGCTGGGTCAGGACCGTGGCGGCCATCAGGACGGCGGTGACGAGTCCGGCGCCGAACTCGTCCGCCCCTCCCTCGACGGCCCACGCCGGTGAGACCGGGAGCAGGAGGGCGAATCCGGAGAAGCAGAACAGCACCGTCACCAACAGGTGCGGGATGCCCGGGGCCCGGACGACTGATTCCTTCGCGGCTACGGACATGGGCGTCGGCTTGTCCCTTCACATGCGGGGGTGGAGAGCGGAAACGGGGCGGCGGGAGGAGGCCGCGGACTGATGCCGGCGGGAGCCACCGGCATCAGTCCGCGGCGAAGGCGCGCAGGAACCGCTCCACCTGCTGCTCGGTGTCGACGCCCTCGGGATCCCGACCGGACAGGACGTGGAAGAACACGGGGCCGATCAGCAGGGCGGTCGCCTGCTCCAGCGACAGATCGTCGCCGCGGCCCTCCAGCAGCGGGGCCGCCACCGCGGCCGCGCTCTCGCCGAGGACGTCGCCGGACGCCAGGAGGGCGGCCACGTCCGCGTCGTGCTGGGCCTCCCCCAGAAGGGCTCGGTAGGCCGCTCCCGCGTGCGAGTGCGCGAGGAAGCCGGTGAGGGCGTCGAGATAGGCCGTGAGGTCGTCGCGGGCGACTCCGGTGAGGGGGACCGCGAGCTCCTGCCGGGCGTCGATGACGCTGGCCTCGTAGAGGACCTCGGCCTTGTTCGACCACCAGCGGTACACGGTCTGCCGGCCCACTCCGGCGCGTTCCGCGATGCCCTTCATGGTCAGTGCCGCGTACCCGACTTCGACCAGAAGGTCGTCGACGGCGTGCAGCACGGCCGCCCGTGCGCTCTCACTGCGGGGCCTGCCACGGCCGCTTTCCTGAACCATGCCCCCACTATAAACGAGACACCGTGCATCGAATGGTGGTAGCTTTACGGTGCACGGTGCCTCGAAATAGCGATCGGCCCACGCTTTCCGCTCTCCCCACCGCCACCGCTCTCAGCGCCCGGACCTCCAGGAGCCCGCACCATGACCGCAGACACCCACACCCTCGCGGAGCCGCGCCTCCGCTCCGCCCTGACCCGCATGTTCGAAGCCGCCGCCCGTGACGACGAGGCCGCGGCACGCGTGCGAAGCCTCCGGCCCGACGACCGAGGAGCGCTGACGGCGCAGGAACTCGCCGACGCGAACCGGGAGATCTACATGCCGATCTCGGCCGACGGCGGCAGACTCCTCTACAACCTCGTCCGCGCCACCAGGCCGAACACCGTCGTCGAGTTCGGCACCTCCTACGGCATCTCCACTCTCCACCTGGCGGCCGCCGTTCGCGACAACGGCTCGGGGCACGTCATCACCACCGAGATGAACGCGGCGAAGGCCGCCGCCGCCCGCGACACCTTCACGGCCACCGGCCTCGACGACGTGGTCACCCTCCTGGAGGGAGACGCCCTGCAGACGCTCGCCGCGCTGCGGCAACCCGTCGACTTCCTGTTCCTGGACGGCTGGAAGGACCTCTGCCTGCCCGTCCTGCGACTCCTGGAGCCCCACATCGCCCCCGGCACCCTCGTCGTGGCCGACGACGTGGACCTCACCGCACTGGTCCCGTACCTCGACCACGTCCGCGACACCGGCAACGGCTACCAGAGCGTCACCTTCCCCGTGGAGGACGGCCTCGAAATCAGCTGCCGCCTCTGACCGCTCTGGGCTCCCCGCCGGTCAGCCGGTCAGCAGATCGGGGTTGTCGGCCAGGGCGGCGAGCCGGCTTCGCGGGTCCGGGACGAGCCGGCGTTCGGTCAGGTCGAGGACGCCGGCCACTCCGGTGATCTCGGCGGCCACCGTGCCGTCCTCCTTGACGATGTGCTGCTCCATCGTGAACGTCTTGCCCGTGCCGTAGTCGAACCGGCAGGTCACGCGTACCCGCTCGCCGCCACGCAGCTCGCGGCGGTACTTGACCGTCACCTCCAGCTGCACCGGGCCGATCCCGTCGGCCAGCAGCTTCTCCTGGGGCAGCCCGGCGGCCCGCAGCAGCTCCCAGCGCGCGTGCTCCGCGTACTGGAGGTAGACGGCCTGGTTCAGGTGGCCCTGGGTGTCGAGCTCGTAGCCCCGCACGGTCACGTCAACGGAGAAGGTCATGACCGTGCGAACGCCCGCGCCGGCCCGTCCATTCCGGCGAGGAGGTGCTGCCGGATCCCTTTACGCACCTGTCATGCACCGGTAACTTCCTCCCCGCAAGGAATTGCAGCAAGATTCCGGCGGAACTTGCCATCGGATCGTGCTCGCCCGCCGAACCCCGAGGCGCGTCAGGGTTCTCCCCCTCCCCCTGGAGACACGCATGAGACGCACCCCTCACCGGCTGCCGAGACGCCCGCTCGCGGCGGCCGTGGCAGCGGCCGGGCTGCTGGGACTCCTCGCCGCCGCGCCACGGCCCGTTCCCGACCCGGCCACCGCGCCCGTCGCGGCCTCGGCCTCCGCCGCGACCACGGCGACCGTCTTCTACTCCACGAAGACCCGGAACTGGTCGTCGTACTACCTGCACTACTCCCCCGACGGCGGCTCCTGGACCGCCGTGCCCGGCACCCGGATGGAGGCCGCCTGCACCGACTGGGTCAGGCTGACGGTCCCCCTCGGAGGCGCGGGCGGACTGAAGACGACCTTCACCGACGGCTCGGGCACCTGGGACAACAACGCGGGAAGGAACTACGACCTGGGCACCGGGAACATCACCGTCCAGGACGGCGTCGTGGCGCACAGCGACCCGTGCGCGGGCACGGGGCCCGAGGAGCCGGAGGAGCCCCAGGGGCCGAACGCGGCGTCGGTCTACTACGCGACCTCCACCGTCGGCTGGCCCACCGTCAACCTGCACTACCGACCGCACGGTGGAGCCTGGACGACCGTCCCCGGCATCGGCATGGAAGCCGCCTGCACCGGCTGGGTGAAACGCACGGTGGATCTGGGCAGCGCCACCGGCCTCCAGGCGACGTTCAACAACGGCAACGGCGTGTGGGACAACAACAACGGCAACGACTACACCCTGGCGACCGGGCTCACCACGGTGAAGGACCGCAAGGTGACCCCCTCGGCGAAGGACCCGTGCGCCGCCGAGGAACCCGACACCGAGGCGCCCACCGCGCCCACCGCGGTGAAGGCCGCCGCCGACGGGGTCGCCGTGGTGGTCACCTGGGAACCCGCCACGGACGACCGGGGTGTGACGAAGTATCAGGTAGTTCGGACCGGCGGCACGAAGGGCACGGTGGTCACCGACACCACCTCGACCGTGTTCTCCGACACCGGACTGGAGGCGCGGACCGCCTACCGCTACACCGTCCGGGCCGTCGACGCCGCCGGGAACGTCTCGCCCGAATCCGCCCCCGCCTCCGCCACCACCGGCGACAAGCCCACCGCACCGCCGGCCGGCACGCCGCTGGGCACCGACCCCCGTAAGGACCCCGTCTACTTCGTGCTCACCGCCCGCTTCAACGACGGCGACAGCACGAACAACCGGGGCGGCAGCCAGCACCGGAAGTCCGGCAACGCCGCCAACGACGACCCCATGTTCCGGGGCGACTTCAAGGGGCTCGTGCAGAAGCTCGACTACGTCAAGGGGCTCGGATTCTCCGCGATCTGGATCACCCCGGTCGTGCTCAACCGCTCGGACTACGACTACCACGGCTACCACGGCTACGACTTCTACAAGGTCGACCCGAGGCTGGAGTCCGCCGGGGCCTCGTACCAGGACCTCATCAACGCGGCGCACGCCAAGGGTATGAAGATCTACCAGGACGTGGTCCACAACCACTCCTCGCGCTGGGGCGCCAAGGGACTGTTCACCCCGAAGGCCTACGGGGTGCGCGACGCCCAGTGGAGCTGGTACTACGACGAGAAGGACGACGCCTTCACGTACGACGGCCTCACCGTCGAGCCGAAGTCGGGGAAGTCGTACTACAACGGTGACCTGTGGTCCACGGCCGAACCGTCCGGCAACACCTGCCTCAACTGGGGCACGCCCACCGGACACACCTCGCCGGAGGGCTACCGCATCTACAACTGCCAGTGGCCGAACCCCACTTCGGGCATGTTCCCGAAAGCGCTCTACCACAACTGCTGGATCGGCAACTGGGAGGGCGAGGACTCCCGCTCCTGCTGGCTGCACGACGACCTCGCCGACTTCAACACCGAGAACGCCCAGGTCCAGAACTATCTGATCGGCGCGTACAACAAGTACATCGACATGGGCGTCGACGGCTTCCGGCTCGACACGGCGGTGCACATCCCCCGCACCACCTGGAACCGCCGTTTCCTGCCCGCCATCCAGGAGCGGGTCACCCAGCGGTTCGGGGCCGGTGCGGCGGAGAACTTCTTCGTCTTCGGTGAGGTCGCCGCCTTCGTCAACGACAAGTGGAACCGTGGTTCGGTCAACCACTCGGCGCAGTTCTTCACCTGGAAGGAGCGCAAGGAGTACAGCGCGGACGACGAGAAGGCCGCCCTGGAGATGTACGACCACGAGCAGCAGCAGGGCACGGCGGCGCAGCCCGTCTCCGACAACGCCTTCCTCAAGGGCAACGCCTACCACGCCCCCGACCGCAGCCGGGCCTCCGGGATGAACATCATCGACATGCGGATGCACATGAACTTCGGGGACGCGAACAACGCCTACCACAACGGCAAGGACTCCGACGACGCGACCAACGACGCCACCTACAACGTCGTCTATGTCGACAGCCACGACTACGGGCCCAACAAGAGCAGCGAGCGGTACGCGGGCGGCACGGACGCCTGGGCCGAGAACATGTCGCTGATGTGGACCTTCCGGGGCATCCCGACGCTCTACTACGGCTCCGAGATCGAGTTCCAGAGGGGGAAGAAGATCGACTGCGGGCCGACGTGCCCCCTGGCGACGACCGGGCGGGCCTACTTCGGGGACCACCTGGCCGGTGAGGTGACGGCCTCGGACTTCGGCAAGGTGTCCTCGGCCACCGGGAAGGTCGCGGACACCCTGGCCGCACCGCTGGCACGGCACCTCCAGCGGCTCAACGAGATCCGGCGCGCGGTGCCGGCACTCCAGATGGGCCAGTACTCCACGGAGGGCATCAGCGGCTCCATGGCGTACAAGCGCCGCTACACCGACGCGGCGGCCGGCACCGACAGCTTCGCCCTGGTGACGGTCTCCGGGAGCGCCACGTACACCGGCGTCCCCAACGGCACGTACAAGGACGCCGTGACGGGGGACGCGAAGGTCGTCACCGGAGGCACCCTCGCGGTCCCGGCCCCCGGGAAGGGCAACCTGCGCGTGTACGTCCTGGACCTCGGCGGGAAGAACGCAGCGCCGGGGAAGATCGGCGCGGCGGGCCCCTACCTCAAGTAGCGGGGGCTCGGTCGGCGACCCGCCGCACCGTGCGGAGCAGGTACTCCTCGCGGTGCAGCGGGTCGTGGTCGGTGCGCGGGCGGTCCGGAACCGGGCCGGTCACCGGGCGGTGGCCGGCGAAGGCGGACTCCAGCACGCCCTCGCCCCGGGTCGCCCCCGGAAGCAGCCGCTGGAGTTCGTGGACGCGGGCCGCCGGCATCTCGCCCTCCACGGTGCAGAGGGCACCGTGCGTCTCGGGGAGTCCCGGCTCCGCGCGGAGCCGGGCGAGGACCGGGACCAGTGCGCCGAAGGCGTCCGCGGGCGTCTCCAGGCGGAACCGGTGCATCGGCTCGTACACCCGCGTTCCGGCCCGGCGCAGCGCGTCCATCAGGACCAGGGGCGTCAGACCGCGGAAGTCGCCCGCCGTGCTCGACACGCTGTTGTAGCCGGCATGCGTCTGGGTGACCACGCAATCGGTGACCTGCCAGCCGTGCAGGCCCTGGCCCAGAGTGGCGCGGACGGTCTCCTCGACCGCCCGCACCAGGGAAGGGGGCATGGAGCCGCGTTCCACTTCGCGGCGGAACTCCACCCCGCTGCCGTACGGGGCCGGGTCGACGCGCAGTCCGACGGTGGCGAGGAAGGGGTTGCGGTCCGTGTCGATGAACTCGGCGGCCGTCCCCGAGCCGACGGGCCGTTCCCGGCAGATGGTCGTGGTCCCCCGGAAGATCACGTCCACGCCGAACTCCTCGGCCAGAGTCGTCTGGATGACCTCCTTCTGCACCTCCCCGTAGAGCGAGAGGGACACCTCCCCGCGGAGGTCGTCGCGGCGGACGGCGATCAGCGGGTCCTGTTCGGCGAGACGGCCGAGTGCGAGGTGCAGGGCGCCCCGGTCCTCGGGGCGTCGCGGCACGACGACCGTCTCCAGGGTCGGCGGGGCGAAGTGCCGGCGCCCCGCCCCGGCCCGGTCCGCGCCGACGCTGTCGCCGATCCGGATGCCGGCCAGCCCTTTCAGCCTGCCGATCCGGCCGGCGCGGACCGCGGACGCCGGCACCTCACGGCCGTTCTCGAAGACGCTGACCGCGGAGACCTTGCCTTCGCCCTCCTCGCCGTCCGGGCTGCGGAAACGCAGCACCTCACGGGTGCGCACGGCCCCCTCGACCATACGGACGTACGCCGTCCGCTCGCCGTTCGCGGTCCGGTCGACCTTGAACACCGTGCCGCGGGCCGGCGCCTCCGGATCCCCCGTGGCGGCGGGCAGCAGTCCGGTGATGCCGCCGACCAGGGCGTCGATGCCCGCACCGGTGGCGGCGGAGCCGAAGAAGACCGGGTGGACGAGGCACCGGGCGGTCTGTTCGGCCAGCGCCCCGAGGAGCCGGGTGCGGGTGAGGCCCGCCGGGTCGTCGACGTACGCGCTCAGCAGCTCGTCGTCGTGCCGGGTGAGCAGGTCGGTGAGCGCACCGGTGAAGCCGGGATCGGCCCCGGTGAACGGGGTGCTCGTCGCACCGTGGGTGCCGAGGCCCCGGACGGAGCCCATCGCGACGATGTCCGGGGAGAGCCGTTCGGTGATGCTCGTCAGCAGCGAGCCGTAGCGTGCGCCGGGCCGGTCGGTCTTGTTGACGAACAGCAGGGTCGGGATGCGCAGTCGGCGCAGGGTGCGGAGCAGGACCCGGGTCTGCGCCTGGACGCCCTCCACCGCGGACACGACCAGGACGGCGCCGTCGAGCACGCCGAGGACCCGCTCCACCTCGGCGATGAAGTCCGGGTGGCCGGGGGTGTCGATCAGGTTGACCGTGGTGGCGCCGAGGGTGAAGGAGACGACGGCGGACTTGATGGTGATGCCGCGCCGGCGCTCCAGGGCGAGGGAGTCGGTGCGGGTGCTGCCGTCGTCGACGCTGCCGAGGGCCTCGATGGCTCCGGCGGTGTGGAGGAGCCGCTCGGTCAGGCTTGTCTTACCGGCGTCGACATGCGCCAGGATTCCCAGGTTCAACGTGTGCACGAAGCTTCATGTCCTTGAGAGAAAGGTCGGTTTCTGTCGGGAGGGACACGAAGGCTCGGCGCATGTTTCGGACTCCTGGGTCGTACCGGTGGACCGGCGGAGTAGATCAGGGGGCGGCCGGGGGCCGCAACCGGTTATCCGCGGCGCCGCAGGTGCGGGAAGCGCCATTCGGTGCGGCTGCGCAGGATCTCGCCGGGGCGCAGCACGGTGGTGGGGTGGCCGGGGCGGTTGGGCGAGTCCGGCAGGTGCTGGGTCTCCAGGCAGAGCGATCCGTGGCGGCCGTGGCGGCGGCCGGTGCCGTCGGTGAACGCGCCGTCGAGCTGGTTGGCGGTGTAGATCTGGAGGCCGGGTTCGGTGGTCCAGAGCTCCAGGGTCCGCAGGTCGCCGGGGGCGGTGAGGCGGGCGGCCCGGCGCAGGGTTCCGGGGTCGGCGGGGCGCAGGACCCAGCAGTGGTCGAAGCCGCCGGCCCGGTGCAGTTGGGCGTCCGGGCGGTCGAGGCGTTCACCGATGCGCCGGGGGGCGGTGAGGTCGAACGGGGTGCCGGCCACCGGAGCGGGCGGGCCTTCGGGGATGGAGCCGGGGTCGATGGGGAGGTAGGCGTCGGCGTCGACCTGGAGGGTGTGGCCGAGGATGTCGTCGCCGCCGAGGTTGAGGTAGGAGTGGTTGGTGAGGTTGACGACGGTGGGGCGGTCGGTGACGGCCCGGTAGTCGGCGGAGAGGGTCCCGGCGGTGTCCAGGGTGTAGGTGACGGTGACGTCGAGCGCTCCGGGGAAGCCCATGTCGCCGTCGGGGCTGCGCAGGGTGAGCCGGAGGGCGGCGGCGGTGCCGGTACGGTCCCCGGTGGCGGACCAGACCTTGGTGTGGAAGCCGTCGGGGCCCCCGTGGAGGGCGTGGCCCCGGTCGTTGGCGGGGATGTGGTGCGTGGCCCCGTCGAGGGTGAAGCGGCCGTGGGCGATGCGGTTGGCGTACCGGCCGACGACGGCCCCGAAGTAGGGGTTCCTGTCGGTGTAGTCGTCGAGCGCGGGCAGCGCGCGGACGACCGGGCCGGGGCTGCCCGCGGTGTCCGGCACGGTGAGGCTGTGCAGGACGCCGCCGTAGGTGAGGATCTCGGCCCGGACGCCGGTGCCGGAGTCGAGGGTCCAGAGGTCGATCTCGCTCTGCCCGTGGGCGCGGCCGAACGGTTTGCGGTGCACGGTGGGCATGAGGAGTTCCTTGGGGTGCGGAAGGGACCCCGACGGGATCTGCCGTCAACTGCTCGCCTTTCGAAGGCAGTTGACGGCGGATCCAAGGGGTCGCTAGCGGGGCGGTCCGGAAGCCTCGCGGGGAGTGGTGGATTCGCGGACGACGAGCCGGTAGCCGGGGCGGGGCCGCCGGGGTTCGGCGACGGGGGTGCCCGCGAGGCGTTCGACGAGGCTGTCGACGGCGAGCCGGGCGATGGCCGCCTTGTCGGGCGCGATGGTGGTGAGGGTGGTGGCCCCGTACCGGCTCTCCTCGATGTCGTCGAAGCCGACGACGGCGATGTCGTCCGGGATGGTGAGGCCGCGTTCGGTGATGGTGCGCATGGCCCCCGTCGCGATCATGTCGTTGTACGCGAACACGGCGTCGGGCCGCTCGCCCCGGTCGAGCAGCGAGGCCATCGCCGCCGCGCCGTCCTCTCGTCCGTAACCGTCGGTGACGACGACGAGGGACTCGTCGGGCTGGATGCCGGAGGCGGCCAGCTCCTCGCGCCAGCCGCGCAGCCGGAGGTGGGCGGGCTGGCGCTCCCGGCCGGTGCGGGAGCCGAGGAAGGCGATCCTGCGGTGGCCGAGGGCGACGAGGTGGGCGACGGCCTCGCGGGCGGCGGCCACGTTGTCGATGGCGATGTGGTCGTAGGGGGCCTCGTACTCGCGCTCGCCGAGCAGCACCAGCGGCGCGGTCTCGGTGCGGGCCATCAGGTCCTCGGTCTCCAGGTGGATGGGGCTGAGGATGAGGCCGTCGATGACGTGGGAGCGGAAGCCCTGGCAGACCAGCAGCTCCTTCTCCCGCAGGCCCGCCGTGTGGTCGACCAGGACGGTGTAGTCGTGCCGGGCCGCCGCGTCGACGACCTCGCCGGCCAGCTCCGCGAAGTACGGGTTGCCGAATTCGGGGACGGCGAGGGCGATGATGCCGGTGCGGCCCTTGCGGAGGTGGCGGGCGGTGAGGTTCGGCCGGTAGCCGAGCTCGTCGATCGCCTGCTGGACCTTGGCCCGCATCTTCGGGGTGACGTGCTGGTAGTTGTTGACCACGTTCGACACGGTCTTGATGGACACGCCCGCCCGTTGAGCTACGTCCTTGAGGCTGACGCCCACGGCACTCCTTGTTGCTTGGTTCGACGCGGCCCGATCCGTACGGTTCAGGTGGTCTCCGGATACGTACGGTTCAGGTGGTTCTGCGGATACCTACGGTTCAGGTGGTTCTCCGGCTGCGCGCGAGGTAACGCTGCGCCACCACGACAACGATAAGGAAGCCGCCGCTGACCACTGACTGGTACGAGGAGTTGAGTGAGCCGATCTGGTTGATGAGGTTCTGGATCACGGCGAGCAGCAGCACGCCCCAGAGGGTGCCGCTGATGGACCCCGCGCCGCCGATGAGGAGGGCGCCGCCGATGACGACGGCGGAGATCGCGTCGAGTTCCATGCCGACGCCGACGATGGTGACCCCGGAGGAGAGGCGGGCGGCGTTGAGCGCTCCGGCGAGGCCGGCGAGCAGTCCGCTGAGGGTGTAGACGAGGGTCTTCGTCCGGGCGACGGGCAGGCCCATGAGGGTGGCCGCGTCGCTGCTGCCGCCGACGGCGAACAGGGTCTGTCCGAACGAGGTGCGCTGGAGCAGGAGTCCGCCCGCCCCGAAGAGGGCCAGGGCGATGAGGATCGGGTATCCGAAGCCCCGGACGCTGCCCTGGCCCAGCTCGGCGAAGGCGGAGTCCTTGGGCACCAGGTAGGTGGTGGCGCCCTCGTCGGTGAAGGCGAGCAGCATGCCGCGGGCCGCGAGGAGGGTGGCGAGTGTGACGATGAAGGGCGCCATGTTCGCGCGGGCGATGAGCAGGCCGTTGAGGAGCCCGATCGCGCCGCAGACCACCAGGGGCACGAGGAGGGCGGCGAGGAAGCCCGCTTGCGAGGCCCAGGCGGCGAGGACGCCGCCGAGGGCGAAGACGGAGCCGACGGAGAGGTCGATGCCGCCGGTGATGATGACCAGGGTCATGCCGAGGGCGACGATCGCGAGGAACGAGGCCTGGACGGTGACGCCGCGGGCGTTGTCGAGGCTCGCGAACGTCGGGTAGACGAACGAGGCGATGAGGATCACGGTCAGCAGGACCGCGAGGACGCCCTGGCGCTGGACGAGTTCGCCGATCCGGGAGCCGGTGGAGCGTCCGGGGCGGGGTTCGGGACGCGAGGGGGCGTCCTTGAGGGGTGCCGGGGCCTTCGCCGCGGGCACGGTGGCCGGTGGGGTGTTGTTCATCGGGACCTACGCTCCCGGGCGACGTAGACGGCGGCGATGATGATGGCCGCCTGGGCGATCTGTGCGGTGGAGTCGGGCAGGTCGTGCTTGACGAGGGTGGCGCGGAGCAGCTGCATCAGCAGCGCGCCCGCGACGGTGCCGAGGACCCGGATGGAGCCACCGTTCAGCGGGGTGCCGCCGACGACGACCGCCGTGATGGCGGAGAGCTCCATGAGGGTCCCGAGCGAGGACGGGTCGCTGGCGGTGAGCCGTGCGGTGGCGAGGATGCCGGCGAGGGCGGCCATCACCCCGCACAGGATGTAGACGCCGACCAGGACGCGCTTGACCGGCAGTCCGGACAGCGCCGAGGCCGGGCGGTTGCCGCCGATGGCGACGATCTGGCGGCCGAAGGTGGTGCGCTGCACCAGGAACGCGACGGCGAGCGCGAGGACGCCCGCGATGAGGACGACCGTCGGGATGCCGAGGAAGGAGCCGGTGCCCAGCGCGAGGATGTCGGGGTTGACGATCTGCTTGAGCCGGCCGTCGGCCATGACGAGGGCGAGGCCCCGTCCGCCGACGAACAGGGCGAGGGTCGCCACGATGGGTTGCAGCCCGACGAGCGAGACCAGCGTCCCGTTGATCGCGCCGACGACCGCTCCGGCGAGCAGCGCGATCAGCAGGGCGGGGACCAGCCCGTAGCCGAGGTAGAGCGGCAGCAGGGCGGCGGCGAGCGCCATGGTGGAGCCGACGGAGAGGTCGATGCCCTCGGTGCCGATGACCAGGGCCATGCCGAGCGCGACGATCACGATGGGCGCGACCTGGACGAGCTGGGTGCGCAGGTTGTCGGCCGTCATGAAGTGCTCGGTGAACAGCGCGTTGAACAGCAGCACGACGGCGACGGCCGCGTACACCCCGTACTCCTGGTACCAGGCGGGGTCGCGCAGCCGGGCCAGTGGCTTCGCGGCGGGGCGTGGCAGGGTGGCCTGGGTGGTCATCGGGGGTCCTCCTGGGCGGCCGGGGCCGCCCCGCCGGAATCGGGCGTGTGGTCGGCGAGCACGGCGTCCGGCGCGTGGTCGGCGTCCGGCGTGTGGTCGGCGAGCACTTCGAGCAGGCGGCTCTCGTCCACCTCGTCACCGGCGAGTTCACCGGCGACCGCGCCGCCGCGCAGGACGACGATGCGGTCGGCGCCCTCGATCAGCTCCTCGATGTCGGAGGAGATCAGCAGCACGGCGAGCCCCTCGCGGGCGAGTTCGTCGATGAGGGACTGCACCTCGGCCTTGGCGCCGACGTCGATGCCCCGGGTGGGCTCGTCGAGCAGCAGCACCTTGGGTTCCAGGCAGAGCCAGCGGGCGAGCAGCACCTTCTGCTGGTTGCCCCCGGAGAGTTCGCCGACCTTCTGCTCGGGGCTGGACGCCTTGATCCGCAGCCGTTTCATGAAGAGGTCGACGACCCGGTCCTGCTTGGCGCGGGAGACGATGCCGCCCCTGGAGAGCCGGGGCATGGCGGCGAGCACGATGTTCTCGCGGACGGAGAGGCCGGGGACGATGCCCTCGGCCTTGCGGTCCTCCGGGAGCATGCTGATGCCCGCGCGGATGGCCGCGGCCGGGGTGGGGCGGCCGAGGCGCTTGCCGTCGACGGTGATCTCCCCGCCGTCCAGGGGCAGCGCGCCGGTGAGCGCCTTCGCGGTCTCGCTGCGCCCGGAGCCCAGCAGACCGCCGAGTCCCAGCACCTCGCCTGCGTACAACTCCACTGATATGTCATGCAGTTGGTGGCGGCGGTTGAGGCCCTTGGCGGTGAGGACGGGGGTGCGGGCGGCGTCGTGCCCTTCGGCGGCGAAGCCGGTGAGGCCGTCGCGGCGGACCTCGGCCATGTCGCGGCCGAGCATCATCGACACCAGCTGCATGCGCTGCAGCGGGGCGAGTTCGCCGGTGTGGATGTGGCGGCCGTCGCGCAGGACGGTGACCCGGTCGCAGATGCGGTAGAGCTCGTCCATGCGGTGGCTGACGTAGAGGACGGCGATGCCCTGGCCGCGCAGGTTCTCGATGACCCGGAAGAGGGTCTCGACCTCGCGGGGCTCCAGCGACGAGGTGGGTTCGTCCATGATGACGACCTGGGCCCGTACGGAGACGGCGCGGGCGAGCGCGACCATCTGCTGGGTGCCGATGCCGAGCGTGTGCAGGGGCCGCTTGGGGTCGACGCGGACGCCGAAGCCGTCGAGGAGTTCGGTGGTCTCGCGGTTCATCCGGGCGAAGTCGATGAGCCCGAGGCGGTTCTTCGGCTCCCGGCCCAGGAAGATGTTGCGCGCCACGCTCATCAGCGGGACGAGGTTCACCTCCTGGTAGATGGTGGAGATCCCGGCCTGCTGCGCCTCGAACGGGCGGGCGAAGCGGACGGGTTCGCCGCTCACGCGCACCTCGCCCTCGTCGCTCCGGTAGACGCCGGTGAGCACCTTGATGAGGGTGGACTTGCCGGCTCCGTTCTCGCCGACGAGTGCGTGGACCTCGCCCGCGCGCAGGGCGAAGGAGACGTCGTCCAGGGCGACGACGCCCGGGAACCGCTTGCTCACCGAGCGGGCTTCGAGGACGGGGTCCGCCACGGCGGCGGCACCGGCCCCGGAGGTCTCCGGGCGCTGGGGTGTCGCTGGGGTTGGTGCCATGAAACCTGGCCTTCCGGTGTTACGGGAATGGGACCGGGCCGTCGGGCGCCCCGGGACAGCCCCGGGCAGTGCGGGCCCTGGGGCTCGCGATGCCCGGGGTGCCCCGGGCGTCGCGGCGGCCGGACGTCCGACGAGGTCAGTAGGCTCCGCCGAGCGATTCCTTGGCGTTGGCCCCGTCGTACTCGCGGTCGGTGATGATCACGTTCTCGGGGATCTCCTCACCGGCGTAGAACTTCTGCGCGGTGGCGAAGGCGAGCGGACCGAAGCGCGGGTTGGACTCGATGACGGCGTTGTACTCGCCGTTGACGAGGGCCTGGACGGCGTTGCGGGTGCCGTCGACGGAGACGATCTTGACGTCCTTGCCGGGCTTCTTGCCGGCGGCCTTCAGCGCGGTGACCGCGCCGAGGCCCATCTCGTCGTTCTCGGCGTAGACGGCGGTGATGTCGGGCTTGGACTGGATGAGCTGCTCCATGACCTGCTGGCCCTTGTCGCGGGCGAACTCGCCGGTCTGCTGGGCGACGATCTCCAGACCCGGGGCCTCGGCCTTCACCTGGTCGACGAAGCCCTTGGTGCGGTCGGTGGTGACGTTGTTGCCGGACGCGCCGAGCAGGATGGCGACCTTGCCCTTGCCACCGGTGACCTTGATCATCGCGTCGGCGGCGCGCTTGCCCTGCTCGACGAAGTCGGAGCCGAGGAAGGCCACGTAGTCCTTGCAGGCGGTGGAGTTGACCTTGCGGTCGATGGTGAGGACGGGGACCTTCTTGGCGGCCGCCGCCTTCAACGCGGGTTCCAGACCGTCGGAGTTGAGCGGGGCGACGATGAGGAACTGGGCGCCCTGCGACAGCATGTCCTGGATGTCGCTGATCTGCTTGGACAGCTGGGACTGCGCGTTGGTGGTCAGGAGCTTCTTGACGCCGACCTTCTCCGCCTCGTCCTTGATGGACTGGGTCTCGGCGATCCGGAAGGGGTTGGCCTCCTTCTCCGACTGGGAGAAGCCGACCACGGCGTCCTTCAGGTCCAGCTTCGGCGCGCCGTAGGTCTCCAGCTTGCAGCCCGAACCGGACGAGGAATCAGGGGTCTTGGCCTCCTGCGCCGCCTGACTGCTGTCGCCGCCCGCGTTGTTGGAGGTCTCCGACTTGGCGCAGCCGGCGGCGGCCAGCGTGGTGGCGGCGAGGACGCAGGCCACGGCGAGGGTACGGGATCGACGCTGGATCATCATGCGCGGAACGCTCCTTGGCGGGTTGACGGCACGCCGATCGGCGTGCGGTCGGGCATGCGGGACGAGGCATCGGTTGCTCTGCGGCTGATGCCGCCGCATTCCTCACACCCCTGCTCCGTACTGCGGGAACAGTGGCCGTGAGAGCCTGCGCGGCCTGTCGGCGGCTCGGTTTACAACGTTATATATGCGGTGCGGCACGAGCGGCAAGAGCGATGCCGATGCGTTTCCAAAATGTGCCGGCAGACCGCCGGGACGCATCCGCGGCCGGCAACTCGCGCTTCGGCAAAGGCTTTGCGCGAGGTCTGGACACCCACCCGCCGCCGTGCTGTCATATCGCCGGGCGCCAGACTTTCAACGTTGGAAGAACGGTTGCCGCCCGAACCGGTCCTGGTTCCTCGCCCGGGGAGCTACGCGAGGAGACCGCTGTGTCTCCGGCCGCTCCCCCGCCCGCCGCCCCGGCGGGCCGACCGTAGAGTCCTGCCATGTATCCGATCAGCCGCCGCAGTCGGCGTCCTCACCTGCGCGAGCTTCGCCCCGATGCCGCGGAGGGCGTGTTCGCGGTCCAGGGCGACGCCCGCGCCACACCGAGCACATGAGCTTCGATCCGCGGACCCGCGAGGACGTCGAGGCGATCGGCGCCCGGTCGATCGCCTCGGCGACCGCGGACCCGCGCCAGGAGTACGCCCTGGCCGTCGTCGGCACCGATGACGGACGGCTGATCGGCTTCGGCCGTCTCGCTCTGGATCCCCACCAGCCCCGGGCCGCGACCTTAGGCTTCGCTCTCGACCCCGACACCTGGGGCAACGGCTTCGGCACCGAGACCGTACGGCTGCTGCCGGCCCGTGCCTTCGAGGACCTCGGACTTCACCGGGTCCGGGGAGCCCGCTCCGCGCTCAGCACCGCCTCCGCCCGCACCATGGAACGCGCCGGGCTCTCGGAGGAGGGCTGCATCCGCGAGCACGTCCAACGCGGCGGCCGGTGGAGCGACTCGGTCACCCACTCCATCCTCGACCACGAATACGCCGCCGTCGAACGGTGATCACGGTTCGCGGGTCCTGCGGATCGCCGGTCAGCTGCGCCGGTTCCGCCGCCCGCGGGTCCGCCGGGCAGCAGGTGACGACAGCCACGGCCCTCGCGCGGCCGGGCGGAGACCGGACTCGGGGCGGAGACCGGGCTCGGGGCGGATCCGGGTACGCCCCCGCCGGATCACCGGCCGCTCCGCGGTGCGGGGATCCTCGGCAGGAGCTCCCACAGCGGGCGCCCGCCGCTCGCCCACGCGGCGAGGACCCGGCGGTCGGCGAGGTGCATGTGCAGCTGCGCCGCGAGGGGCGCGCAGCGGGTGGAGAAGCGGCCGTTGGTGACGACCAGGACGACGTCCGCGCCGTACAGCTGCCGGGCGGTGCCGTTGACGCGCTGGAGGTCGGGGGTGCCGACGGCCGAGCCGCGGTCGCCGTCCTTGCGGTGCTTGGCCTGGATGACCCAGGTGCGGCCCAACGGGTCGGTGGCCAGGACGTCGGCACCGTTGTCTCCGGCCCCGCCGATCTGGCGGGCGTCGGTGCACCCGTCGCGGAGCATCAGATCGCGGATCGCGTACTCGAAGTCCCGGTGGTGCAGGGCGTCCAACTCGGGCAGCCCGTAGCGCAGCGCTTGCCGCCGTACCCGGTCCCCTTCCTGCCGCCGGCGATACCGGTGGCCCCACACCGTCCCGCCGATGGCGGCGAGTGCGCCGAGCACGATGAGCGCCCACCAGTTCACCAGCAGCCAGGAGATCACCGCCCAGACCAGCGTGATGCCTGCGAGGGCAACGAAACCGAGCAGGAGCAGCTGGGTGTCGCCGCGCTGTCGCCGACGCGAGCGGCGGCGGCGCAGCAGGGCGCTGCGGCGGATGGGACGACGTGCCGCGGTGCGGCGGGGCGGTGGGCGGCGGGGCGGTGGGCGGCGGTTGGCCATCGGGCGCGCTCCGGTTTCAGCGGGAGGAGTCGGTGACGCCGGAGGTGAGGCGGTCCGGGAAGTCGCCGATGTCCTCACCCAGCGAGGTCGGGGCGATGACGGCGGACAGCGCTCCCGCGTTGATGGTCAGCATCCCGCCCCGCCCCCGGATCACGCTCGATTCCCGCTCCGACCCCCTTGTGTATCCGCAGGCTGCTCCGCCGCGCGTGGCAGTTGCCGGATGATGACGCAAAGCGACCGGTTGGCCTGATCCGGCGCGCCCGCGGCTGCGCCGGCCGATACGCCCGGCGGTGCGGGATCGATCGGGGGCTCAAGGTCAGCGCGCGCCACGGTGCGGTGGAGTCGCGCACCTGGTCGTTGCGACTGTTCGCTGCGAAACGTACAGGTGGCCGCGCGCAGGTGGCCGTCGCGCCAGGCGAGGGCGGGTGTCGCGATCCGGTCCACCAGCTGGCGCACCCCGGCCCGTGCGGCCTCACCGCCGTTCGACGGGAGCGGGCCTGCGGCCGCGGGGCGTTTCACCTGTCCGCGATCCGCCCGGAGGACGGGGGGATAGGGCGGTGCCATCGCGAGTTGGCATCATCCCCAGCCGGTGTTCGCTCCCCCACACTCTCTCCGTACCGTCCCGCGCCCCGTCCGTTCAGCGGACGAACCCCAGGGTGCGGCCCCATCGGACAGTAGGAGAAATCCCCCATGAGACACGTCCCGACCGCCATCGCCTCCGCCATCGCCGGCCTCGGCTTCCTTGCCACGCTGGCTGCAGCTCCCGCAGTCTCGGCCACTCCTGCTCCTGCCGGCTCCACCCCCGCCAGCGTTGCCGCGTACAACGGATCGGGCGAGAACGCCGCCGCGAACCGGGCTTTCCTCGACGCGGTCATGAAGTCGGTCGCCGAGAAGCGGGCCGCCAACCCGGGAACCCAGGTTGTCACGGTCACCTACAGCGCGGCTTCCGCCCCGAGCTTCCGCACCCAGATAGCCAACAGCACCCGGATCTGGAACAGCTCGGTCTCCAACGTCCGGCTCCAGGAGGGCTCCAGGGCTGACTTCACGTACCGCGAGGGAAACGATCCGCGCGGATCGTACGCCTCGACCAACGGGCACGGCCGTGGCTACATCTTCCTGGACTACCGGCAGAACCAGCAGTACAACTCGACCCGCGTCACCACGCACGAGACCGGGCACGTGCTCGGCCTGCCGGACAACTACTCCGGACCGTGCAGCCAGCTGATGTCCGGCGGCGGCCCCGGCCCGTCCTGCACCAACGCCCAGCCGGACGCCAACGAGCGAGCGCGGGTGAACCAGCTCTGGCAGAACGGCTTCGCCGCCGCGCTGTCCCGTGCCGCCTCCGGGAGCTGATCGCTGCACGTGCATGAGTGGAGGGTCGTTCCGGGCCGGGAACGGCCCTCCACGCTGAGCCCATCTGCCGTCAGCGAACCGCGCTCCCGGACACCCCTTAGGTGCCGGTGGAGCAGGGGTCGCAGCAGGACGGGGCCGGTTCCACGCAGATCGTGACGGTGTCGGCGTTGTTCGTGATGTCGGGATCCTTCTCCTGGCCGGTGACCGTGGCGGCGTTCGTGACCCGGCCGACCCTGGTGGCCTTCGCCCTCACCACGAGGGAGGCAGTGGCGCCGTCGGCCAGGTCGCCCACGGCCCAGTGACCGGTCGTCGGGTCGTAGTGGCCCTGGGTTCCCTCGGCGGACAGGAAGGCGAGGCCTTCGGGGAGCCGGTCGGCGACGGAGACGCCGGTCGCCGGGTTCGGGCCGGTGTTGCGGACCGTGACGCGGTAGGTGACCGTCTGGCCGACGGTGACGGTGGTGGCGTCGGCCGCCTTCGTCACGGTCAGATCGGCGGCGGGCTTGACCTGGAAGGTCTGCTCGTTGGAGGTGGACGTCAGCGGCTGCGGTGTGTCGCCGAGCCGGTTCTCGTAGGAGGCGGTCGCCGTGTTGCTGACCTGCCGGCCGCCGCTCTCCCGGGAGATGACGACCCGGTACTCCACGGTGGTCCCGGCCGGCAAGGACTCCGTATTGGGCAGGCTGCCGCCCGAGACGCCCGAAGCGCCGTTGCCGAGGTGGAAGACGACCTTGTCGCCCCCCGCGTCGTAGTACGCCTGGTCGTCACCCTGCGCGTCGCTCTTGGTCCCGGCGTTCGGGCCGTCCACGACGCGCAGGGACCCGGGCAGGTAGGTCGTCCCCTGCGGGATGCCGTCGGTGAGGACGAGGTTTTCCGCCGCACCCCCGCCCTCGTTCCTGGCCGTGACCCGGTAGGTGACGGTGTCCCCGACCTCCAGTGGCCCGGCGGGAACGGCGGTCTTGGTGAGCTCGACGTAGGGGGCGGTACCGAAGAAGATGCCGTCCAGGAAGTTCCCGATGCCCTGGTTGCCACCGGCGGCCGAGATGGAGCGGAAGGCGAACCGCGTCAGCGCCTGCCCGGCCGGCACGGTGTACGTGCCCGTGTAGTAGCCCCAGGCGGTCGTGCCGTCGGTGAATCGGCGCTGCTCCACCGAGGAGCCGGGCGCGCCGATGTCCAGCGCCATGGTGTCGTCCCCCTGGCGGCCACGGTGGTACAGCCGCCAGTACAGCTTCGTCCCGGGGGTGGTCGGCAGATCCTGGTAGAGCGTGGAGACCTGATTCGCGTTGAGTTCGGCGAACTGGGCGCCGTGGGCTGCCGGCACCCCGTTGAAGCCCGACCGCCACAGCTCGATCCGGTGATCGGTAGCGGTGGTCAACCAGCCCGGCACACGCTTGGCCGCCTGTGTCTGCGAGGCGTCCGGCAGGATCTCCACCCCGTTCACCACCGGCTCTTCGAAGCTGCCGTTGGCCAGGGCGACGCGCAGTGGAGCAGAAGGTGTGGACATAGGTCTTCCCCTCAAGTCGATGCTCTGGGAGTGCACCGCCGTCCGCACATGCCCCCCACGGGCCGTAACGGGACGGAACGATCACTACCTCAACGCACGCGGCTCACCACGTAAAGCGACACCGGATGACGGTTGGCCAACCCCGCGCGACGCGTTTGCGCCGCGGATCCCGGTCACGCGCCCGGCCCGCCCACCGCCGTACGGTCGCTCCCGTCCCACCCGCCTCACCTCGCTCTTCCCTCCACCCCTGTCATGGCCTGAAGGTCACGTGCGCCTGCCTCCCCCACCACCGCACAGGGTGAATCGGCGGTCGGGGAGATTGACGCTTCGGACGACACTCTGGTGCCCACCGGGGAGCGGCGTGCCACAGTCGGAGCAATGCGCGGCCGATCGCGGGCGAGGGGCCAGGGTGAACCTGGTGAGTAACGGCAGCCCTTCGCCAGCGCGCCCCGACCGTCTGATCACGTTGTCCGACGGCATCTTCGCGATCGCCATGACGCTCCTCGCGCTCGAAGTCCGGGTCGCGCCCGACCTGGACTCCGAGCGGTTCCACGACGCGCTGCGCGAGACCGCTCCGCAGCTCGCCGCCTACGCGTTGAGCTTCCTCATCCTGTGCATCTTCTGGCGCGACCAGCGTCAGATCCTGCTGATGTCCGCGAAGACGGGCGGTCTCCCCCAGCATCTGGCCCTCGCGGTGCTCGGCATGATCGCGCTGGTTCCGTTCCCCACGTCGATCCTCGCCGAGTACGGGGCCCGGGAGCCGTTGGCGGTGGCGATGTACGCCGCGACCATCTGCCTCATCGACCTCTTGCAGCTCGCCATGTTCGCGACGTTGAGGGGTCGGCACGGGGTGCGCGCCGTGGGCGAGTGGCAGGACACCGCTGCGGATCTGGGCGCGACGATCGTCGTGTTCGGGGCGTCCGTACCCATCGCCTTCTTCGCCCCGCAGGCGGCCATGTGGTGCTGGCTCGCCCTCTTCCCCGCGAAGGCCGTCCTCGGCAGGCGGGAGCGGCTCCGCAGCACCCGCCAGGAGGGCTGACCCCGTGCGCTTCCCGTACCTCTCCCGCGCGATACCCGTACAGGACCACGCTCGACCCGGCCTCGCCCCTCATCGGACAGCCCTGTGCTGGTGCCCGGTCTCCGGCGACCGGCCAGCTCTCACGGGGCGCCGGCCGGCTGATCGTCCTGCCAGACCCAGTGGCCGGTCGTGTCGGGGGCGTAGAGGCTGCGGCCCCCGGGGTAGGTGCAGCCGTCGTTGGGGATCGCGGTCCAGGGGTCGTCGTCGGAAACGGTGACGCGGACGGTCTGCCCGTCGAGCGGCCCGCCGTGCAGTTCGACTGCGATCGTGGTGTTGTCGTCGCTCATGACCCCCTTGTGCCCCGACAGGTACAGACCAATTCAGGCAACAGGAACCCGCCTCACGCAGGTCACCCGCGACCACGGCCCCGGATCGCCCGTTCTGCCACACCTTCGACCTGCGTCGCCAGGCGTTCCTCCGGAGGATCGACCTGGAACACACGTCCGGCCCCGGTAGACCCCTCGGCTCGGAAACCAGCGACCCACAGCCCGCTACGACGTAGACAAATCAGTCAAGTGGGCTTGTTTCGTCCTCGGTGGTCACGTCGCGGTGGGGACGTAGGGTGCTGCTGCGACCTGGGCCATCGTCCGAAGATTCGCGAAGTAGGAGGCGCAGTACTCCTCGTCGATCAGAGGAACGATCTTGTCGAGGTCGGCGATGCAGCCCCAGAGGAAGGCGATGCCACTGCCGTCGAGCCCGCCCTTCAGCCCCCTCTGCACGAGGCCGGCGACGTCGGCGTCCAGGAGGACCAGATCCACGCCGTCGAGGTCCACACCGCGGAAGCCGTCGGGGAACACGGCACGCAGGTGGTCCTCCCGCAAACGGGCGAGTCCGCCTTCGAGCCGCGCTCCGCCCACCTCAGTGGCTGTCGCCTCTGGCGCGGACGGTGGGCGAAGGAGCAGGGAGACGGCGTCGAACACGGCACGCAGCATGGCGACGGCCCGGACCGGGCGGAGGGCGGCACTCGACTCGGCGCCCTGTGTGAGCTTGTCGCGCAGCGATCGGCAGCGGTCGAGTTCGACGGCGAGCTCGGCCGTGATGAGCCCGGCGTCGGTGGCCCGCCCGATGAGGACGTGAAGCGGTTCGTTCGTGGTCAGACGTTCAGCGAGGACGTGCTCCAGGGCGATCAGGGAGTGCGTGACGGCGACGGTGGCGAACTCGTACCGGTAGGAGGAGTGCCGGACGAGCTCGCGGGAAGTTTCCAACGTGCTCATGACGTACATCGACGCGCCGCTGGGCAGAACCAGGTCGGCAACCAGAGGGTGCATCTCCGCACAGTCGAGAACGAGGTCGCGGGTGCGCGGGTCTCGTACCGGCAGGAGGAGCGGGTCGGACTGCGGTGGCAGGGTGTTCACCGGCGCAGTCTTGCCGCCGGACGGCTGTCGGTGCCATCGGATTCGCTCGGGACGGCCGGTAACCCCCGTCCGCATCCCGCCGGCGGGTCCGACCGTGGAGAACCAGCTCAGCCGTGGAAGGTGGTGGTCACCTCCAGGGGCGCCCGGCCGGTCCCCACCTGGTTCACCGGCGCGGCCTCGTCCGCGTAGCCGAAGGAGATCCCCACGAGCAGCTTCCCTTCGTCTACGCGCAGCTCGTCGCGGACGGTGTCCGCGTAGAAGCTGAGCAGGCCCTGCGGGCAACTCGCCACGCCGTACGCGGTCATGGCCAGCAGCAGCGTCTGCAGGTAGGCGCCGACGTCCGCGGCCAGTCGCGGCCCGCCGTCACCGGTGACGAACAGAAACGCGGCGTGGGGCGCCCCGTAGAAGCCGATGCTCTCCGCGTCGTAGGCCGCGCGGGCGGGGTGGTCGTCGGGGCCGATGCCCAGGGCTCCGTACAGATCGGCACCGAAGGCGGCCCGCCGTTCGTGGTGGACGGGGGCGTACATGTCCTCCGAGTACGGGTAGTCGGCCGAGACGCGTCGCTCCGCGTGGGCCGCCCGCAGGGCGTCGGCCAGACGGTCTCGCCGTGAGCCGCCGACGATCTCCACCTGCCACGGCTGCGCGTTGGAGTTGGACGGCGCCGCTCCGGCGAGGGAGAAGATCGCGCGCAGAACGTCCCCGGGCACCGGGTCGGGGCGGAACGCGCGGGTCGCACGCCGCCCGCGAATCAAACGCTCGGCGTACTCCTCCGCTCGCGTCCCGCCCGCCCGCGTCCCGACAGCAGGCACTCCGACGGCAGGTGTCCCCACGGCGGGTGTCCCGACGGCAGGTGTCTCGCTCGTGCGTGTCCAGGTGAAGACCGGCCTGCTCATGAAGCTCTCCTCGGAATCGCTTAAGTAAACGTAGCCGTTTACCTAGAAGCACTGTAACCAGACACCCACCCCGAAGTAAACGAAGTCGTATACTTAATCCATGACCACGGTGACGACGGCATCGCGACGGCAGGGCCGCGGAGGGCGGGAGCGCATCCTGGCGGCCGCGGCCGAACTGTTCACGGCCCAGGGGATCAACGCGACCGGCATGGAGCAGATCGCGGAGCGGGCACCGGTGTCCAAGCGCACCCTCTACGCACACTTCCGAACCAAGGACGAACTTGTCCTCGCCCACCTGAGGGACCTCGCCTCGACGGGGCGCACTCTGGAGGGCGCGCTGGTGCGCGAGGAGGTTTCCGCCAAGGAGAGAATCCTCGCGCTGTTCGATCCGCCCCCGGCGGGCACCGATCCCGTGCGCGGCTGTCCGTTCATCGATGCCGCCGTGGAGTTCCCGGACCCGCGGAGCGCGGTCCACTCCTACGCACGCGAACAGAAACTGCTGATGGTGCGACTGGTGGCGGACCTGGTGGCGGAAATGGGCTGCCACCGGCCCGCCGCCCTCGCCGAGCAACTCGTGACCCTCGCGGACGGCGCCGCCAGCCGCGCCATGGTGCTGGGCGAGGCGGACTACGGCCGGCACGCGCGGGCGGCGGCGGAGATCCTCCTGGAGAACGCCCTCTCAACCACGGACTGACCGCTCCGACGAATCGCCGGTATGCCCGAGCGCGTTGTCCGAGCCCCGTCGTCCTGCCGGGAGCCGGGCGGGGGGCTCCCGGATGGCAGAAGCGGCGTACGGACCGGGGCCCGCTGTCCCCGCGCCAGGAGGACGGCGCGGGGACAGCGGGCCCCGGATTCACGTCCGTGCTACGGCCGCTGACGGCCGTGGAGCGCAGCCACCTCTTCGGCGGTCAGGGCTTTGTCGTACACCCCGACCTGATCGACGGAGCCGTTCCAGAAGTCGCCCCTGGCACCGTCGTACTGGGCCCGCCCGACGGAGAGCGGGCCGGTGCTCACGTCGGCCGGACCCGCCTCGGTGGTGGCGGCGGGCTTCCCGTCGACGTACAGCGTGATGGTGTCACCCTCGCGGACCCCGACCAGGTGGTACCACGTGCCGGTCTCCGGAGTGATCTCCAGGCGGGCGCGCTTGCCGCCCGGGGTGGAGAAGGCGAACGCCCCCTGCCCGTACTGGAGGTAGAAGGGGTTCTCGGTACGCCGGCCGTCCTGGCTGACGACGGTGGCGTAGTTGCCGGGCAGCGCGTCCAACGAGGCCCACGCGGAGACCGTGTAGTCCTTCGTGGTGTCCACGACCGGGCCGGCGCTCTGCGCGTACTGACCCTCGCCGTCGAACCTCAGCGCCGAGCCGGTTACGCCCGGCGCCCAGGAGGTGCCGCCCTCCAGGGCGAGATGGGCCTTGTTGGGGCCGCTGTCGCGGGCGGTGGCGCCCTTGTTCTCGTCGAGCGACCAGGAACCGCCGCCCTTCAACGCGTCGCGCTCACCGGCGTTGGCCCCGGCGGCGATCACCTGTCGGTTGATCTCGCGGACCTTCTTCGGGTCGACCTTGATCTCGCGCCGGTCATACGTCCACAGGCCGTTCAGCTCGTTCTCCAGGTCGCTGACCTGGGTGTAGACGGAGCCGGACAGCTCGGCGCCGGCGGCGGCGAGGTAGTACGTACGGGTGTTGTCGACGTACTTGGCGGTAAGCGCGGCCTTGTCCGCGACCCCGCTGTAGATGTTGGCGGGGGCTCCGGGCCACATGTGCCCCGGGGTGCGGAGCGTGAAGCCGCCGTGCTCGCCGTCCATCGCGGCACGCCGGTCGTCCGGGAAGGCCGGGTCGTTGTTCACGTAGTCGTGGTGGTCGATGATCTCGCCCTTGCCGGAATCACCCTTGGAGGCGCAGCAGTTGACCCCACTGTGCGCGTTGACCACGCGGGACGGGTCCAGTGCCTTGACGTCCTCGGCGATCTTGCCGGTCTCGGTGCGGTCCCACTCGCCCCAGCCCTCGTTGAAGACGATCCAGCCGCTGATGGAGGGGTAGTTGTGGAACTGCCTCATCATCTCCTTCCCCTGGGTGAGGAAGGCGGTCTTGCCGGTCTCGTTGTCGATGTCGGCGTTGACGAAGTCCTGCCACACGAGCAGTCCGAGCCGGTCGGCGTGGTAGTACCAGCGCGGCGACTCGACCTTGATGTGCTTGCGTACGGCGTTGAAGCCGAGGTCCTTCTGGGCCTTCAGGTCGAAGGTGAGAGCGGCGTCACTGGGCTGGGTGTACAGCCCGTCGGGCCAGAAGCCCTGGTCGAGCATGGCGAGGGAGAAGAAGGGCTTCCCGTTGAGGACGAGCTTCTGGTAACCGCCCACCTTGTCGATCTTCAGCTGGCGCATCCCGAAGTAGCTCTCGACGCTGTCCTTGGAGCGGCCGTCGGCGAGGGAGACGTCGAGGTCGTACAGGTAGGGGTCGTCCGGCGACCAGAGGCGCTGGTTCTTGAGCTTGAGGCTGAGCTCGCGGTTGGCGGGGCCGGTGACCGTGCCGACGACCTTGCCCCTGCGGTCGCGGGCGACGGCGGTGATCCGGGCGTCGGCGGAGGCCTTCGCGGAGTTGACGGTGACCGCGAGGCGGCCGGTGTCGATGTCCGGCGTGGTGGTCAGTGAGTCGATGGCGGCGGGGGCGATCGGCTCCATCCACACGGTCTGCCAGATGCCGGAGGTCGGGGTGTAGACGATGCCGCCGGGGTTGGTGGACTGCTTGCCCTTGGGCTGGTTCGGCCCGGTCTTGTCGGTGACCGCGACGACGATCTCCTGGGGACCGCTTCCCTTGAGCGCGTCGGTGATGTCGGCGCTGAACCCGGTGTAGCCGCCGGTGTGTTCGGCGACCTCGGTGCCGTTGACCCAGACGGTGGACCGATAGTCGACGGCGTCGAAGTTGAGCTTCAGCCGCTTGCCCTTGCCGTTCTTGTCCTTGCCGACCGACCAGTTCGCCGGCACGGTGACGAGCTTGCGGTAGAACATGTGGTCCTCGTCGCGCTCCAGGCCGGAGAGCTGGGACTCGACCGGGAACGGCACGATGATCTTCTCGTCGAGCTTCTTGCCGAAGACCGGCTGCTCGCCCTCGGTGGCCCCGGCGAACTCCCAGGGCCCGTTGAGGTTCTTCCACCGGTCGCGGACCTGCTGCGGCCGGGGGTATTCGGGCAGCGGGTGGTTCTTGTCCAGCTTGTCGCCCCAGGTGGTGGTGAGGCGGTGCGTGGAGAGGTTCTTGGCGGTGCGGCCGATCTCCGGGACGGTCTCGGTCCCCGACTTCAGACCGCCCTGGCCGTCGTAGACGACCTTCACCCGCTGGTCCTTCTGGACCGGCGCGGCGAGGTCGATGATCAGCGCCCTCGGATCGCCCGAGGCCCGGTTCACCGACTTCACCGGCATCGGGGAGGTGTCGACCTCGATCGTGAGGTGCTCCTTCACCTTCCGGTAGTCCGAGACGCGGTCCCTGAAGGTGGCCTGGAGGCGCTTGCCGTTCTTCGCGACGCTCAGGGCGACCGGGTAGACCTCGAAGCCGGCGGGCGGGGTGAACGCGGACTCGGGCACGATCTGCTTCTTGAGGGTGTCGCTCCCCCAGCGCAGGAACATGCTGGCGCCGCCGATGTCCTGGAACATCTCCAGCTTGAAGTCGTGCTTCTCCCCGGCCTTCAGGGAGATCGGAGCGCTGTGCTGCTCCTTGTCCCAGTCCGGCTCCCAGTGGTCGATGACAACGTTTCTGTCGAGGAAGAGCCGGAAGCCGTTGTCGCCGATGGCGGAGAAGGTGTACTCCCCTGTCTCGGGCGCCTCCAACTGTCCCGTCCAACGGGCCGTCGTGTGCTCGGTCCTGCCGGTGGCCGACTCGAACGTCCCCGTGAGACCGGGGAAGTTGATCTCGGGGTCCAGGAAGGTGGCGCCGAGTTCGGCGAAGTCACGGGCGCCCGGGGCGGACATGCTGAAGTACTCGCCCTTCAGCCCGTGGACATCGGTGACCGGGTCGTCTGCCGTGAAGGTCTTCGCCGTGGCCTCGGCAGAGGCGGAGGCGGTGGCTCCGGCGGGGGCGACAGGCGCGGCGGCCGCCGTCGGGACCAGGGTGGCGCCGACCGGTATGAGCAGCGCCGCAGCGCAGGTCAGAACCCTGAACAGGGCACGGGGGCGCGGGTGTTGTCGTCTCAAGGCGTCATCCTCGTCGAAGAGCCGGGGGTGCCTCGAACCAGCGAGGCACTGCACATAGTCGAACATTGAGCCACAACACCAAACACTGCACAACGGTCGTGCACGCAGAATTTTCAACGATAGAAATCTGGCCCCTGACATGGGGAGCGCACACGGACCGGGGCCCACGCCCGGCCGTGCGGCGGGAAGAGACCGTTCGGTGGCCCGCTCGCGCTTCGCGCACCTCGCCCACCTCGGGCGTTTCGTCGCGGTGGTTCTGCATGGATGCCGCTTCTTTCCATGAAATGCCGTTTCGGGGGTACCCGAACTCCAGCCAGAAAGCTCACGCGACGGGGTGGAGACCATGGACGACCGCATTCTGATGACACTTTCACCGGACGGCGAGACCCGTACCGACTTCGTCTGCCGGCCGGAGAAGGCCGCCGACGCGCGGGACGCGGTCAGCGCCTTCGTCGCTCGGCTGCATCCCTCGCCGGCCTCGCACACGGTGCAGAACCTCCTGATCCTCGTGTCGGAACTGGTCACCAACGCCGTCCTGCACGCGGGGGCCGTCACCGCACTGTGGCTGACCGCCGACCGCAGGGGCGTCCACGTCCGGGTCACCGACCCGAGTCCGGCGCACCCGCAGGACCGGACGCCCGATCTGACCGGTCTGAACGGCGGTTTCGGCTGGCCGATGGTCCAGCGACTGGCCCAGGAGGTACGGGTGCGCGAGGCGGCGGGTGGCGGGAAGGTCATCCTCGCCACCGTGCTGCGCTGAACGACCGTGCCGCACTGAACGGCCCACAGCGGCCCCGATGCCCGGCGGCAGCAGCCCCGATGCCCCCTCGGCAGCAGTCGAGACGGCCTGCGGCAGCAGTCCCGATTCCCCTGCGGCGGGCGCCGATCGTTACGTATCGGTAGAATTCAGGGCATGGGAGAGCGGCCTGCGACGCCGACTGCGCCCGAACTCGTTCTGGAGACCGATCTGGGCTCCACGGTGATGAGTCCGAGCCGGGACTACCATGTCGGGCGCGACCCCGAGTGCGATGTGGTCATCGACGACATCCGGGTCTCCTGGCACCACGCGATCCTGCACCCCGAGGCGGGTCACTGGACGATCGAGGACGAGGACAGCACCAACGGCACGTACACCGGCGGCCGGCGCATCCGCGCCACGGACGTCGGCGCGGGCAGCGAGATCCGCTTCGGCAATCCGAGCGACGGGCCGCGCGCCGTCCTCCTGGGCCGGGAACCTCCCGCACCCGCCGCCGCTCCTTCCCTCTCGTCCTCCGCCGCCGACCGGCCGTCGGCCGTGTCGATGCCCGCGGCGACCGGCACGTTCCGGCAGCCGACGACGGTACGGCCGCTGCCCGCGAAGACCGTGCGGATCGGCCGCGACGCCGGCAACGACCTCGTCATCGACGACCTCGTGGTCTCCCGCCACCACGCCGAACTGCGCGCGCTGGCCGACGGCTCCTACGAGATCGTCGACCTCGGCAGCCACAACGGGACCTTCCTCAACGGCCGGCCGGTCACCCGGGGCCCCCTCGGCCCCGGTGACATCGTGGGCATCGGCCACTCGGCGTTCTGCCTGGTCGGCGACACCCTCCAGGAGTTCGTGGATACCGGTGAGGTCTCGCTGGACGTCCAGGACCTGGAAGTGACGGTCGGCCGGGCGGGCAAGGGCGGCAAGACGCTGCTGGACCGGATCTCCTTCCCCGTCGGCGAGAAGTGCCTGCTCGGCGTGGTGGGACCCAGCGGCGCGGGAAAGTCCACGCTGCTCAACGCGCTCACCGGCCAGCGCCCGGCCGACAGCGGCACGGTGCTCTACGACGGCCGTGACCTCTACCGGGACTTCGCCGAGCTGCGCCAGCGCATCGGCCTCGTGCCGCAGGACGACATCCTGCACGCGCAGCTGACCGTGCGTAAGGCCCTCGGTTACGCCGCCGAGCTGCGCTTCCCGCAGGACACCGCGAAGGCCGAGCGGCAGGCGCGGGTCGCCGAGGTGATCCGGGAGCTCGGCCTCGAAGAGCGCGCCGACCAGCCGATCCACTCGCTCTCCGGCGGCCAGCGCAAGCGGGTCAGCGTGGCCCTGGAGCTGCTGACCAAGCCTTCGCTGCTCTTCCTCGACGAGCCGACCTCGGGGCTCGACCCCGGTATGGACCGCTCGGTCATGCACATGCTGCGCGGGCTGGCCGACGACGGCCGTACCGTCATCGTCGTCACGCACAGTGTGCTGAGTCTGGAGGTCTGCGACCGTTTGCTCGTCCTCGCACCCGGTGGGCGCATCGCCTACTACGGTCCTCCGGAGGACGCCCTCGCCTTCTTCGGGTTCGAGGAGTGGCCGGAGGCGTTCGAGGCGTTCGAGAACGACCGCGACCGCGACTGGGCGGCCACGTACGCCGACTCGCCCTTCCACCGGCAGTACATCGTCAATGCCTCGGCGCAGCCGCAGCTGCCGCCCGCCGCGCCCGGAGTGCTGGTCGCCCCGCCGCCGAAGACCCGTAACTGGGGTGCGCAACTGCGCACGCTGGTGCGCCGGTACGCCTCCGCGCTGAGCGCGGACCGGACCTTCCTGATCATCATGATCGCGCTGCCCTTCGTCATGGGAGCCATGGCCCGCGCACTGGCGGGCAGCCGGCTCACCCAGGAGACGGCGATGAACGCCCTGCTGATCCTGTGCGTCGGCGGCGTGCTGACCGGAGCGGCCAACGCGGTACGGGAGTTGGTCAAGGAACGGGTGATCTACCAGCGGGAACGTGCCGTCGGGTTGTCCAGATCCGCGTATCTGATGTCGAAGATCGTGGTCCTCGGGACCATCACCGTCCTCCAGGCCGTGGTCCTGACCCTGGTGGGACTCGTGGGCGTCGACCTCGACGCACCCGGCGGCGAAGGGGTCTTCCTGCCACCGCTGGTGGAGATCACGCTGGCCGTGGCCCTGTTGTCCTTCACCGCGATGATGCTCGGCCTCCTCGTCTCCGCGCTCGTGCGCAAGGAGGAGGTGACGATGCCACTGCTGGTCCTCCTCGCCATCGTCCAGGTCGTCTTCTGCGGTGCGCTGCTCAAGCTGAACGGGGTGCCCGGTGTGGAGCAGCTGTCGTGGCTGGTGCCGTCGCGGTGGGCACTCGGGGCGATGGCCGGAACGATCGATCTGGCGCGGACCGTGCCGGGCGACCTGACCTCCGATCCGCTCTTCGGACACTCGGCCGGGGTCTGGCTCCTCAACATGGGCATGATGGTCGTCCTCTCGCTCGTCTTCGGATACGTGGTCACGAAACTGCTGAGGCGGCACGAGCCCGCGGTCATGCGGAAGTGAGGCGGTTCCATGGCGACCCCGGAATTCCGCCCCACGCACGTCGTCCCGCCGGACGGTCTCCCGGCCTGGGAGTCTCCCGACGTCGCCCGGCCCACCGACCCGCTGGACGCCCTGCTGCCGGTGCAGTTGTGGGAGCGGCGCGGGGACTGGGCGTACGTAGCCTGCTCCAACGGCTGGTCCGCCTGGGTCGACGGGCGGCTCCTCGTCTCCGTACCGCGGACGCCTCCGGCCGCCGGGCAGCCGCTCGCGCGCACCGCGGATCCGCGACCGCTGCTGGCGAGGGCGGAGGAGTCGCTGACCCGGTACCGCCGCGCTGCCCAGGACCTGGCCGAGGGGCGCAGCGACGGGGAGGGCTTCCGGCAGCGGACGCGGGGGCTGCGGGTGGGGATGGTGGTCGACGGGGAGTCGGTGTGGCTGTACGACGCCGAGCACGAGCGGTGGGTCTTCTGCGACGGGACGCGGCTCAGTACGTACGCGTCCCGGACGGGCCCGGGAGCGGCGGACCCGGCGTCCGGGGAGGCGGAGGCCCCTGACCCGGCTCCGGGCCCGACCTCGGCGCCGGCTCGGTCCCCGGCGTCGGCCCGCGCTCCGGAGCCCCCGCGGATGGCGACCGGTGAGAGGCCGGGGCCGGAGCCGACCCGCGTGGTCGCGCCGGAGGGCCCCGAGCCCACCCGTGTGGTCGTCGGCGACGAACCCGAACCCACCCGCGTCGTCACCGCCGACGAGCCCGGACCCGACCGAGTGATCCGCCCGGACGGCCCCGAACCCACCCGGGCGATCACCGTCGCCGGGCCCGACGATCCGCCCGGCGGCGGGACGTCGGGGAACGCGGGGCGGTGACGGTCGGTGGCGCCGCCGCCTCCCTCGCACGACGCCGGGCTGCCCACCGGGCGCGAGGACGATCTCGTCGGCAAGCGGATCGCGAGCTATCTGGTGGAGGCGGAGATCGGCCGCGGCGGCATGGCGGTCGTCTACCGTGCCAAGGACCTGCGGCTGGACCGGATCGTCGCGCTGAAGCTGCTCGCCCCCGAACTGGCCCGCAACGACACCTTCCGGCAGCGGTTCACGCACGAGTCACGCGTGGCGGCCGCGATCGACCACCCCCACATCGTGCCGGTGTTCGAGGCGGGCGAGACGGAGGGGCTGCTCTACATCGCCATGCGGTTCGTCGCGGGCGCCGATCTGCGGGTCCTGATCGACCGGCGCGGACCGCTGGACCTGACCGCCGCGGTCCGGATCGCCGCGCAGGTCGCCTCCGCGCTCGACGCGGCCCACGACCACGACCTGGTGCACCGGGACGTGAAGCCCGGCAACATCCTGGTGGCGGCGGGCACCGACAGCGACCATCCGGAGCACGTGTACCTCACGGACTTCGGGCTGACGAAGAAGTCGCTGTCGCTGACCGGGTTCACCACGGTCGGCCAGTTCGTCGGCACCCTCGACTACGTGGCGCCGGAGCAGATCTCCGGGCGGCCCGTGGACGGGCGGTGCGACGTGTACAGCCTCGCCTGCGTGGTCCAGGAGACCCTGACCGGTGCGCCGCCCTTCCAGCGGGACGACGACATGGCCCTGCTGTGGGCCCACCAGTACGACCCGCCCGCCCCGCCCAGCGCGCTGCGACCCGGTCTTCCCGAAGCCGTCGACGTCGTACTGGCGAAGGCGCTCGCGAAGTCCCCGGAGGACCGTTACGAGACCTGCCTGCGGTTCGTCGCCGCGCTGCGGGCCGCGGCGGCGGGCCTCCGGCCCGGCGAGCACGCGCCGACCCGGGTGGACGCCCCGGCCGGTTCCTGGTCGGCCGCCCCCGAACCGCCGCCCGCGCCGCCCCGCTGGGCCGAACCGGTGTTCCCGGACCTCGGCCGAGTCTGAGGAGAAGCGTCGGTTCAGACGCCGGGTCCCGCGTCGGGGACCTCGCCGCGCCGGTGCACCCGGGAGGCGGCGAGACCGCCGACCAAGCCGGTGACCAGGCCCCACAGCACCGCGAACCCGAGCACGGTCCACAGCTTCGGGCGCAGCGACACCTCTCCGCCGAGTCCGCCCCCCAGGTCCCCCAGGCCCAGCAGGGACAGCCCGTAGTGGGCGGAGATCCGGGCGGTGAGGCAGATGAGCAGCACGGTCAGGGTGAGCGCCACCGCCATATGGACCGCGTGCTGCCACAGCCGTGTACCGGCGGGCGACCGGGCCGCCATGAGGAAGGCGGCGGCGAGCACCAGCACGGCGACGACGACCACGAGCCAGCGCACGCGCCCGTCCTGTTCGGCGAGGGTGCTCAGGTTCAGGGTGGAGAGGTCGGGGGTGCGCAGGACGGAGTCGAGCACCTGGGGCATGGGCAGCCCGAAGGGGCCGTCCACCTTGCCCTCCCAGGACGCGCCCAGGCCGATGGTGAGCGCGAGCCAGACCAGGTTGGGCAGCCCGAGGAGGAGCACCGCGGCGGTCTCGGCGGGGTGCCCGCGCGTGATCATCACGACGATTCCGGCGACGACGCCGATCGCGACGCACGCGAGGAGCAGCGCCACCATGGCGTACGCCGCCGGGCGCACCGCTTCCTGGAAGCGCAGCAGCCGGGCGGGGAGCGGGGCGCGGCGCGAGACGAGCAGGGCCAGCACGAGGACACCGGCCAGCCACAGCAGCCCGAAGACCAGGGTGAGGGGGATCTCCGCCCGGAAGCCGACCTTCGGGTCCTCGCCGAGGAGGTCCCCGGCCCCGCCGCCCGTGAGGTCCTCGGCCGAGAGGGTGAAGGTGTGCCGGGCGATCAGCGCGAGGACGATCAGCGCGACGATCCACAGGGCTGCGACGCGGCCCGCCCAGCCGGCCAGTTCGCGGCCTCCGGCGACGGCCCGGTGGTGGAGCGGGCGGAGGAATCCCCGGGCGACCAGGAGTGCGCCCACCAGGGTCACCGAGAGCGGCAGGACCGAGAGGTCGGCCTGCGTCCCCACCAGCGAACCGGCGTCCCCGGAGAGCCCCACGGAGCCGCCCGCCGCCATCACCACCACCGCGGCGACGACGGCCGGGAAGGCGCCGCCCGGCAGCCCGGCGGCTCCGGCGGCCCACAGGCCCAGGGCCGCGGTCACCACCATGGCCAGCGCGCCGGTGAGGACCGCCAGGAGCGCGTCGCGCCAGCCGTGGGGGGAGCGTGCGCTGTTCTCGTCGTTACTCACCCGGACGTTCACGCCCCCACGCTAAGCAGGGTCCGACCGCTCCGCTCCCCGGAGAATCGACTCCCCGGAGAACCGATCCGGAGAATCCGCCACCCGGAGAACCGGTCCCTCCCTCCGCTTGCGGGAGCCACCGGGACGGGACAGACAATGATGCGAAATGCCCTGGATCGCCCACTGGTGTGCCCGGTACGGAAACGGGACCGGGCTGGGACGGTCCGGGCGGGTACCGACATCGGGAGCAGAGCCCGTGAGTGTCCAACCGCCGCCATCCGGCCGCCCCACAGGACCGCCGTCCGGCCCGCTCTCGGGCCCCTCGGACGCCGACAGCGCCCCGCCCCCTCCCACCGTGTCCGGCCCGCCGCCCAGCGGCGGAGACCACGACGGGCCTCCCGGCTCGGGCGGTTCGGGCGGCTCGGGTGGCGGCGACGCGGGCGGCTCCGGGGGTTCCGGAGGCCCCGGCGACCCGGGCAGCGGCTCGGGCGCCGCACCCGGCCCCGGACCGGACCGCCCCTGGTGGCGATCGGTGCCCCGGATCGCGGCGATCGTGACGGCCGTGGTCGCCGCGGTGGTGCTGGTCGTCGTCCTGACCCGGCCCGACGACGGCGGGTCGAAGGCGGGCGGCGAGGTGTTCCTCCAGCCGGCGGGCGAATCCGGACCGGACCCGTTCACGGAGTCCACGGCCCGCGAGAGCGAGACCGAGCCCGGCACCGCCAGCCCGTCCGTCACACCGAGCCCGTCGAAGACCGAACAGCAGGTGACGCGTGGCGTGGACGGCGCGGCCCCGGGTCTGTACGGGGGCACCCGCAAGGTCGCCAGCTGCGATGTGGAACAGCAGATCAAGGTGTTGCAGGCGGCTCCGGACAAGAACCGGGCGTTCGCCTCGGTCCAGGGCATCGAGCCGTCCGCCGTCCCCGGCTATCTGCGGGGGCTCACTCCCGTGACGCTGCGCATGGACACCCGCGTCACCAACCACGGCTACCAGGACGGCAAGGCCGACGCCTACCAGGCGGTGCTCCAGGCGGGTACGGCGGTCCTCGTCGACGACCGGGGCGTGCCCCGGGTGCGCTGCGCCTGCGGGAACCCGCTGCTTCCGCCCGTCGCCCAGGAGGACACTCCGCGGCAGACGGGGAAGGCCTGGCCCGGATACCGGGCGTCGGAGGTGGTCGTGGTGGACCCGTCGTCCAAGGCGGTGGACGAGTTCAAGATGGTCGATCCGGACAGCGGCGACTGGTTCACCCGTCCGGCGGGAGACACCGGTGGCAAGGACAAGAAGACGGATCCGCCCGGGAAATGCCCGCCGGGGTCCGACGACGACCCGAACCGTTCCTGTCCCCCGACCCCGGGTGAAGTGACGCCCCCGCGTGACGACCCGCCCCCGCGGAAGCCCGACCCCACGCCTCCGAACGAGCGCGAGCCGAACCCGGAGCAGGACACCGCGCCCGAGCCGGAGCCCGACACCGAGCCCGCACCGCCCGACGACCCGCCCAGGCCCGAGCCCGACACCGAGCCCGCACCGCCGGAGGAACCGCAGCAGCCCCAGGAGCCGCAGCCCGACACCCAGTCGTGACCCCTGCCCCGGAACCAGGAAGAGCAGCAGGAACAGCACCGGGAGCAGGAGCAGTGGGCCGACTCCCGGGCAACGGTGCCGCACACCGCCTGAGGGTCTAACGCACGGCGTCCGGCCGGGGCTCCGTCGGCCTCTCCGGCTTCGGAATCCCCTGCGGGGCGCCGGCCCCCTTCGCCGGCCCCAGCCCGGCCGACGCGGCGGCGGCGTGCAGCGAGCGCAGCGCCAGCAGCAGGAAGCCGATGTCGTCCAGGTAGACGGGGTCGGGCAGCAGGTCGACCGGTGACACGGTGTAGATGGCGGCCGCCCAGACGAGCGCCTTGCTGCGCAGCGGGATCCCGGCGTCGACCAGCAGCTTCCTGGCCTTGAAGACGCGCACCAGAAGCACGACGGCCGAGGCCAGCATGATCAGCACGGCCACGGCGCCGAGAACGAGCCAAACGGTGGTGGTGTCCATGGCTCATCGTGTACCCATTCCTCCCCGTACGACGAACCCGTGGCGGTGGGGTCACCGTTCGGGGCCGGGGAAGTACCGCGGTACGGGTCAGGCCGTACCGCGCCCCCGGGCCTCCGCCCGCCTGCGGCTGCGGCGCTTGAGGGAGCGCCGCTCGTTCTCGGAGAGGCCGCCCCAGATGCCGGAGTCCTGCTTGTTCTCCAGGGCCCACTCCAGGCAGGCGGCCTGTACGGGGCAGGTCCGGCAGACGGCCTTGGCCTCCTCGGTCTGGACGACGGCGGGGCCCGTGCTCCCGATGGGGAAGAACAGGTCCGGGTCCTCCTCGCGGCAGGCGGCGTGCAGGCGCCAGTTCTCCATGCTGCTCAACTCCGCTCACTCCTGATGTCGATGCGTCGTACGTCGCTTGCCGTACGTGTCTTCCGTGCGGGTGACCGCCGATCGGCGCCTCAAACCCCTGGCGGACACACCGTGTGGGAACACCGCCGCGCGGAGCGGCTCTCACGCGTACCGGTGGGCCCGGGGGCGGTGCAGGGCGAGGAGCGCCTGATCGTCCTGGATCCGGCCGCCGGTGTGATGCCCGACGTCCTCGATCAGCAGGTGGAGGATCTGGGCCGGGGAGGCCGGGTCGCCGATCAGCGCGCGGTGGTGGACGAGGAAGGGCAGCCGGACGGAGGCGTCGTAGAAGACCCCGGACTCGTCGCGGGCCTCCGTGACGCCGTCCGTGTAGCAGATGAGGGTGGCGCCGGGCGGGAACGGGAAGGTGTCGACCGGGGAGGACCAGGGCCCCAGGGCGCTCAGGCCGAGCGGAGGCGCCTCCTCGGACGGGCCGAGGACGGTGGCCCGGCCCTCGGCGTCCAGCAGCACCGGCGGCGGATGCCCCCGGTTGACGACGCGTACGGCTTCGAGGTCTTCGGCGAACTCGGCGATGAGCGCGGTGGTGAACCCCTCCTCCTGCTCCTGGCCGCCGCGCCGGCCGCCCTCGCGCAGGAGGGCCCGTTCCAGCGCGGCCACGAGGCCGGGCAGGTCCTCCGCCTCGTCCGCCGCGTACCGGAAGGCCCCCAGGTCCGCGCAGACCGCCCTGACCGCGCCCAGCCCCTTCCCCCGGACGTCCCCGACCATCACGCGCACCCCGTGCGGGGTGTCCTGGACGACGTAGAGGTCGCCGCCGATCATGGCCTCGTCCTCGGCGGGCACGTACCGGGCGGCGATCCTGAGCTCGCCGAGGCGCGAGGGGGGCCTGGGCAGGACGGCGCTCTGGGCCACGGCGGCGATATGGCGCGCGCGGCGCGTCCGGGCGTCCCGGCCCTCCAGGGCGCGGTGGATGAAGACGGCCAGCACGGTCACGGCCAGAAGGGTGAGCTGGTTGGCGACGCCCCGCTGCCAGCCGAAGGTGCCGTCGTGCCGGGCGAGACCCGCGTGGACGGCCATCGCGAGGGCGCCGGTCGCGATGATGCCGCGCAGGCTCAGGAGCGGCGCGGCGGCGACCGGGGCGGCCATCAGCAGGGGCGCGGATGTGACGTCCGTCGGGGTCACGAGGTCCAGCACGACGCCCAGCACGATGACCCCCAACGGGATCCACTTGGCCCTGCGCAGCTGCACCACTCCCCCACGCTGTACGGCGTCGGGGCCCGCCGCATCCCGGGCGACGGCCGGGAGTACGGGCCGGGCGTGCCGGGCCCGCGGGTCACTCCGGCAGCGGGGTCCCGGGGCCGGGTGCGGCGGCGCACGCGGCGTCCAGCCGGATGCGGTGGGCCATAACGGCCTCGGGGTCGTCGATGACGTCGACCCGGACGCCCGGGGTCTCCAGCACCGCCTGGTCCCCGATCTCGGGCGCGGGCACCCGGAGGATGTGCAGGGGCGGTACGCCGGTCAGGGGATGCGGCGGGTGGTCCATGGGCACCACCTGGACGGTGACGTGCTGCTCGCGCATCGCCTCGGCCAGCGCGGCCCGCTGCCCGTCCATGGTCTCCCGGTCGCCGACCCGCGTGTGGAGGGCCGCTGCCGGGAGCAGGGCCCACAGCGCGGCCCCGCGCTCGCGCATGCGGCGGCGGCGCTCCCGCAGCAGCTCGACGCGGCGGTCCCGGCGGGCGGGGCTGTCCTCGGGGTACTGCGTGCGGTAGAGCGCGGCGGCGTAGGCGGGGGTGCGCAGCAGTTCGGGCACCAGCGCCGGATGCCAGGTCCGCACGAGGCTCGCCGAGGACTCCACTCCGATGACGTCCTGCTGCCAGCCGTCCATCGCGTCCCGCCACCGGTGCCACCAGCCGGGCAGGTTCGCGGCGCCGAGCCCGGCCATGATGGGCTCCGCCACGGCGGGCGGAACGCCGTAGCAGCGGAGCAGTTCGCCGACCTGCCGGGCGTCGAGTCCGGTCTCGGCGCGCTCGATGCGCCGGACGGTGGCGGGGTGGACGTCCAGTGCGTCGGCCGCGGCCCGAAGGCTGATTCCGGCGCGTTCCCGCAGCATACGGAGGCGGACCGCGAGAACGCGGTGCTCCACCGTGGGACCTGAACGGGCTCGCATGCGCAGAACCTCCCTCGTCGAGCCCCGGGGCGGAGCATCACACACTCTGTCGCTTGCAAAGTATGCGTTTTGCGTCGAGAGTGCATACATGTCGGAAATAGTCAGTTGCGTGGAGCGTGCTCCCGATGACGGAGGTGTCCGAGGTGCCGGAGGTACCCGAGGCGCACACAGCTGGTGGGTTCCCCGATTGCCCGGGGGTGTTCCGGAGGCCCGGCACCGGGTCCAGGAGGCCATGCGGGCCTGGGGCGAACCGGCCGAACGGATCGAGGCGGCGGCTCTGATAGTGACCGAGCTGGTCACCAACGCCGTGCAGCACACCAGCACCCGGCGGATCCGCTGCCGGCTCCTGCGCTCCGCGGACGGCGTGCGCATCTGCGTGTGGAATCGCGGCCGGGCCCGGATTCCGGCGCCGGCCTCCCCCGGCGACTCGGCGGGCCTCCCCGTCGCAGGGGTCCCGGCGACGGGCGGCCGGGCGGACGACGACCCGCTCGACGGCCTGGCGGAGGACGGCAGGGGCCTTCTCCTCGTCGACGCCCTGGCGGCCCGCTGGGGCACGCGCGCCGCACTGGCGGGCCGCCTGGTCTGGGCCGACGTCTGATCCTCACCGCGACGCACGTGCGGCGACTGTGCGACACACCCGCGGCGACTGCGCGACGTTCCCCCGACGCCTCCGCGACCGACCGGGCCAGCCTCCGGGCGTCTCCTCCGGGCGCTTCCTCCCGACGCCCCCCACCCTCCACCCTCCGCCCTCGCGTGATCAGGCGGGAGCGGTGCGGCACTCCGGGTGACCCCAGCCGTTCGGGTTCTTCGCGATCGGCTCCTTGGCCGCGTACGGCTTTCCGCAGTGGCACCGGCCCGCGAAGCGCGCCGCGATCGTGCCGGTGGACCGCCCGCCCCGGGACGCGCCCGCGGCGCTCCGCCCCTTCGCGCCGCCGGACGGCGCCCCGGACGCCTCCGATCGTCCCTTCGTGGACCGCGCGGGCGCGGGCACCGGCAGAGCCGTGGCGCCGTGCGCCGTACCGGCCGGGCTCTGGGCCACAGCCGCCTCGCTGGCGGCCTGGTCGGCGATCGCGTTGAGCGGGTCGCCGTTCACCTGGTGCGCGGGCACATAGCGGAACGTCACCGAGCGCCCGGCGAGCAGGGCGTCGATGCGGGTGACCAGCTCGCGGTTGGCGACGGGCTTGCCGCCGGAGGTCTTCCAGCCGTTGCGCTTCCAGCCCGGCAGCCACTTGGTCACGGCGTTCATGGCGTACTGCGAGTCCATCCGCACCTCGATGCGGGCCGCCGGACCAATGGACTCCAGCAGCTCCGCCAGCGCGGTGAGCTCGGCGACGTTGTTCGTCGCGGTGCCGAGCGGACCGGCCTCCCAGCGCACGGGGCTCCCCTGCGCGTCGGCGACGACCCACGCCCAGGCGGCCGGACCCGGATTTCCCTTCGACGCCCCGTCACACGCGGCGATGATGCACTCGTTCATCCCTTGATCATGCCAGCCCCTCATGACCGCCCCGACCGGCCGGACGATCGCCGCGAGCGGGGACGCACCGCGACGCCCCCCGCCCATCACGCTTGACCTCAACCAAACTTGAGGTCATAGCATTCCGAACGAATCCGGGGCCGCACGGCCCGCAGGAGCCACAGGCCGTCGGGGGAACCGGGGGCCGTCAGAATTCGGAGCGCCCCATGGACATGGAAGTCACGGCGTGGCATTCGATGCACAGTGCGATGAACGCCCAGCAGAATCGTCGGCCCTTCTCCCGGAAGGCCTTACGCCGCATCATGGTCTTCGCCCGCCCCCACAGTCGGCGGATCCACCGCTTCCTGCTGCTGAGCGTCCTGACCGCGCTGCTCGCGGTGGCCACCCCGCTGCTGGCCGGCAAGGTCGTCGACGCGATCGTGAACGGCGCGGACACCGGGACGGTCACCCGGCTCGCCCTGCTCATCGCGCTCATCGCCGTCGTCGAGGCAGGTCTCGGCCTGCTCACCCGCTGGCTGTCGGCGACGCTCGGCGAGAGCCTGATCCTGGACCTGCGCACCGCCGTCTTCGACCACGTGCAGAAGATGCCGGTGGCCTTCTTCACGCGGACCCGGACCGGCGCCCTGGTCAGCCGGCTCAACAACGATGTGATCGGCGCGCAGCGGGCCTTCAGCGACACACTCTCCGGCGTCGTCTCCAACGTCGTCACCCTGCTGCTGACGCTCGCTGTGATGCTCACGATCTCCTGGCAGATCACGCTGCTCTCGCTGGTGCTGCTCCCGGTGTTCGTCGTGCCGGCCCGCCGGATGGGGGCCCGGATGGCGGGACTCCAGCGGGAGGAGGCCGACCACAACGCCGCGATGGGCACCCAGATGACCGAGCGGTTCTCCGCCCCCGGCGCCACCCTGGTCAAGCTCTTCGGGCGCCCCTCCGACGAGTCCGCCGAGTTCGCCGCCCGCGCCGAACGGGTGCGTGACATCGGCATCCGTACGGCGATGGTCCAGTCGGCGTTCATCACCGCCCTCACCCTCGTCTCCGCCCTGGCACTGGCCCTGGTCTACGGGCTCGGCGGTTACTACGCCCTGCGCGGCAGCCTGGAGCCGGGAGCCGTCGTGGCGCTGGCTCTGCTGCTGACCCGGCTGTACGCGCCGCTCACCGCGCTGGCCGGGGCCCGGGTCGAGGTGATGAGCGCGCTCGTCAGCTTCGAGCGGGTCTACGAGATCCTGGACCTGAAGCCGCTGATCGAACAGAAGTCGGACGCCCGACCGGTGCCACAGGGCCCGGTCTCCGTGGAGTTCGACAAGGTGTCCTTCGGCTACCCCTCCGCCGAGAAGGTCTCCCTCGCCTCGCTGGAGGAGGTCGCCACGCTCGACGACCGGGGCGGCACGACGGTCCTGCACGACGTCTCCTTCCGTGCCGAACCGGGCCAGATGATCGCCCTGGTGGGCTCCTCCGGCGCGGGCAAGTCGACGATCGCGCAGCTGCTGCCCCGGCTGTACGACACGGACGCCGGTTCCGTCCGGCTGAACGGTGTCGACGTACGCGATCTGAGCGCGGACTCGATCCGGGACACGCTCGGCATGGTCACCCAGGACGGCCACCTGTTCCACGAGTCGGTGCGGGCCAACCTGCTGCTCGCCCGGCCCGACGCCTCCGAGGACGACATCTGGGACGCCCTGCGCCGCTCCCGGCTGGACGGTCTGATCGCCTCGCTGCCGGACGGGCTCGACACGGTGGTGGGCGAGCGCGGCTACCGGCTCTCCGGCGGGGAGCGCCAGCGCCTCACCATCGCCCGGCTGCTGCTGGCCCGTCAGCGGGTCGTGATCCTCGACGAGGCGACCGCGCACCTCGACTCCACCTCGGAGGCCGCCGTCCAGGAGGCGCTGGCCGAAGCGCTGGCGGGCCGGACCGCCCTGGTGATCGCGCACCGGCTCTCGACCGTGCGGGCGGCCGACCGGATCCTGGTCGTGGAGGCGGGCCGGGTCGTCGAGAACGGCACGCACACCGAGCTGCTCGCGGCCGGCGGGAGGTACGAGGAGCTGTACCGCACCCAGTTCGAACGGCCGTCCTCCGACGGGAAGAGGCCGGTCGAGCCGGTCCGCTGACCGGCGCCCGTCGCCCGTCGCCACGCCGTCCGGCCGGACCTCATCGGCCGGACGGCGTCAGCGCGTGCCCGTGCGGACGAGCGGGACCCGGTCGGCGGTCCGCAGCCGCCGCAGCGCGTGGCCGCCGCACCGGCGCCACTCCCTGGGCGACGCCCGCGGACGGTGCGCGCCGTTGGTGACGAGCGCGTTCACCGAGGTCATCGGGTCCGCCGCCATGGTCTTGGCCAGGAGCACGCCGACCACCAGCGGGAGCAGCGTGACGGCCAGGGCGGAGCCGGCGGTGGTGACGTGCTGGATGCGGGGGCGGCGCGGCGCTTCGGAGGTCATGCGCTCATCGAACAGCGGCCCGGGAACCGCGACATCGGGGATCGTACTCAGGGGCGCGGGACCGGCATACTCAGGCGCTCGCCGGGGGACGCTCACAGCGGCCGGGCACGCGGTTCCCGGCCGGGCCGCCGCACCACGGAAGGATCGCCTCGATGGGTGACAGCCAGGGACTCGGTGACAGCGGGCGGCCCCGCGGCGGCCAGGGGCTTCCGGACGCGGACGGCGACCGCGGGCGTCCGGCCGCGGCGGTGTTCGACGCGCTGGGAGCGGAGTACGAACATGCCTTCGCCGGTTCGGCCGCCCATCGCGAATCGCTGGAGCGGCTGCTGGCGGACCTGGCCCCGGGGAGCCGGGTCCTGGACGTGGGCTGCGGGACGGGCCGGCCCACGGCGCAGACCCTGGCGGAAGCGGGGCACCGGGTGCTCGGCGTCGATGTGTCGCCGGTGATGATCGCGCTCGCGGCCCGGCAGGTGCCGGAGGCGGAGTTCCGGTGTGCTGACGTCCGCGATCTCTCCGTGTCCGAGGGCGAGTTCGACGCGGTCTGCGTGTACTTCTCGCTGCTCCAGATGGAGCGCGGGGAGCAGCGCGCGCTGCTGGAGCGGCTCGCGTGGTCGCTGCGGCCCGGCGGGCTGCTGGTCGCCGCGACGGTGCCGGTGGACGTCGCGGGCGTCGACGCGGTGTTCATGGGGCAGCCGGTCCGGGTCTCCAGCTTCGACGCCGAGGAGTTCACCGCCCTGATCGCGCGGGCGGGGGTCGCCGTGGAGTGGGAGCACAACGCGCTGTTCACCCCGGACCACCCGGCCGGCGCACCCGAACCGCACCTCTTCCTGCACGGCCGCCGCACCTGACGGCGCCGCCCTCCCTCGCGGCACTCCCCACCCATTGGCTATCACAAAGAACAAGCCGAATGAATGACATGGGTGGCGCATTTGCGTTCCTTCACGAGAAGGTAATGCGATAGCAAAGTTCTGGTCGTTATGCTCTGCTGAAGTCGTATCCGCAAGGAGCGACCGGAGTGGGCTTCACAGCGACCGCCACCCGGCAAACCGCAAGGTGAGGCACCCTCACCATTCCGAACGTTCATCCGATCGTGAACAGTGCATTCGTCAATATGACCCGACCACACCGCTCCCCGGCACCACCGGATGCAGGAGGCAGGCCACCATGCAGTCCCTCGTAGAACACGCCCGGACATTCACCGAGCACGTCGCCGCGAACGCAAAGCATTTCGAACATCTCGCGGACGGCCAGACCCCCGAAGCACTCTTCGTCACGTGCTCGGACTCGCGTGTCGTCCCCTCACTGATCACCGGCGCCCGTCCGGGTCAGCTCTTCGAACTCCGCACCGCGGGCAACATCGTTCCGCCCTATCTGGCACAGGACCGGCCCACGGGCGAGGCCGCGACCATCGAGTACGCCCTGCGCGCGCTCCGGGTGCGCGACATCATCGTGTGCGGGCACTCCCACTGCGGCGCCGTGGGCGCCGTGTTCCGCGGCGACGACCTCTCCGCCATGCCCGCCGTCCGCCACTGGCTGGAGCACTCCACGGACGGCAGGGACCCGGCGGCGGACCCCGACGACCTCCCCGTCGCGATCCAGACCCACGCCCTCGCCCAGCTCAACACCCTGCGGGGCTACCCCGCGGTGCGCGAGCGGCTCGCCGAGGGCACCCTCGGCCTGCACGCCTGGTACTACGAAGTCCACACCGGCTCCGTCAGCGTCCACCGCCCGGAGCGCGGAACCGAGTTCGCCCGCCTTTGACGGATTTCCCTCCCCCCACGCTCACGCGCCCGGCCCCCCGGCCGGGCGCGACCGTACCCCACAAGGGAAACCCATCGTGCTTTCCGCGAAGGAACTCAAGAACCCCCACGTCGTACGCCGTGACCTGCTGGCGTCACTCGTCGTCTTCCTGGTCGCGCTGCCGCTGTGCGTCGGCGTCGCCGTCGCCTCCGGAGTGCCCGCCGAACTGGGCCTGGTCACCGGCATCGTCGGCGGGCTCGTCGTCGGCTTCCTGCCGGGCAGCAAGCTCCAGGTCAGCGGACCGGCCGCGGGGCTCACCGTGCTCGTCTACGAGGCGGTCAAGGAATTCGGCCTCGGCACGCTCGGCCCCATCGTGCTGGCCGCCGGACTGCTTCAGGTGGTGCTGGGCCTGGCGCGCTTCGGCCGCTGGTTCCGCGCCATCTCCGTCTCCGTGGTGCAGGGCATGCTCGGCGGCATCGGCCTGATCATCGTGCTGGGCCAGGTGTACGCCATGGCCGACACCGAACAGCCGGGCAGCGGTCTCGCCAAGCTGGCCGGACTCCCCGGTCTCGCCGTCGAGATCATCACGAACCAGGAGGCCCTCACCGCCTTCGGCCTCGGCGCCGGAACCGTCGCCGTGCTGCTGCTGTGGCCGAAGCTCCCGGCGACCGTACGCCTCGTCCCGGCACCCCTCGCCGCGGTCGCCCTGGCCACCGCCGTCGCCTACCTGGCCGGTCTGCGGCCGGCGGTGGCCGATGTGAACGGGCTGCTGCAGGCCATCGACCCGCCCGGCGGGGCGGATTTCGCCCGGCTCGCCGATGTGGCGGTCATCGGCACCGTCCTGGCCTTCGCCCTCATCGCCTCGGCGGAGAGTCTGTTCAGCGCGGCGGCCGTCGACCGGATGCACGACGGGCCCCGCACCGACTACGACAAGGAGTTGGTGGCCCAGGGCGTCGGCAACACCATCTGCGGGGCACTCGGCGCGCTGCCGATGACCGCGGTCATCGTCCGCAGCGCCACCAACGTCCAGGCCGGGGCGACCACCGCGCTCTCCCGGATCGCCCACGGCCTGTGGCTGCTGCTCTTCGCCGCGCTGCTGCCCGCGGCCGTCGGGATCATCCCGCTGGCCGCGCTGGCCGGGATCCTCGTCCACGCCGGGTGCAAGCTGGTGCCCGCCAAGGAGTTCGGCCCGCTGTGGCGCGAACACCGCGGGGAGGCCGTGCTGCTGGCGATCACCGCGATCGCGATCGTCGTGACCAACCTGTTCGAGGGGGTCGTGCTCGGCCTGCTGCTGGCGGTGGTCAAGTCGGCCTGGGAGACCTCGCACGTCCAGCTCACCACCCGTCGGCTCACCGGCGGCCGGGTCGTGGTGACCCTCACCGGGAACGCCACCTTCCTGCGACTGCCGCGCATCCTGGAGCAGTTGGAGAAGCTCCCGCAGGACCAGCCCATAGAGCTGGACCTGACCGGTCTGCGCCACCTCGACCACGCCTGCCGGGTCGCCCTGGAGAACTGGGCGCGCCGGCACAACAACGCGGAGATCGAGCCGGTGACGATCCGCCGGTAGCCGGGACTCGGGGCAGCGGCCCCGAACAGCGGCAGGACGCCGGGCGCTTCACGTGAAGCGCCCGGCGTCCGAGACGTCCAGTCGTTACGGCTTGCGGGCGACGAGCCCCCACTGGTCGACCGGCACCGCGTCGTCCTCCTCGGGCCGCCAGCGGTCGATCGAGACGAATCCCGGCTCGACCAGCTCCAGGCCCTCGGCGCAGTCGGTGATCTCCTCCGGCTTCCGGACGAGGTAGGGCGGGTTGTCGCCCGACGCGTACGCCTCCTGGGCGGCAAGCGTCTGAGGGGTCGTCACCGTGTCGCAGAGCACCAGGTAGCTGCCCGCCGGCATCCGGGCCAGGTACCGCTGGACGACCTCGATGCCCTCGGCCGGAACGAGGTGCCCCAGGGTCGAGAGCAGGAGAACGGCGACGGGCTCGGAGAGGTCGAGCGTCTTGGCCGCCTCGTCCACGACCGCGTCCGCGTCGGACAGATCGGCGTCCACGTAGGCCGTGCGGCCCTGCGGGGCGCTGGTCAGGAGCGCCTCGGCGTGGGCCAGGACGATCGGGTCGTTGTCCACGTAGACGATCCGCGACTCGGGTGCGATGCTCTGCGCCACCTCGTGCGTGCTGTTCGCCACCGGAAGCCCGGTCCCGACGTCCAGGAACTGGCGCACCCCCGCCGAGGCGAGGTGGTGGATCGCCCGGATCTGGAAGGCGCGTGAGGCACGGGCGATGTCGACCATCTGCGGGTAGGCCGCGCTCACCACGTCGGCCAGCTCCCGGTCCACCGGGTAGTGGTCCTTGCCGCCCAGCCAGGCGTTCCACACGCGCGCGGAGTGGGGAATGTCGGACCGGATCCGGCGGCGGAAATCGTCGTTGTCGACGCTCATGTCTCTCCTCTACTCACTGTCCGTACAAGGCCGTTGACCGAATTCCCGCTGGCCGGGGCCCTGATGGTGACCGTACCCCGCCGCCCGGCGGCACGCAGCGGGGGCGGGCCGTCCCGTTCTCCCGCCCGACCCACCTGCCGCTGCGCGGAGCGTGCCGCGGGCTCCGACAGCCCAGCAGCCTGTCACTCTGGGTTCCCTTTCGGTGACCATCGGCGCGTGAGTGAGGTGACCTCGCGGAACGACGCGTGGCTTCAGGCGTCCGGGGCCCCGGGCGCCACCGGCTCGTTGATCTTCCCGAACGGCACGTGGACGCTCGGGGTGGTCCGCGAGGTGCTCTCCAGGTGGCCCTGCTGGTCGTCGAAGAAGATGTGCGGCTTGAGGATCTTCATGATCCGACCCTTGTCGATGCCGCCGAGGAAGAACGCGTCGTTCACGGTCACCCCCCACCCCTTGAGGCTCTGCACCGCGCGCTCGTGCGCCGGTGCGTTGCGCGCCGTGACGATGGAGACGTGCAGGCGGATCCGGTAGTCGGGGTTCTTCCGGCGCTCCTGCTCCTCCCGCAGCTGGATCCGGTTCACGTTCGCCAGGAAGTCCCTCAGCGGCCCGGCGTCGTGCGGAATCCCGGCGTTGGTGACCTCGTGGGCGCGGAACTTCTCCATTCCGCCCTCCTGGAACACCTGCTCCGACGCGTCCGTGGCCAGGACCCCGTCGAAGTCGAAGGAGATCCGCAGGTCGTGGTCGTCGGCGTCGTCCTCGTAGGGGGCTCCCAGGACGTGCCCGGCGGGCAGCCCGGCGGCGACGGCCTCCCGGACGTCAGCCTCGTGTCCCGACAGGAACAGGGACATGTTGAGGGCGGGCATGAACCGGTGGGGCGAGCGGCCCTGCATGAAGACGGCCCTGCTGATGGGCAGGCCGTGGCTCTCTATGGAGCGCATGACCCGCAGGCCGGTGTCGGGGTCGTTCCGGGACAGGACGATGACCTCGACCAACGGGTCGTCCACCTCGCCCAGATCGTTCAGCGACAACAGGCGCCTGATGAAGGGGAAGGCGCTCCCGGGGCGGAGCGGGTCGCCGACGTGCTGCTCCTGGTAGGCGCGGTAGCTCTCCTCGCCCTGTTCCCGGAAGACGGCGTCCGACTCGGTCAGGTCGAAGAGCGCGCTGGACGCGATCCCGATGACCAGCCGATCGGCGAGTTCGTAGGACACGGCGCCCCCTCCGGTCGGCCCCTTGCCGACGCGCCCCCACTATCGCACCGTCGTCCCCCGTTCCCGCGGGGGCCGGGTGGGTCAGTTCAGCAGCAGGGCGCCGTCCCAGGACGTGGTCGGCACCTTGCCGGTGGCGTACGTGCGCAGGGCGAGGGCGATGCCCGCGGCCCCCTCCAGGAAGCCGGGGCGGTCGAGTTCGCGCGCCGCGAGCGCGTGGGAGTAGCGGTAGCCGAACGGGGCCTCGGGGTCGAACCCGTCCAGGACCCGCGCCGCCAGCCCGTCGGCGGTGGCGTGGAGCTCCGGGTCGGCGGTTTCGTGGGCGGTGCGCAGCACGATCTGGAGGTGTCCGGCCCAGCCGTGGCAGAGCGCGGAGTCGCGGATCAGGCCGTCGTCGGTCACGGTCAGGGCGCCGAGGAGTGCCGCGCGCGCGTCGGCGTGCCACTCCGGCCGGTCCAGCGCGGTGCCGGCGAGATGGACGGCGCGGGCCGCGCCGAGAACGCCGTAGCACCAGGAGTCCCGTCCGCGCTCCGGCGCCGCTCCGCTCTCGATGCGCTCGCGGGTCATCAGGTGCGGCCAGCGCGGGCCCGCACCGTCGGTGGTCCGCAGGCGGGTCAGCAGCTCCATGATCCGCTCGATGGCCTCGTCCTGCCGGTCCACCCGCACCCCCGCCCGCCAGGCCAGGGAGAGCAGGGCGAGCGGGCCCGGGACACCGTGGGCGAGGCCGAGGTTGACGTGTTCGGCGAGCCCGTGGTCAAGGCCTTCGGTGATCCACCAGGAGGGCAGTCGGGAACCGTGCCGCGTGAGGTCCTCGGCCGTGGCGACGGCCACGAGGGAGGCGAGCACCTCGATCAGGGCCGTGCCCGCCGCCTCGCGCTCCGCCCGCCCCTCCGCCGCCCGGTGACGGGCCAGCAGATAGCGGCCGATCCCGGCGGTGCCGCCGAGGACGTCGTAGCGGCTCCACGCTCCGGCCGGCTCCCCGGCGGCGGCCCGCTCCAGGTCGGCCCGGGCGCGGGTGCGGGCCTGATCGACGATGTGCCGGTCCAGTCCGGTGAGCATCGTGGTGTAGCCGCCGGAGCCGACGGCCGCCGTGTGTCCGGCGTACGCGAGGGCCACCATGCCGCCGAACAACGACTGGGGGGTCAGCCGGATCCCGGCGGAGAGCCCGGCGGAGAGATGGGCGTGGGCCCGCTCGCGCGCTTCGGGGTCCTCGGCGGCCAACTCGGCGTGGAGCAGGGCGACTCCGGGATGTCCGTCGGAGAGCCCCAGGGGGTCCCACACCGGTTGGGGGTCGCCCGGGTAGCGCATCAGGTTGTCCGGCGCGCCCGCGACGCGGGCCACGCGCTCCGGGTCGGCCAGCCGGTCGGCGATCTCCGCGACGGTCCGGGCCGCGGCCTCTCGGTGGACGGGCCCGGGCAGCCGCCGGGCGGGTGCCGGGTCAGCGGGTCTCGACGCGGGTGACGGCACGGAAGCTCTCCAGTTCCTGCAGCAGGCGGCGGACCTCCGCACGCCGGGCCTCGGGCAGTTCCCCGACCCGCACCGCCTCGCCGGCGTCCAGCCGGCGCAGCACCGCGAGGGCATCCGCCCCGATCGCGCCGGAGGTGACATGGCCGTTGGCGGCCCAGCCGGACGGGCCTTCGCCCGGGGCGGGCAGCAGCGGGGCACAGCCGCGTACGGGGGTGTCGTCGTCCAGGGGGCGGGGCGCGGCGGGCGGCGCGGTCGGCCAGAAGCCGCCCGCGGTCCGCACGCGCAGCGCGAGCGCGGTGGCCCGCTCGGTGAAGCGGTCCTCGGCCAGGTGTTCCGCGAAGGCGTCCACGGCGTCGGCCAGGGCCCTCGGCAGCTCCCCGGCCAGTCGGCCGCCCGGGCCGGTGTCCGGGGTGAACAGCGGGGTGGAGCTCTGAGGCCGGGTGCCCCGGAACAAATCCTTGATCTCGTAGTAGGGCCGGTGCTCGCGGCGCGGAATGCCCACGTTGACACTGGTCGCCGGGGCGTCGGAGGCGCTCTCCCCCACGTGGTAGTAGCGGGCGGGCCAGTAGAGCAGGTCCCCCGGTTCGACCTCGGCGACGAACGAGGACGTCAGGTAGGGCTGGTAGTCCAGCACCGTGTGCACCGGGTCCGACCACGGCCGCTCCGCCCAGAACCGCATCCGTTTGGTGCCGCGTACGCAGAACATGAAGGTGGCGAAGCGGTCCTGGTGCACGCCGACCGGGCTGTGCTCGTAGGAGCCGTGGAACATCGTGGAACCGGCGGTGTGCGTGGGCTGGCCGACCCGCTCCCACAGCCCGGCGTAGAACCGCTGCGCGCGGTCCCACAGCGGGTGGGAGAAGGAGTGGAAGCGGTGGACGACCAGGGCGTAGCGCCGGCCCTCCAGCCGGTCGGCCATGCGCCGCTCGTAGCCGTCGAGCGAGCCGTCGCGCGCCTCGGGCAGATAGTCGTGGGGCCGGGTCTGCTGCCGCCGCCGCACGAGGAACTGGAGGTTGCCCGGCACGGCGAGCGGATGGGACGGCCGGCTGCCGGACACCGCGGCCCGAAACACCTCGCGCTCGTCGAACGGCGCGGTGTCGAGGCCCTTGTACAGGACGGGCGCCCGGTCCCAGAAGCGGTCGGCGAAGGTGTCCCAGTCGAAGGACTTCTCGACGGTCAGGGTCATCGTGTTCCCTCCTCGACCAGGTCGATGCCGCGCAGTCGGTAGAGCCTGTCGAGCAGCGCGAGCACCGTCGGACCGTTGCTGTCGTCGTCGCCCGCGGCGAGGGCGCGGCAGACGTCGTCGGCGCCGGTCTCCGCGCCGTCGCCGAGGGCGGCGTACACCCGGTCGCCCGCGGCCCCGGGCAGGGTGAAGACGTTCCCGTCGACCGCCCAGACCTCGTGCGCGGGCCCGTCGGCCATCCGGACGATCTCGCCGGTGCGGCGGAAGCGGGTGTCCCGGGTGATGGCGACGCCGTCGCGGGGCACCGGAATCGGTTCGAGCCCGGCCGCCGAGCGCAACGCGGCCCAGCGGATCCGCAGCGTCCTGCGCAGCCGTTCGCTCTCCACGGCTCCGCGCAGTTCGTCGCCGAGCGCGGTCAGCCTGGGCAGCACCCCGTCGGGGTCGTCGATACGGGTTCCGGGGCCGAACGGGAAGTAGGGCACGGTCTCGTCGCGGTCCCGGCCCGCGTGCACCAGGTCGGCGAGCAGGTCACGCAGCGCGGTGAACGGCAGCCCCCGGTCGACCGGGATCCGCAGGCGCAGGGCGACGCACCGATCGCGGTAGGTGTCCACGTGCCGCCGGCCGCCGGGCCAGTACAGCAGTTCCCCGGCCCCGGCGCTGAGGCCGCGCGCACCGGGCACGTCCCGGTCCGGCTCGGCGATGTCCGCCGGCGGCGGCCCGCCGCGCTCGTCCCACAGCGTCACGTCCATGCGTCCGCGCAGCACCCAGGTCAGCGCCGCGTGCGTCGGGGCCTCGACCGCTCCGGCGTGCTGGACGAACCGGTCGCCGGTGAGCACCTCGGCGGTGAGGGGGAGGTTGGGCCAGCCGACGTGTCGCCAGAGCCCACTGACCGTGTCCCGGACGGCGGACCACAGGGCGTGGTCCAGGAGGAGCGGCTGCCGCACGGTCAGCAGGTAGCCCTGTCCGGGGGCTTCGGCTTCGAGCCGGTCGAGGTAGTCGTCCAGGGTCGGGTCCGTGGTGTCCGGCAGCAGGGTTCCGGGGGCGCGCAGCCAGCCGTCGCCGAGAAGGAACCGGACGTCGGGCATCACCCAGAAACGGGTGCCCGCGCGGAACGGTGCGCTGGAGGCCACGTTCAGCGGGTGGACCTCGTCGAGGCCGAACGGCGGCCGGGCGCGCAGTCGCACGGGCCGCCGGTCCCAGTGGCGCTGTGCGAGCAGCTCCCAGTCGACGCCGTCCGGCGTCCGCCGCGCCTCGGGGGCGAGCGCGCTCATGATGCTTCCCTTCCGGTCAGGGGGAATCGCCGCCGTATCCGGTCCGTGTGGTCGGCGAGCGGTTCCATGCCGAGGGCGGCCCGGCGGCGGTCCACGTCCTGCGGATCCTCCACCGGCCAGGGGACCAGCACTCCGTCGACGGGCTCGAACTTCGTTCCGTACACCTGCGGGAGCCCGTCGGTCACCCGTAACTCATCGGTCAGATAGGCGATTTCCCGCCACGCTAGATCGCCGCGCTCCGCGGCGTCCCGCATCAGCTCCAGGCAGTGGCGGCGGAAGTCCAGGTGTTCCCGGGCGTGCTGGACGAGGCGGCTCGCGGCGGTGGCCGCCTCGGCGCCGACCAGGGCGCGGCCCGGCCAGCCGTGGTCGGCCACGACCGTGGTGAGCCAGGTGATACCGGCGTCGGTCAGGTCCCGCAGGCGGCGCTCGGCGGTCGTGTCGCTCATGCCGCCGTCGGCCCACGGCGTCCGGACGGCGCCGTCGAGCCGGTCGAGCCGCAGCAGCCTGCGCCGGATCTCCCCGGCGGGCGCGGGCTCGACCGGGGCTTCGGGCGCGTCGACCGGGTCGATGCGCAGCCGCACCTTCCGCCGGTCCCAGAGGTAGGTGATCCGTCGGCCGGCCTCCGGCCAGTCGAAGGCGACCTGTCCCTCGGCGGGGCTCTGGAGGTGGAGGCGGACGCCCAGGAGGCCGTCCGTGACGACGTGGTCCGTCACGTCGTCGAACACGTGCTCCACGGCGTCCCGGAGGGCCACGCCGAGACCGGCGAGGGTGAGGTTCTCGCCCTCCAGCAGCTCCCGCAGCGGTGGCCAGCCGCCCTCGGGCTCCGGACGGGCGGCGACCGGGGCCGTGCCGAACGGCACGGGCGGCGGTTCGACGCTCAGCACCGGTCCGCCCTCCAGGGAGCGGACGAAGTAGGGCACGTCGAGTCGGCGCAGCTGGTCGCGTTCGGCCCGGTCGAAGTGGACGTCGGGATCGGTGGGGTGGGGCGCCGCGCCGCCGCCGGACAGCCAGCGGGGCACGAGCGCGTCGAAGTACCGGAACGTGGGCTGTCGCAGGACGCGTACGTGGTGGCCGGCGGTGGCGGTCGACAGGAACGCGCGGATGGCGGCCCGTTGGCGGCACATCAGGGTCCAGGCGTCGAACATGCCGCGCAGCATGGCCGGGAGGTAGGGCCCGTAACCGGCCCGCCCGCCGGTGTCGGCGACGACGTTCCTGGTCTCCTCCCGGGTGAGGGGCGCGCGGCGGCGGTACAGGCGCAGCTCGCCCGTCGGCCGCTCGGTCCAGCACACCGGCGGGCCCTCGGCGTCGCACCAGCGGGCGGTGCGCTCCAGGCCGACGTGGTGCTGGTCGATCTCGGCGGTCGCGTCGTGCAGGAGGCCCGTGTCGTAGAGGCGCGGGACCCGGCAGAAGAAGATCTCCAGGTCGATCGGGTAGAGCAGGGGCTCGGGGTCGCCGGGTCTGCTGCCGGTGACCACGTTGCCGCCGATCATGTCGGTGATCCCGAAGGCGAACATCGCGGCGGTCAGCGAGCCGGTGCGACGCCAGAATTGCCCCGACTCCCCCGGGGTGAGCCGGGTTCCGGTCAGCTCCCACGGGCCGGAGGCCCGGATCGGTCCCCATTGCGCGGGCGGCTCGATCCACTCCTGCCACAGGTAGCCGGGCTCGGCTCCGGGCCAGCAGGCCAGCACCGGCAGCCGGACCTCGCCGGAGGCCGTGGGCGCGTGGTTGAGCAGATCGAACAGTGAGGCGGGCGGGGCGGATCCGGGGAGAGCGACGGGCGGGGCCGCCCCGGCAGACGCGGGGGGCTCGGCGGACGCGGTGAACAGCAGTTCACCGGAGGCCGGCCGTGGTTTGTAGGCGACCCGGCCGCCACCGGCGCAGTCGAGGCGCAGGACGCGCTGGCGTCCGTTGTGGGTCTCCTCGCCGTGGGCCCACAGTCCGACGACAGGCCCCCGGAAGGCCGGCTGCTCGGGCCAGCAGTCGTTCATGTCGCGGAGCAATCGGTCGAGGAACAGCGTCAGGAATTCCTCGCAGCGCACGGCCCACTCGGCCACCCGGTCACGGGCGTAGTGCGGCCTTCCGGCAGCACAGGCCACGAATGCCTCGCACACCATGGGGCCGAAGATATCGGCGTTGGTGATATCCAGTATTCCGACGGAAACAACGTCCGAATAGCGAGGACCGGCATATGCGCACCAGGCGTCCAGCCGGTCCCACAGGTCCAGCAGCGGAGCGAACCGCCGGTCGTGGAGCGCGTGTTCGATCATCCGCGCGTCCGTCTCGCCGCCGAGCAGGCGGTCGATCGCGACCGTCCCTTCGGGGCCCGACGTGACGACGGGCGGGAACATTCCGCCGGCCCCGCCCTTCCGGACGGCGTCGATCACCCGTCGCGCGGCTGGAGGGAGTTGGGGCGATCCATCCCGGTCGGCACCCGGGCGGGCCCGTCGGCCCGCGTCGCCGCCGAGGGGGTCGCCGAGGTCTCCGCCGGGGTCACGCATCTCCCAGAGGGATTCGACGTCCATGGGTGAATCCGGTGCGTCCGGCACAGCGACCCTTCGGCTCGTCACGGGGAGGGGATGTGCGGCGCACCCGGGTGGCGCCGACGTGACGGCGCCACCCGGCGCGCGTCAACAGCAATAGATGGACGCGCACGAACCACAGGCGGTGCCGCTGCCCGAGTTCGTGGGTGAAGCGAGCGGCGGAATTTCTTGTTCCAGATCGCCGATCACCAGATCGAATACATCATCGGCGTTCCGGTCCGTTCCGCCCTGGACCTTTTCCTCGACTGCCTGCATGAATACCCTCCTCCCGTACTGGCCAATTGATCCGCCACTCAGTAGAACAATGCGACATGCGCATGTCAACGAGCCGGGCGGGGCGCACCGCTTTACTGGCCGGTAGGCATCTATGCGGCCCAGGTCACACTCCTCTACGGTCGGGGCACTGCCCCGGCCCCTCCACGTCGGCGAGCCGCCGACCGGGTCCGGGCAACCCCCGTCTCCCGCCCCAGGAGGTCCCATGCCACCCCCCGCCGCCCGCCGCCCCCGACGCAGGCTCCCCGTCGCGGTGCTCGCAGCCGTCCTCGGAGCGGCCACCCTCGGCGCCCCCTCCCCCGCGTCGGCGTCGGCCACCGCCGCCGGCGACGCGGACTACCTCGTCGGGCGCGGCATCTCCGACGTCACGGGCGAGGCCGCCGAGACCGGGATGATGGGCTACTCCAGCTTCGACCAGAAGACGTCGGGCATCCATCAGCGGCAGAGGTCGCGCGCCTTCGTCGTCGTCGACCGGGCGAGCGGCAAGCGCGTGGTGTACGTCAACGCCGACCTCGCCATGATCTTCCAGTCGGTCCGGCAGGGCGTCATGGCCCGGCTGAAGGAGCGTTACGGCAGCCTGTACGGCGAGGAGAACGTCCTCCTGTCGGCCACCCACACCCACTCGGGACCCGGCGGCTACTCCCACAACGTCGCCTACAACCTCTCCGTCCTCGGCTTCCAGAAGGAGACCTACCGGGCGATCGTCGACGGCATCACGGACTCCGTCGCCAAGGCCCACGAGGACCTGAAGCCCGGCACGATGAGCCTCGGCACGGGGACCCTGACCAACGCCAGCGTCAACCGCTCCCGCGAGGCCTTCGACCGCAACCCGGCGGCCGACCGGGCCGCCTTCCCGGACGCGATCGACCCGGCGATGACCGTGCTGCGCTTCAAGCAGGGCGAGCGGGACGCGGGCGCGATCAGCTGGTTCGCCACCCACAACACCTCGATCACCAACAAGAACACGCTCATCAGCCCCGACAACAAGGGCTACGCCGCCTACGCCTGGGAGCACGACCACGAAGGCGTCCGCTACCTCGACGACACCCCCGGGTTCGTCGCGGCCTTCCCCAACACCAACGCGGGCGACATGTCGCCGAACCTCAACCTGAAGCCGGGATCCGGGCCCACCGAGGACGAGTTCGAGAACGCGCGCGTCATCGGCGAGCGCCAGCTCGACAAGGCCCGCGAGATCTACGACGGCACCCGGCCCGTCTCCGGAGGGGTCGACTCCCGGCTCGCCTACGTCGACATGGAGAACGTGACCGTACGCCCGGAGTACGCCCCGGACGGCAAGGAGCACCGGACCTGCCCCGCCGTCGTGGGCGCGTCCACGCTCGCGGGCAGCGTCGAGGACGGCCCGGCCATCCCCCTCTTCGAGGAGGGCATGCGCACGCCGATCGCCCCCATTCTCGAAGCGCTGCGCGTCGACACCCCGTCCTGGCTCGCGACCTGCCAGTACCCCAAGGCGAGCCTGATCCCCACGGGGCTGCTGAGCAACGTCCACCCGGTCACCCCGAAGCGCCTCCCGCTCCAGATCATGAGGATCGGCGAGCTGCACCTGGTGGCCGCCCCGGGCGAGTTCACGATCGCCTCCGGCCTCCGCGTACGCCGCACGGTGGCCGAGCGGCTGGGCGTCCCGCTGGACCGCGTCCTGCTCCAGGGGTACGCCAACGCCTACAGCCAGTACGTGACGACGCCGGAGGAGTACGACACCCAGAACTACGAGGGCGGCTCCACGTTGTACGGCCGCTACACCCTGCCCGCCTACCAGCAGGAGTACGCCCGGATCGCGGACTCCCTGCGCGAGGGCACGCCACTGGAGCGGGGCGCGACGCCGCCGGACGAGTCGGGCCGGCAGTTCACCTTCCAGACGGGGGTCGTGTACGACAACCCGCCCGCCGGCAAGGCGTTCGGCGGTGTCCTGAAGGCCCCGGAGGCCTCGTACGCGCGGGGCTCCACCGCGACCGTCGAGTTCGCCACCGGGCACCCGAAGAACAACGTCCGCCGGGGCTCCACCTTCCTTGAGGTGCAGCGGCTGGAGAACGGCGCCTGGCAGCGGGTACTGGACGACGGCGACTGGGAGACCACCTACCGCTGGACGCGGCTGAACGGTCTCACCGGCACCTCGAAGGCCACGGTCACCTGGGCCATCGCGGCGGACACCGCGCCCGGCACGTACCGGATCGTGCACCACGGGGACGCCAGGAGCCTGCTCGGGAGGATCACGCCGTTCACCGGGGCGACGGGGACCTTCACCGTGCGCTAGGTCCTGTCGTCGAACTGCCGTCGTCGCCCGGAGGGCGGCCCTGCGGGGTCAGGTGCGTGCTCCCGGTGTGCCGGGTGCGGGTCCTCGTACGGGACCGTACTCGGGCCTGTGCCCGGTGCGGCGGGAGCGCGTGCATGGCACCGCGGGGCAGGCGGCAGTTCGACGACAGGGCCTGGAGTCAGGATGTCCGCGGGGTGGGCTGGAACCAGGCGGGGCCCTCGGTGAGGGCCTGCTTGATCCGGAACAGGGCGAACTCGCCGAGCGGCGGGAGCCCGTCCAGCGGGAACCAGCCCACCTCCAGCGACTCGTCGTCGTTGACCCGCGCCTCGCCGCCGGTCGCCCGGCAGCGGAAGGTGATGTCGAGGTACTGGCAGATGTCGCCGTTGTCGTACCGCACGGGATCCAGCGCCTGCGTGAGCACCACCCGCTCGGCCACGCAGTGCACTCCGGTCTCCTCCAGCACCTCGCGCTCCGCCGTCGCCGCGGGCTCCTCCCCCGGCTCGGAGATCCCGCCGATGACCGCCCACTTCCCGGTGTCCGCGCGCCGCCCGAGCAGCACGCGGCCCTCGTCGTCGAGGACGACGGCCGTCACCCCGGGCAGCAGGAGCAGCTGGTGCCCGGCGGTCGCACGGATGTCGCGGATGAAGTCGGGAGTAGCCATGGATCCGAGCCTACGTGGCCGGGTCAGGTGCTACCGGCCGGTCCCCCGGATCCTGCGGGCCCGGAACGCCGAGACGCTCACCCAGCCGAGGCCCGCCAGGGCCAGCAGCGCGATGACGCCCTCGGGCAGGGGGCCCATCCGGGTCGCGGGGGTGAGCGAGGAGCGCAGCGGGACGTCGTCGACGAGGGCGTCGGGGGTGAACATCCCGCTCTTCCCGACGATCGTGCCGTCCGGGCGGATCACCGCGCTGACCCCGCTGGTGACGGGGACCACGACGGCCCGCCCGTGCTCGACGGCCCGCACCTGGGACATGGCCAGCTGCTGGTAGGTCATCTCGCTGCGGCCGAACGTCGCGTTGTTGCTCGGCACGGCGATCATCCGGCCGCCGTGGGTGACGGTGTCGCGTACGGCGTCGTCGAAGGCGGCCTCGTAACAGGTCACGAGCCCCACCTTCGTCCCCGCGAGGTCGAAGACGCCGACCTCGGTGCCGGGGACGAACTCGCGCTGCACCCGGTCGACGTCCTCGCTGAAGAAGCGGGCGACGGTGCGCATCGGCATGTACTCGCCGAACGGCTGGATGTGCCGCTTGTCGTAGGTGTCGACGGGGCCCTGGTCGGGGTCCCATTCGATCAAGGTGTTGCGGAGGCTGTCGGAGCCCTTCTCGACCACCGAACCGACGACCGTGGGGGCGCCGATCGCCTTGACGGCGTCGTCGATGACCTGGCGGGCGTCCGCGTTGAGATAGGGGTCGAGGTCGGAGGAGTTCTCCGGCCAGAGCACGAAGTCGGGCTGCTTCTCCTTGCCCGCCTTCACGTCCTCGGCCAGCTGCGCGGTGCGCCGGGCGTGATTGTCGAGTACGGCGCGGCGCTGGGCGTTGAAGTCGAGGCCCAGGCGCGGCACGTTGCCCTGGATCGCGGCGACGGTGGCCGTGCCGTTCTCCGCCGAGTCGTCGACCAGGGGCAGCGCGGCGAGGGCTCCGACGACGGGCACGAGGACGCTCACGGCGGCGCCGGCGACGGCCGCGCGCGGGACCTTCCCGGTTTCGCGGTACGCGACGAGCTGTCGCACGGCCTCGTAGAGCCCGAAGCCGCACAGCACGACGGCGAAGGAGAGCAGCGGGGTGCCGCCGAGCGCGGCGAGCGGCAGGAAGGCGCTCTCGGACTGGCCGAAGGCGATCTTGCCCCAGGGGAAGCCGCCGAACGGGATCCGGGCGCGGACCGCCTCGTCCAGCACCCAGACCGCGGCGGCCCACACGGGCCAGTGGGCGAGGCGGGTCACCGCGGCGATGCCGAGGCAACCGACCGCGATGAAGAGCGCCTCCGCGGCGGCCAGGGCCAGCCACGGCACCGGGCCGACGTCCTCGCCGGTCCAGTGCAGCAGCGGAAGCATGAAGCCGAGGCCCGACAGGAGGCCGAGGCCGAAGGCGGCCCGGAGTCCGCGCCCGTGCAGCACCCATCCCAGCAGCGCGAATCCGGGCAGCACGAGCCACCACAGGGGCCGGGGCGGGAAGCTCGTGTAGAGCAGCAGCCCGGACAGCACGGCGGCGGCCGGGCGGAGGAGCCGCAGCAGCGGTCCGGCGGCCGGGGAGGCTGCGGCGGGCGGCGGGTCGTCGACGGGAGTCATGGTGGCGCTCACCCGGCGGAGTCTACGGTGGGCGGCTGTGAGCGGCGGCGTTGACCTGCGTGGGGCGGGTTTCGCGGGCGGCTCCGGAGCGTCTCGCGGGCGGCGGCGCGCGGCCCGGCAGGTCGGCCGGTCGCCGTGACGGCGGCCGGTGGCCGGCGCGGCCCGGCCGGTCGCCCGGTCAGTCGCCCGGGTGCTTGCCGGAGGCCGGCAGGTGCAGGCGTTGCCGGATGAACCGTACGGCCGTCTCCGCGTCGTCGACCGTGACGGTGAAGGTGCGGCCGTCGCCGAGGCGCAGGAGCATGCCCTCGCCCTTGCGGACCACGACGGCCGTGCCCTGCTCGGGACGCCAGCGGTAGCCCCAGCCGCCCCAGTGGCGCGGATTGATCCGGGGGACGAACTCCGCTCCGGTCACATGGCTGAGGAGGATCCGACGGCGCGGCAGGCCGGCGTGGCCGCAGCGCACCTCCAGGCTGTCCCCGTCGACCTTGACGGCCACATGGACGAAGGCGAGCGTCCCGAAGAGGATCAGCAGTCCGGCGGCGAGGCAGCCGACCACCGACATGAGCAGCGGGGCGATGCCCGAGGTCCAGGCGCCGTCGACGGCCAGCTCGATGCCGAGGGCCACACAGCCCGCGCCCGCGAGGGCCAGCACCCACTGGATACGGTTGGTGGCGCGGCCGTTCCACTCCGTGGGCGGCGCCTGGCTCGACCCGTGCCTCGCACTCTCGGGGAGGTCCGTCATATTCAGCAGCGTAGCCGCGTTCCGGGCTCCCGGCCGGGGCTGCGGGGGCCGATCGGGCTACCCGGTCGATCCGCCGGGCGCCCCCGGCGGGCCGGGTCAGCGGACGGGTGCCGCGACGGCCAGCATCCGGCCCTCGGCGTAGGTGAGGGCGGCCTCCGGGAGGACGCTGGGCCGGCCGGCCCGGAGCACGGTGAGCGTGCCGGAGGGCTCGGCGGTGGGGGCGGGGTCCGCTCCGATCCGGCGCAGCGCCTGGGCCGCGACCGCTCCGGCGGACCCGTGCAGGGCGAGCGGCGGGCGGCCGGGCCGCTGCACGGCCTCGCGGATGCGGGCCGCGACCAGCTCGTAGTGGGTGCAGCCGAGGACGACGGCCCGCACGTCGGCCGGGGTGAGGTCGGCGGCCGCGGCGACGGCCCGGTCGATCCCGTCCTCGTCGCCGTGCTCCAGGGCGTCGGCGAGCCCGGGGCACGGGACCTCGGTGACGTCCGCGGTCCCGCCGAATTCACCGATCAGACCGCGCTGGTAGGGGCTGCCGGTGGTGGCCGGGGTGGCCCAGATGGCGACGGAGCCGCCGCCCGCCGCGGCCGGCTTGATCGCGGGGACCGTGCCGATGACCGGCAGCGCGGGCTCCAGTTCGGCGCGGAGCGCCGGCAGGGCGTGGACGGAGGCGGTGTTGCAGGCGACGATCAGCGCGTCCGGCCGGTGGGCGGCGGCGGCGCGGGCGACGTCCAGCGCGAGCGCGGTGATGTCCTCGGGGGTACGGGGGCCCCAGGGCATGGACGCGGGGTCCGAGGAGAGGACGAGTTCGGCGTCGGGCCGCAGGCGGCGTACCGCGGCCGCTGCCGCCAGCAGGCCGATTCCGGAGTCCATGAGCGCGATCTTCACCCGGTCACCCTAGCCGACAGCCCTTGCGGACCGGGCTCAGTGGGGCAGACTTCGGCGGATGAGCGCCGTTGCCTGGATCGCCGTGGGTTCACTGATCGCGTGGGTGTGGCTGCTGCTCGGGCAGGGCTTCTACTGGCGGACGGACCAGCGGCTCCCCCGGCGCGCCGACCCGGCGCGCTGGCCGTCGGTGGCGGTGGTGGTGCCGGCCCGCGACGAGGCGGGGATGCTGCCGATGAGCCTGCCGTCCCTGCTGGTCCAGGACTATCCGGGGGACGTCCGGATCATCCTCGTCGACGACTGCAGCAGCGACGGCACCGGGCAGCTGGCCCGGGAGCTGGCCGCCCGGTACGGCGGGTTCCCGCTGGAGGTGGTGACGCCCGGGGAGCCGGAGCAGGGCTGGACGGGCAAGCTCTGGGCCCTGCGGCACGGCATCGCGGTGGCCCGGCGGGACAAGCCGGACTTCCTGCTGCTGACCGACGCGGACATCGCGCACGAGCCGGACAGCCTGCGCGATCTGGTGGCCGCGGCCGGCTCCGGGGGCGAGGGCGGTTTCGACCTGGTGTCGCAGATGGCGCGGCTGCGGGTGGAGAGCGTCTGGGAGCGTCTGGTGGTGCCCGCGTTCGTCTACTTCTTCGGGCAGCTCTACCCGTTCCGCCGGGTGAACCGTGCCCGGTCGCGGACCGCGGCCGCGGCGGGGGGCTGCGTCCTGCTGCGCACCGGGGCCGCCGAGCGGGCGCGGATCCCGGACTCGATCCGGCAGGCGGTGATCGACGACGTGTCGCTGGCGCGGGAGGTGCGGCGCAGCGGCGGCCGGATCTGGCTGGGGCTCGCGGATCGGGTGGACAGCGTGCGGCCGTATCCGCGGCTGGCGGATCTGTGGCGGATGGTCGCGCGGAGCGCGTACGCGCAGTTGCGGCACAGTCCGCTGCTGCTGGCGGGAACGGTCCCGGGGCTGCTGCTCGTCTACGTGGCGCCGCCCGCGACGCTGGTGGTGGGCCTGCTGACGGGTGACGGGGTGGCGGCCTGGGCGGGCGGCGCGGCGTGGGCGGTGATGACGGCGACGTATCTGCCGATGCTGGCGTACTACCGCCAGTCGCCGTGGCTGGGCCCGCTGCTGCCGCTGACGGCGGTGCTGTATCTGCTGATGACGGTGGACTCGGCGGTGCAGCACTACCGGGGGCGGGGTGCCTCCTGGAAGGGGCGTACGTACGCGCGCCCGGAGGCCGCGCCCGACCGGTGACGCCGCCGGGCGGCGGGCGGGCGGTCCGGGCGGGCGCGGTCGGGGCGGGTCACTTGCGGCCGGGCGTCCAGTTCATTCCCCAGCCGTAGGCGGCGTCGATGGTGCGCTGCGGGCTCACGCCCCGGTCCGGGACCAGATAGCGGGCCTCGCGCTGCACGGTGAGGTCGCCGCCGTTGTTGGTGATCAGGGCCAGGGCGCAGACGGTGGAGGGCACGGTGCACTCGTCGAGGGAGAAGTCGATGGCCGCGCCGTTCTGCGGCTGGAGGGTGACCGTGGCGTGGAGATCGGCGAAGCTCCGGGCGCCCTCGTAGATGGTGACGAAGATCAGTACGCGCCGCAGCAGGTCCTTGTGGTCGAGGTTGATGGTCATGTTCTCGCCGCTGGAGAGCGCGCCGGTGCGGTCGTCGCCGTCGAGATGGATGAAGGGCGGCCTGTTCAGTGAGCCGAAGGCGTTCCCGAGCGACTGCACGACTCCCTTCCGGCCGTCGGCAAGTTCGTACAGTGCGCAGAGGTCGAGGTCGAGATCGGCGTGCATGGCGACGGCCCGGCCGAGCTTGGCTCCCCAGCCCTTGAACTGTTTGCGCACTTCCCAGTTGAGGTTGACGCGCAGCGCGCCGGAGGTGCCGCCCTGCTTGGCGAGCGAGACGGACGGCGCGCTCTTCGTCAGCGTGACCTTGGTCAGCCGTACGGGCGCTGGGGCGGGCGGGGCCGCGGGGGCGGCGGGCGAGGGAAGCGTCGGCGGGACGGGTGCGGCGGGCGGGGCGACAGGTGCGGGGGCCGGGGTGGCGGGTGCAGGGGCTGCGGGGCCGGGCCGCGACGGGGCAACAGGGGCCGCCGGGGCCTGTGGGACCGCCGAAGCCTGTGGGTCGGACAGGACAGGTGCGGCGGGCGGGGCCTGCTGCGGTTCGTCCACGGAGATGCCGAAGTCGGTCGCCAGCCCTTCGAGGCCGGTGCTGTAACCCTGTCCGACCGCGCGGAACTTCCAGGCGCCCTGCCGCCGGTACAGCTCGCCGAGGATGAAGGCGGTCTCGATCGTGGCGTCCGTGCTGTCGAAGCGGGCCAGCTCCGCGCCGCTCGCCGCGTCGGTGACCCGCACGTACAGTCCGCTCACCCTGCCGAAGGTCCCGCCGTCCGCCGAGGCGGCGACGACGATGCGCTCGATCGCGGGCTCGACCTTGCCGAAGTCGACGGCGAGGGTGTCGGTGACGTGGCCGGAAGCGGTTCGCTTGCCCTCGTGCCGGACCGCGCCGGACGCGTGGGCCGGCTGGTTGTAGAAGACGAAGTCCGCGTCACCGCGGACCCTGCCCGCGACCAGCAGGAGAGCCGAGGCGTCGACGTCCGGGGCACCCGGTGTGACGTGCCGGCCCAGCTCGACGCGCACGGCGCCGGCCGGCACCGCAACGTTGGTTCCTTTTTGCATGGTCATGCTCGCCCCCATCACGAATCCGGCTGCCCGCAGGCTTTCCCCCACAACCTAACGGCCGGTGGCGGGAAAGCCTCCGGGCGCCCGGGCCGTGGCGGACGAGCCCCGGCAGTCCGCGGCCCCACGTGGTGAACGGCTCGGCCGTCTCGCCGAGCACGTCGAAGACCTGGGTGACCGGACCGTCCCGGTGCGATGGGGCGGCTGTCCACGGGGTGAGGGAAGGACACGAAGACCTCCGTGCGGTGAGGACTCGACGCCTTCACCGCACGGAGGTCTTCGCCCTGGTCGAGCGCGGCCCGTGCCGGCAACGCGCTCGTGATCAGTACGCCTGGGGAGTGTTCCGCGACACGCCCTAGCGGCCCTCGGTGCGCGGAGGGCCCTCACGGTCCGGAGCGACACCCGCGAGGGCGGTCTCGCGGGGTGTGTCCTCCGTCGCCGGTACGGAGCCCTGGACGGCGCCGCTGTGCGCGCTCCACGCCTCCAGGGCGGTGCGGCAGGCGTGGTCCACGTGGCGCAGCCGGGAGAGGTCGAGCTCCACCGGCCGGTCCTTCGGCAGCGCCTCCAGGGTGTCGAGGATCAGCGGCAGACGCAGGAAGGTGGCGCTGCCGCTGAGGGAGACCGTGGTGCGGTCGTCCTGCTCGTCGATGTCGAGGCGGACGGCGGAGGTCTCCCAGGCCGTCTTGATCACGGCCAGCCCGATGCCGAGCAGCACGCCCATGAACATGTCCGTGAAGACGATCGCCAGCGCGGTCACCACCAGGACCACGGCCTCGCCCCGGTGTTCACGCCAGAGCGGGCGGATGGTCGCGACGGGGATGAGCTTCGCGCCGGCGTGGACGAGGATCCCGGCGAGAGCGGCCACGGGGATCAGGCCGAGTACGGCGGGGAACAGGGCCGCGAACAGCAGCAGCCACGCTCCGTGCATGATCCTGGAGGCCTTGGTGCACGCACCTGCCTGCACGTTGGCTGCACTGCGCACGATGACGGCGGTCATGGGCAGTGCGCCGACGAGGCCGCAGATGGTGTTACCCGTTCCCTGGGCGATGAGTTCCTTGTTGTACTGCGTGCGCGGGCCGTCGTGCATCCGGTCCACGGCGGCGGCGCTGAAGAGGGATTCGGCCGAGGCGATGAGCGTGAAGGCGAGGATGACGCCCAGGAGGCTGACGTCTGCCAGGAGACCGAAGTCGTCCAGGCCCGTCAGCCGCAGTGAGTCGATCAGCCCCTGGACCTTGATGGGGGCGACGGGCAGGTTGAACACCGCCACGGCCGCGGTGGCCAGTCCCACGGCCACCAATGGCCCGGGAAGCACCTGCGGCAGGCGTCCGGGAAGCCGCTTCCAGAGGATCAGTACGACGATGGTGCCGACGCCGATCGCGGTGGAGGAGATCGCCGCGGGTCCCGTGATCTGCGTGAACAGCTCCGGCAGCCCGGCCAGGTTGTCGAGACCGTTCCCCGGGGCACTGGCCCCGGCCATGGCGTAGAGCTGGCTGCCGATCAGGACGAGACCGATGCCGGCGAGCATGCCGTGCACGACGGCGGTCGATATGGCGCGGAACCACCGGCCGAAGCCGATCAGGCCGAGGCCGACCTGGAGGAGACCGGTGGACAGGACGAGGACGCCGAGCGCCGCGACGCCGTGGGTGGTGACCGCTTCGTACACCAGGACGGTGAGCCCGGCGGCCGGGCCGCTGACCTGGAGCGAGCTGCCCGGCATGGCGCCGGCGATCAGGCCGCCGACGATGCCGGTGACCAGGCCCAGTTCGGCGGGGACGCCGGAGGCGACCGCGATGCCGACGCACAGGGGAACGGCGACGAGGAACACCACGATCGAGGCGAGGATGTCGCGGGACATGACGTCCGGGCGTAACCGGAGTGGAGACGACATGAGAGCTTCAGCTCCTAGGGGAGTGGGGGGAGACAGCAGGTGGCGGCGGGAGCGGCCCGCCTGTTCACCCGTGGGTCGCTGTCACAGAGAGGAGAAGGTTCCGGTGGTGGGCCGGTGGGCCTGCACGGCGCCGGTGTGGACCTCGTAGTACCAGGCGTGCAGACCGAGTCGGCCCTCGCGGACGGCCCGGCTCACGCACGGGTAGTCGCGCAACGCGTCCAGTTGCGCCACCGCATGGCGCTGTACGGGCTGTTCGCAGTCGGGGCCGAACTCGTCGGGGTTCAGTGCACCGCCCGTCGGGGCACATCTGCCGAGCCAGCCGCGTACCGCCGGCAGGGTCCGCAGATCGTCGCCCCTGGCGAGGGCTCCGACGGCGCCGCAGTGGGAGTGCCCGCAGAGGATGATGTCGGACACCTCCAGCACGCAGACGGCGTACTCGATCGTCGCCATCTCGCTGGTGGGCGCGTCCGCGTCGTAGGGCGGGACGATGTTTCCCGCCGTGCGCATCTCGAAGAGCTCGCCGGGGCCGGAGTCGGTCAGCAGGGTGGGGACCACCCGGGAGTCGGAGCAGGTGATGAACATGGTGGAGGGCCGCTGACCGGCCTCGAATTCCTTGAGTTCACGGCCTGCTCCGCCACAGCGGGAAGGGAAGGTGCGGGCATGGTCGATGAGTCGTCGCACAGGAGTGTCCTCCATACGGAAGTGGCGTGGGGCTCTTCACGCGGGGCGGGCTCTCACCCCGCCCACGTCCGGGCTTGCGTGGCACACGGGTGGCCCGGGTGCCACGTGGGTCAGGTGCGGGTGCTCGCGTCGCAGGGCAGGCGGGGGGTTCGCCTCCGTGTCTGCTGGTCCGGTGTGGCGGCGGCGCCCTGGTCCCGGGCGGGGCCGCGGCGACCGTCTGCGCCGCTCACGGGCCTCGCGTCACCGATGACCCGTAAGGAGGATTCTCGGGGCGGGCGATGAGGTGGCGGTGAGACGGCGGTGAGACTGTTCTCATCGGGTACGGCGGTGTGCGGGCGCCGCGTTCCTGTGCCGCCCGCCCCGGTCGTCAGGCCCGGAGCCGGTAGCCGACGCCCCGCACGGTCTGGACCCGGTCGGCGCCGATCTTGCGCCGCAGATAGCGGATGTAGACGTCGACGATGTTCGAACCGGGGTCGTAGTCGAACCCCCATACCTGGCTCAGCAGTTGCTCCCGGGACAGCACCCGGTCGGGATTGCGCATGAGGATCTCGGCGAGGGCGAACTCACGGGCGGACAGGTCGGAGACGCGCTCGCCCACCTGGGCCCGGCGGGTGCGCAGGTCGAGGATCAGATCGCCCACCCGCAGCAGAAAGTTCTCCGGCGGCTCCTCACGCCGCAGGCGCAGCCGTACGCGGGCCAGTAACTCGTCGAACGCGAAGGGTTTGACCATGTAGTCGTCGGCGCCGCTCTCCAGCCCGGCCACGATGTCGCTCACGCTGTCGCGCGCGGTGAGGATGACGACGGGCAGGGCGATCCGGGCCTTCCGCAGCTTGCGCAGCACCGTCAGCCCGTCGTCGCCGGGCAGGCCGAGGTCGAGGATCAGGAGGTCGAAGTCCCGGCCGCGGGCGTGTTCGTAGGCGGAGACGCCGTCGCCGACGACCCGGGTGACGTACCCGCTACGGCGCAGGCCTTTTTCGACGAAGGCCGCGATTCTTTCCTCGTCCTCGGCTATCAGGATCCTGCTCACCATAGGTTCCTTCGGTCGTGGGGTGCAGTGCGGGAAGGTCGATGACGAATCTCGCGCCGCCCCCGGGGGCCTCCTCGACGTGGGCGACACCGTCGTGCGCCTGGGCGATCTCGCGGACCAGCGCGAGCCCGAGTCCGATGCCGGGAGCGGCCCGGCCGGGAACCGCGGTGCCTCCCTGGTAGAAGCACTGGAAGATCCGTTCGCGGTCCTCCGGGGCCACGCCGGGCCCGGTGTCCGCCACCCACAGCAGGGCCCGGCCGCGCCACAGGCGTGATCCGATCTCGATGGCGTCCCCTTCTCCGGTGTGGCCGACCGCGTTGGCGGCGAGCTGCATCAGGGCCTGGGTGACCCGCTGTTCGTCCAGGTGCACGCTGACGTCGGCGACCTCGGCCACCGTCCAGCGTCTGCGCCCCAGCGCCTGGGCCTTGGCGGCCGTGTCGACCACCAGGTCGGTCAGACTGGCCTGGCCGAGAGTGAGGAAGTCGGGGCGCTCGGCCCGGGCGAGGAGCAGCAGGTCCTCCACGATCCGTCGCATCCGGTCGAGTTCGTCGAAGAGCAGGGCTCTGGTCTGACCGTGCCGACTGTCGGGGTCCTCGTCCATCAGCTCCAGATGTCCGCGCAGGACCGTGATGGGGGTCCGCAGTTCGTGGGCCACCTCGTCCAGGAACTGGCGTTGCGCGGTGAAGGCGCCCGACAGGCGGTCGAGCATGTGGTTGAACGTCTCGGCGAGTTCCGCCACGTCGTCGTTGCCCCGCACCGGCAGCCGCTGGGTCAGGTCCGTCTCGCTGATCCGCTCGGCCGTCTGCCTGACCAGCCGGATCGGAGCCAGCACCCGGCCCGCGACCAGCCAGCTCGCCAGTCCCGCGACCACCAGGGCAAAGCTGCCCGAGGCCAGCAGCAGGCGCGCCATGTGGCGTTCCTGCCGCAGCTCGTGGTCCCGGAACGTCACCAGGACGAGCCGGGTGTCGTTGTGGTCGCCCGCCATCTGTACCGGGACGACACCGTAGCGGACCTCGCCGGCCGGGGAGTCCAGCGTACGGATACGGGTGTCGGCCGTCCGCGCCATCAGGGCCACGACCTCCGGGTCACGGTCCAGGCGGGCCGGGACCATGCCGGGGCTGCGTCGGTCGGCCCGTCCGTTCACGACGCTGAAGAAGGTGGCGTTGTGTTCGGGCCGGTGGACCGCCATGAACGCCGTCAGCAGCGAGGCGCCGGTGGTGAAGCGCTCACCGGTGTACGGGTCGCGCGAGGTGCGGGCGAACGCGCGTAGCTTGTCGGCCTCGGTCAGCAGTTGCGCGTCGATCTGCCGGTCCAGCTCGGCCTGCCAGACGATGGTGATCCCGAAGGTGGGCACGGCCAGGGCAGCGCTGAGAAGCATGAGCATCCAGCCGACGATCCGGGACCGGGCGCTGGTAGAGCGCCTGAGCATCAGTCGTCCCACTCGTCGTCCGTATCCCCCCGATTGCTGCCGGTTGACGCTTCCTCGTCCTCGTCATCACTCTCGTCCTCTTCGTCCTCCGCTTCGTCCGCATCGCCCAAGCCGCCCAGGTCGCCCACGCCACCCCTGGGAACACGTGAGGCCTTCTCGTCGTCACTGGTGGTCCGTGCCACCCCTTCAGCGCCGCCGGCGCCGGGGACGTTACGGGAGCCGGTGCCCTTGTCGTCGGATTCGGGCGGCGGCGGGGGTGACACGGCACGGCCGCCCGGGCAGGTGCCGGACGGAACGGGCGAGGCGGGGGAAGGTGTCGGTGTCACGGCGGGACGGCCGGGGTCGGGCGGGACGGTGGCCGAAGGCGTCGGTCCGTGCAGGAAGGGCACGACGACGACGGGCCCCATGGAGGGTGGCACATTCTGCCCGGGCCATATCCATACAACCAGTAACACCAGTGTCCCTGCTCCACATCCTGCCAGTACCGACCCCACCCCACGCCACAGCATCGGACCAGTCTGCCTTCGCGGGGTCACGGGCACCGACATGAGGAGAGCATTCTCATCTTCGGAACCCGCCGCCGTGTCCGGCACCGCGCCGGCGACCCCCGAGCACGCCGGTCCACCCGCTTCCATCAGGGGCTCCGCGGACGACGCGGCCGGGTGCGCGAGCCGCGCCCCGGGCCGGCGCCGACGCGTATCCCGTGCAACGGAATCACGCCAAACCGGTCCCGCCGGGGCTGCTTCCCATAGTTCGACATTGCTGTTCATTGACAGTTGCTCAACCACCCTTTTACATTCAGCGGGCAGGTCGAGGAGAAATCCATTCACCGTCGGCCCGCCTCAGGGAGTACCTTCCGCACTATCACCGGAGGACCTCATGGAACACCTGATCAAGAAGATGGCCCAGGACAACGTCTGGCAGAATTGGCTCGCTGCCAACTCGGCCCAGCAGGCCGCGAAGAACGGCTGTATCAGCGCCACTCCGAAGAACGGCTGCATCAGCGCCGCGCCGAAGGCCGGCTGTATCTCCTGATCGGCCGCAGGGGCGCCCGGGATCAGCTATGCAAGAGCCTCCTCCCCCACCGCAGCTCGTTCCCGGGCGGCCCGACTCCGTCTCCCTCATGACCGAGGTCACTTCGGTTATGCGAAACATGAGAAGGAATTAATGAAGGGCCAGCCGACCAGCGATGTCATCGAGCGTATTCGCGACATACCCATCTATCAGGAGTCCCTGGCGAAGGGCCACTTCCCCCTGCTCGACAAGCCGGAGATCGCTCGCGGGTTCCCCGACAACTGGATGACACCCCGGCTGGCGGCGGCGCTGGAGACCGGCGAGGCGGAGTTCGTGCTGTCCACCGGCACCAACCACGCCCGGATGCAGATCATCCGGCCTCCGTACTTCCTGCTCCACTCGTACTACGAGTTGTGGCGGAACCACCCGGACATCGGCGGGACCTGGGAGTCGGGCTGCCGCCGCGTCTCCCTGACCACGGTGCTCGCCACGGAACACGTGGCGCGGGTCAACGCCGCCCGACGGGGCGTGGAGCACAAGGGCATACCCATCCTGGCCGACCGCTGGCTCGACGAGCGCACCTGCTACCTCAACCTGCGGCTGGATCCGGCGCAGTGGGTCCGCAAGGACGTGCTGCGGATGCTCCGCGAGATCGACCTGGCACGGAGCACACACCCACAGGGGCGGTACCACCTCGACTGTTCCGCCTACCACTTGGCGCACCTGGTGCGAAAGGCGGAGGCCTGGGGCCTGCTGGGCGCGTTCCCCGCGCCGGCCAGCATCATCCACGCCTACGAGTACACCCCGGTGAACGTGAGGCGGTTCCTGCACCGGCGCTTCGCCTGCCCGGTCATCGACCTCTTCGGCAGTACGGAGTTGGGCTACCTCTACTACAGCGACCGGGAGGGCCGGTACTGGCCTCACCTGGCCGGGATGAGCGTCGAGCTCCTGCCGGTGGCGCCCGGAAGCATGATCCACCAGCTCATCGTCACCAGTGTGCGCAATCCCTACATGCCGCTCGTCCGCTATCGGTCGGGCGATTGTGTGCGCACCCTGGACGGCTCGCCCGACCCCGCCGCGATCACCCAGTTCTGCGGCCGCCAGAAGGAATTGCTGAGCACACCGAACGGCCCGGTCGCCCAGGGCGACCTCGACCGGCATATCGCGGACGCTTCCCCCCGGATCTTCCTGCACCAACTGCGCCTCCAAGGCGACGCCGCCGCCACCCTGTTGTACACGACGTTCACCGACGAACCCCTGGGAGCCGCGGAGGTAACCGCGTTGCGGCAGGGCATCGGCGAACTGACCGGACGGAACTGCCGGATCGAGCACCGCACCCATATCCCCATCGGCCGATCCGGCAAGTACTCCTGGCTCGCCGTGGACGGCGCCTGACGCACCACCGTCCCCGCCCTCCCCCTCAGAAATCGGAGTGCCATGACCAGCGGACAGACACGCTCCGCCGACGACCTGAAGCGCCTCCTCGGGGACGCGCTGCACACCGAGGTGTCGCGGTACTTCTGCGAAAAGGCCCCGGACACGCCCCAGGAATTCGTGGAGCGTCAGGTCACGGAATGCCTGCGGTACCTCTACCTCGTCTCCCGGTACCCGGACCGGCTCAGCGGGCTCTTCCTGCCCGTCGAACAGGACATCGACGAGATATGGCACTACCTCATCCTGCAGACCCGCGAATACCGCGTGCTGTGCGAGGAGCGACTTCCCGGGCGGTTCTTCATCAACCACCGCAGTATCGCCTACGAGGACTACCAGGAGGAGCCGGGGCGCGAGCAGGCGCTGGAAGAGGCATTGCGCTGGATTCCTCTGTACTGCCGGGAATTCGGGCCGTTCGACGAAGGCGCACTGCCGCACTGGACCATGGTGCGTTTCCTCCATGAGCAGATGGGCATTTCCCTCACGGACATCGCGGATCTGAAACCGATGGCCGCTGCCTGAGCAGAACCCCCTTCGCCCGTATGACGATCGGAAGCTCCCCCTTGTCGACTCGCAACGGACATCCGGTCGCCACGGATGAGATTCCGGAACAGCGACGCATTCTGGCTGTGCTGGTACTGGCCCAGGTCATGAGCGGCGCCGGTCTCACGGCGGGAATCACCGTCGGGGCCCTGCTCGCCGAGGAGATGCTCGGCTCCACCGGCCTCGCGGGCGTGCCGAGCGCGCTCTTCACCGCCGGGGCCGCACTCGGCGCGCTCGCCATCGGCCGGCTCTGCACCCGCTGGGGCCGCCGCCCCGGACTGGCACTGGGCTACGCGACCGGGGCGCTCGGCAGCGTCGGGGTGGTGGTCGCCGCCGCCACCGGGAGCGTGGCCCTGCTCTTCCCGGCCCTCGTGGTGTACGGAATGGGTACGGCGACCGGCCTCATGGCCCGCTACGCCGGGGCGGATCTGGCTTCCCCCGCCCGGCGCGGACGGGCCGTGAGCGCGGTGCTGTTCGCCACCACCCTGGGCGCGGTGGCCGGGCCCATGCTGGTGACGCCGGCCGGCGAGGTCGCGCACGCCTGGGGCGTGCCGCGTCTCGCCGGCCCCTTCCTGCTGGCGGCCGCGGCGTTCGCCGCCACCGCGGTCGTCCTCGCCTGCCTGCTGCGGCCCGATCCGCTCCGGCTCGCCCAGGAACTGGCCGCCCGGGTCGCCCAGGGCCGGGACACGGACCCCGGCAAGGGGGGCAGCGCGGGTACGGACGGGTCCCGCGACCGGGTCCCGGCGCCCGCCGGGCGTCACGATGTCGCCGTCGGCACCGCGGTGATGGTCCTGACCCAGGTCGTGATGATCGGGATCATGACGATGACACCGGTGCACATGCTGGCGCACGGTCATACCGCCCAGGCCGCGGGGCTCGTGATCTCCCTGCACGTCGGGGCGATGTTCCTGCCCTCCCCGCTCACCGGGCTGCTCGTCGACCGGATCGGCAGACGATGGGTAGCCTGCGCGTCCGGACCGCTGCTGCTGGCGGCAGGGGCACTGGCCGCCCTGTCACCCGCGGGCTCGACACCCGCGCTCGGCGCCGCTCTGGTACTCCTCGGTCTGGGCTGGAACTTCGGGCTGATCAGCGGCACCGCGATCGTCACCGACGCCCTGCCCCCGGACCGGCGGGCCACGACCCAGGGCCTGGTGGACGTGGGGCTCGCGGTCGCCGGAGCGGCCGGAAGCCTGGCGTCGGGTCTGGTCGTCGCGCGCGACGGCTACCCGGCGCTGGCCCTGTCGGGCGGGCTGGCCGCGCTGTTGGTCCTGCCGGTGGCGGGCCGGTTCCCGCGCCGCGCGTCACGGGTGGCCGGTCACCCCGGACCGGGCGGGTGAGGGCGGTGCGGGTGAGGGCCCGAGACGGGCCGATGGAAGGCGGGGGTTTTCGGGCCCGCGGACGATCTCCGCGACATCGAACCGGGCGCATCGCGCTTTGCCCAAAGGCTTTTCGCCCGCCTCCCGCATGCGTCGACGCCGTTCCCTCTTCGCGGTCCGGAGCGCGTACCGAAGCCGTCGCCCACCAGCGGAAAGGTCCCTGCTGTTAACGAAATCTTTAACGGTGTTTTGGCGGGCCGGGCGCACAGAACCAGCGTAAATCGGATAACCCAAAGATGGGGACTCCCCATACAGCACATCGTGGGCTTAACTTAGGTGTCATGACGTCCCCCCGCTCCACCTTCGGCGGCGGCTACTACGCCGCGTCGTTCCCCGACACTCCGATCTACGACTCCTTGGTCGCGGAGCGGGGAACCCCTCAGATCGCGCCCATCCGGGTTCCGGCCGCCTATGACACCGGCAACAGCTACCTGCCGGCCCTGCCGTCGGCGCTGCCCGCCCTGCCCGCGGCCCCGTCGCAGCAGACCGGTTACGGCTACCCGCAGCAGCAGCCGATGCCGCAGTACCAGCAGGCTCCGGCGCAGCACACGCCGATGCAGCCCGCCCAGTTGCAGCACGCGCCCGCGCCGTACATCCCGCAGCAGCCCTCGACGGTCCGCGGTTATCCGCAGCAGTCCCAACCGCCGCGGCCCGCGCCCGGCACCGGGTACGAGTCGATGCGCCCGGCCTCGCCGCGGCCCGCGCCGGCGCAGTCGCCGTACGAGGACCCGTACAACCGGCCGTACCAGAGCCGGGGGTACTGACCGCGGCTCCGTGCGACGAGGCGCACCGGGGGACGCACCAGACATCAGCCGCATCCAGTGCCGCAGGTGATCCGGAAGCCGCGCGTACGGGGTCAGGGGTTGCTGGCAGGATGGGCGTATGAGCTTTCCCGTGCTCCGTTCCGCCCACGTCTATCCGGTCAAGTCGCTTGCCGCCCGCGCCTGCGACATGGTCGCCGTCGAGCCATGGGGACTCGCCGGCGACCGTCGCTGGATGCTGGTCGACAAGGCGTCCAAGGCCGTCACACAGCGTCAGCAGCCGTTCATGGCGCGGATCGCGGCCGAGCCGCTGCCGGGCGGCGGCGTGCTCCTGTCCGCGCCGGGCTTTCCGTCCCGGCGCGTCGAGGGCCCGGAGGCCGGACGCATGCTCACGGTGGAGCTGCACCGGGACACCGTGGTGGTGGAGGAGGCACCGGGTGACGCCCACGACTGGCTGAGCGCGGTGCTCGGTACGGAGGTCCGGCTCGTGCATCTCGACGATCCGTCGCACCGCAGGCCCGTCGACCCGCTCTTCGCCCGGCCCGGGGACATGGTCTCCCTCGCCGACGGCTACCCGCTGCTGGTGACCACCACGGCGTCGCTCGACGCGCTCAACGCCCTGATCGCCACGGGCGACCGGCCCGGCGAGGGCCCGCTGCCGATGGACCGTTTCCGGCCCAACGTGGTGATCGGGGAGACCGAGGCGTGGGCGGAGGACGGCTGGCGGCGGATCGCCATCGGCGAGGTCGCCTTCACGGTGGCCAAGCCCTGCGGCCGCTGTGTGATGACGACGACCGACCAGCGCACCGCCGAGCGGGGCAGGGAGCCGCTGCTCACGCTGGCCCGCCACCGCCGGTTCGGCAAGCAGTTGGTCTTCGGCCAGAACCTGATCCCTGAGGGGACGGGAGTGATCAGGGTCGGGGACCCCGTACGGATCCTCGACCAGTAGACAGACCGACAGACCGGTAGAAGAGAAGAAGCGGGGGCGCGGGCGTGTGGGTGCTGTGGGCGCTGTTGCGCGGGCGGGGCAGTCCGCTGCGCCGTGCCACCGATCGCCGCGAGGCCCGGGTGGCCCTCGGAGCGCTGCTGCTCCTCGTGATCGGCGCCCCGGCCGCGGGGTGGGCGGGCGGGACGATCGCGGACGCGGCTCTCCAGCGGTCGGTCCGGGCCCAGCACGAGGAGCGTCACCCCGTCGACGCGGTCGTGGTGGGTCCGGCGGGGCCTGAACGGTTCGCCGGTGATCCGGGGGGCGGCGTCGAACGGGCCGCGCGCATCTGGGTGGTGGCGTCCTGGGAGGCCCCGGACGGCAGTCCGCGCACCGGCAAGGTGGCCACCGCCTCCCGACCGGGCGGCCCGGGGTCCCCGGTGCGGATCTGGACGGACGCGGCGGGCTATCCGGTGCCGCCGCCGATGGACGGGCGCACCGCCCGGACCCACGCGGTGCTGGGCGGCATCGGCACGTTCCTGCTCGCCGCCGGCGGCGTCGAGGCGGGCCGCCGGCTGGTCGTGCGGCGCATGGAGCGGCGGCGGTACGCACGGCTCGACCGGGAGTGGGCCGAGGCGGGCCCGGACTGGGGCAGGGCCGGAACGGGCGGCTGACCACGGCCTCCCCCGGCCGGAGACGACGGCGGGCGACATCGCTCGACGGGGCGGACTCGTCAACTCCCGCCCCTCACGCGCGCTACGGTGGTCCGACCCCGTCCGCCTCCCCGGCGACGGACTGAACCGAGGCATCGCACAGCACGAGGTGGGGGCACAGCAACGCCATGGCACAGGGCACGGTCCAGGTGACGCACACCGGCACATCGCGATGGCGCCGCCGCACGGGCGAGTACGCCTCCCTCTCCGCGGCCCTGGAGGCGGCAGCCGACGGCGACGTCCTCACCGTCGCGCCCGGGACGTATCGGGAGAATCTCGTCGTCCGTCGCGCGGTGACGCTGCGCGGCCCCGAGGGTTCGGTCGGCTCCGTCCGGATCGCGCCGGTCGACGGCGTACCGCTGACCGTGCGCGCCTCCGCGGTCATCCAGGACCTCCATATCGAGGGCCAGGACTCGGCGGCCCCGGCGCTGCTGGTCGAGGACGGCACCGCGGAGCTGACGGACCTGCGGATCGTGACGCGGTCCGCCGCGGGCATCGAGGTGCGCGGCGCGGCCCGGCCCACCGTGCGGCGCTGCACGGTCGACAATCCGGCCGGGGTCGGCATCGCCGTGCTGGACGGTGCGGGCGGTGTGTTCGAGGAGTGCGAGGTCGTCTCGGCCGGCCAGTCCGGGGTCTCGGTCCGCGACGGCGGGCATCCGCGCCTGGACCGCTGCCGCATCCACCACGCGTCCGGGGCGGGCATCGGCGTCACCGGCGAGGGCAGCGGTCTGGAGGCGTTCGGCTGCGAGGTCTACGAGATCAAGGGCAGCGGCATCCAGGTCACCGCGCGCGGCTCGGCCCACCTGACCGACTGCACCGTGCACCGTACCTCGGCGGACGGCGTCACGCTGGACACCGACGCGGTGCTCACGCTCGCCGACTGCGACATCCACGACATCCCGGAGAACGCCGTCGACCTGCGGTCGCGTTCGGTGCTCACGCTGACCCGGTCCACCGTCCGCCGCTTCGGCCGCAACGGGCTCTCGGTCTGGGACCCGGGAACCCGGGTCGACGCCAACCAGTGCGAGATCCACGACAGCACGGGCGACTATCCGGCGGTCTGGGTCAGCGACGGCGCGACGGTGATACTGGACGCCTGCCGGGTGCACGACGTGCCCGACGCGCTGTTCGTCCTCGACCGGGGATCGCGCGCCGACGTCGTGGACAGCGACCTCTCCCAGATCCGCAACACCGCCGTCTCCGTGAGCGACGGGGCCACCGCCCAGCTGGACGACTGCCGGATCCGGGAGGCGTCCACGGGCGCCTGGTTCCGCGACCACGGCAGCGGCGGCACGCTGAACAACTGCACCATTGACGCGGCGCAGACCGGGGTCATCGTCACCAAGGGCGCGGACCCCACCATCGAGCGCTGCACGGTCACCTCCCCGGCCGAGGCGGGGTTCTACGTCTCGGCCGAGGGCCGGGGCACCTTCGACAGCTGCCGGGTGACGGGCAGCGAGGGCTACGGCTTCCACATCATGGAGGGCTGCCGCACCACCCTCACCCGCTGCCGTACCGAGCGGTGCGCCCGGGGCGGTTACGAATTCCCCGAGGGCGACAGCGCCGCCGCGACCGGGCCGGTTGCCGAGAACTGCACGAGCGACGAGAGCGGTCTGCGTACGGCGTCGGCCCCGCCGCCGCCCGCGGTGCTGACGGAAACGCGGTCGACGCCCGGTCTGCTGGGCGCGCTGCCCGGGCAGCGCGCGGTCGAGCCCGCTCCGCAACCGGTCGCCCCGGTGGAGTCGGCCCGGGACTCCTCGGCGGTCCTCGGCGAGCTGGACGCGCTGGTGGGCCTGGACAGCGTCAAGCGCGAGGTGCGGGCGCTGACCGACATGATCGAGGTGGGCCGCCGCCGCCAGGAGGCCGGTCTCAAGGCCGCGTCCGTCCGCCGGCACCTCGTCTTCACCGGCTCCCCCGGTACGGGAAAGACCACGGTCGCCCGGCTGTACGGGGAGATCCTGGCCTCGCTCGGTGTGCTGGAGCGCGGCCACCTGGTCGAGGTCTCCCGGGTGGACCTGGTCGGGGAGCACATCGGCTCGACGGCCATCCGGACCCAGGAGGCGTTCGACCGGGCGCGCGGCGGGGTGCTGTTCGTCGACGAGGCGTACGCCCTCTCCCCCGAGGACTCCGGGCGGGACTTCGGGCGGGAGGCCATCGACACGCTGGTGAAGCTGATGGAGGACCACCGGGACGCGGTGGTCGTGATCGTCGCGGGCTACACCCACGAGATGGAGCGGTTCCTCACCGTCAACCCCGGGGTGGCCTCGCGGTTCTCGCGGACCATCACCTTCCACGACTACCTCCCCGAGGAGCTGCTGCGGATCGTCGAGCAGCAGGCCGAGGAGCACGAGTACAGCCTGGCGGAGGGCACCGGGGAGGCGTTGCTCAAGTACTTCACGGAGCTGCCCAAGGGCCCCGCCTTCGGCAACGGCCGCACCGCCCGCCAGACCTTCGAGTCGATGGTGGAGCGGCACGCGGGCCGGGTCGCCCAGCTCGCCGAGACGAGCACGGACGACCTGACCCTGCTCTACCCGGAGGATCTCCCCGGGCTGCCCTTCTGAAGGCCCGCCTCCGCCTGCCGGGGCACCAGCGGCCCCAGTTCGTCGATGAGGGCGGCCCGCGCCTCGGCGAAGGCCGGGTCGGCCTGGTAGTCGGAGTGCCCGAGGATCGGTTCGGGCAGCGGGAGCTTCGTGGTCCGTCCGTAGGCCAGCGGGTCCTTCAAGGGGCCACGGTCGACGCCCGGGTCGGGGTCGGCGCAGATGCGGACGGGACCGCCGATCGGGTCGGTGGCCCGCCACAGATTGCGCCAGCAGTGCACCGAGCGGTGCAGCCCGAGCATGGGCTCGGCTCCGAAGTAGGCCGGGAACCACCGCCCGTACAGCCGCTCCAGGGGGGAGCCGTAGGTGAGGAGCGCGACCCGGCGGCGGGTCGCGTCGGGCAGTTGCCAGACGGCGGACGCGGCGAGCACGCTGCCCTGCGAGTGGCCCGAGATGACGAGCCGGCCCCGGGGCGTGGTCGACGTCCAGGCGGACATCCGGGAGGCGAGGTCGGGGACGGCGCGCTCGGCGTAGCACGGGGGCGCGAAGGGGTGGGCGGCGCGCGGCCAGAAGGTGCCCACGTCCCAGAGGATGCCGATGGTGCGGCGGGCCGAGGCGTCCTTGTAGGCGCGCCGGCCGCCGGCGACGAACAGGACGAATCCGAAGCCGATCAGCCAGGAGCCGGTCGACTGCGCGGCCTCGGCGAACGATTCGATGAGCGGCCAGCTCCCGTCGGCGGCCCGGCCCGGCACCTCGTCACTGCGCCAGGAGCCGATGACCGCGCCGGTCCCGAGCAGCAGGGCGGCCCCGGAGACCACGCCGATGATCCAGGGCGCGGAGTCGGTGAGGGCGGCGGTCGCGCGGATCCGGGCGATGCGTCGGGTACGGCCCTCGTCGGGCGGTTCGGGGGCGTACTCCGCCTCGATGACCGGGCCGAGGCGGCGGGCGGTGCGCGCGGTGCGGACGATCAGCACCAGGACCGGGACGAGCAGGAGCAGCAGAAGCACCGGGATGACGGAGGCCTGCCAGCTGAGCAGGACCGGCGGCCCGGCGATGTCGCTGTCGTGGCCCATGCCCGGGCTGCCGGGCCCGTCGAGCCAGTCGGCGACGCGCTGGGCCACCCCGCCGGTCATCACGCCGCCGAGGGCGCAGGCGAGCATCGCGACCGCGGGGCCGCCGAGTCCGTGGAGGACGGTGCGCGGTTCGGGGGTGCGCCGGTAGAGGCTCCGGGCGACCAGGGCGAGGACGACGACGAGGATGCCCTGGCCGAGGGCGAGGAGGCGGAAGGCGGTCTCGCCGGGCAGGCTGCCCGAGGACTGCCAGTCCGGGCGCGACCAGGAGGCGTGCACGACGGCGAGGGCGAGCAGGGCGAGCGCGGAGCCGGGCAGCCAGGTGATGAGGGCGGTGTCCAGCTTGGTGTCGCGGGTCCGTTCGCTGCGGCCCCGGCGGCAGACGACCGCGAGGACGACGAGCGCGCACAGGACGATGCCGCCCTCGACGACCGCGCCGAAGAACGGGGGCACCGGGCCTTCGGCGCCCCGGTCGTGCCGGGCGGCGGCGCCGGCGACGGCCGCGGCGACGGTCAGGAACCCGGCCGCCGTGTGGGCGGCGCGGAGCCGGGCGACGATGCGGCGGCCGTACCAGAAGCCGGGCCTGCCGAGCGCGGGTCGGACCGGGACGGGCGGGCGCGGGGCCCCGTCCGTCTCCGGACCGGGTGCGTCGGGGCCGTGGGCCTCGTCCGCCCCTTCGGGGTCGTGGACGTCGATGTCCCCTTCGTCCAGGGGGCCCTGGGACTCGTACGCGCTCCAGGTCCGGTTGGACAGGTACCACAGGAGTCCCACCAGGGCCGCGGGCACGACGGCGGCCAGGGCGAGGCGGCGGCCGGGCTGGGACCACCAGCCGCCCTGCCGGGCCGACAGGAAGCCGAGCCAGGACCGGCGTTCGGCGCAGGCCTCGGCGCCCGCGCACTGCCAGGCCAGCAGGTCCAGGGCGACCTCGCAGGCGGCCGCCGTGAGCAGCACGGTGAGGCTGAGCGCGACGAGCCGCACCAGCACGCCGTACAGCCGGACCGCTCGGGCGCGGCCGGTGGCGGTGGGACGCATCCAGTGGGCGAGGTTGACCACCATGAACGGCAGGAGCAGCAGCCACAGGGCGCGGGAGCCGTTGCCGGAGGTGAGGCCGGACCAGCAGTACGCCTCGGCGACGGGCTCGTCCCGGTAGCGCTCGGGGTGCTTCTCGCCGTGGGCGTCCTCGGTGCGCCGGTACACGGCCGCGGTCTCGTCCCCGGTGACCCGGACGGTGCGCGGGTCGCCCAGCACCTCCTGCGGGGTGGCACCGCCGACGCCGTGGACGAGCAGTTCGAGTGCGGTCCCGGTGTGCTGGGGGGACGGGGAGGAAGGCGGGGGCGGGGACGGGGAGGGTACGGCAGGAGCCAAGGGGGGACTCTCTCTCGGGCGCGCCGGCCTCGCGGCCGACGATGACGTGCACAGGAGCGGGAGGTGCGGGGCCGGGACGCCGTGGGCTCCGGGCGTGGTGACCCGCCGGTCGCGAGGTCCCCAGGATTCCGGGCGCGGGGCGGGTGCGTGAAGCGGTCTCACGGAATCTCCCCAGGTGATACGCCGGACATGCCTGCGTGGCAGGATGAGCGTGTCGCGCAGACCGCTGCGGACCGTACGGCAGAGGGAAGGACCGGACCCGGCGTTGAGCGAGAATCAGAACCTGCTCGCGGAACAGCGACGCGCGCTGATCCTCGACGAGGTGCGCAGGCGCGGTGGGGTCCGGGTCAACGAGCTGACCCGCAAGCTGAACGTCTCCGACATGACGATCCGCCGGGATCTGGACGCGCTGGCCCGCCAGGGCGTGATCGAGAAGGTCCACGGCGGCGCGGTCCCGGTCGTCGAGGCGAGTACGCACGAGCCGGGGTTCGAGGCGAAGTCGGCGCTGGAGCTGAGCGCCAAGGAGGACATCGCGCGGGCGGCGGCGGCGTTGGCGGTGCCCGGCAGCGCGATCGCGCTCTCGGGCGGTACGACGACCTTCGCGCTGGCCCGGCACCTGCTGGACGTGCCGGATCTGACGGTGGTGACCAACTCGGTGCGGGTGGCCGATGTGTTCCATGACGCGCAGCGTCCGGCCGGGGGGCGCGGCGCGCGGCCCGGGGCGGCGACGGTGGTGCTGACGGGCGGGGTGCGCACGCCTTCGGACTCGCTGGTCGGGCCGGTCGCGGACCGGGCGATCGACTCCCTCCACTTCGATGTGCTGTTCCTCGGTGTGCACGGGATCTCTGCCGAGGCCGGGCTCTCGACGCCCAATCTCGCGGAGGCGGAGACCAACCGCCGGTTCGTCCGGGCGGCGCGTCGGATCGTGGTCGTGGCCGATCACACCAAGTGGGGCACGGTGGGCCTGAGTTCCTTCGCCGCGCTGGAGGAGGTCGACACGTTCGTCACGGACGCGGGCCTGGCTCCGGGGACGCGCGCGGAGATCGAGGATCATCTGCCGGGTCTGCTGGTGGCGGGCGACGTCCCCGCCGGGGCCGACGGCGCTTCGCCCGCCGAGGGCTGAGCCGGGCCGTCGGGCCCGTTCTGCCCGGCGGGTCCGCCGGGCACCCCATAGGATCGGGGGGTGGCCGTATTCCGGATCGAGCGCTTCTCCCCTCTCCCCGCAGCCGAGGCCTGGCGCCGGGTGACCGACTGGGAACGGCACGCCGCGCAGGTGCCGTTGACCGCGATCTCGGTCCCGACCGGGCTTCCCTCGCAGCTCGGGACGGTCTTCGTGGCGCGTACGGGGCTGGGCCCGCTGGCGTTCGACGATCCGATGGAAGTGGTGCGGTGGACGCCGCCCGCCGGGGGCCGGGCCGGGGTCTGCCGACTGGAGAAGCGCGGGTCGGTGGTGCTGGGCCGGGCCTCGATCGACGTGCTTCCCACGGATTCCGGTTCCCATGTGGTCTGGGTCGAGGAACTGCGGGTGCGGCTGGTGCCCCGGTGGGGTGATCCGGTGCTCGCCTCCACCGGGCGGCGGATGTTCGGCAAGGTCCTGGACGCCCTGCTCTCCTCCCCCGGCGACCGGTAGGGCCGCCGGGCCGGAGCAGGCGCGCCTCGGCTTCTCCGCGAAGATCGCCAACGACCGGATGGCCGATTCGGCACGGGTGATGTGACCGTCACACGATTGACTCGTTTGTCGGTATGACATCCCCGCCAGATCCCCGCCACGGCCCCGGAAGGCACCCATTTCATGCCGATCCATCAACCGCAGCAGCAGACCGACGCACTCCCCGACCGCACGGGCGTACAGCAGGCCGAGGCCGCCCTCGTGGAGCACTATCCCCGTCTGGTGCGACTCGCCTACGTCGTCCTGCCGCCGGCGCTCGGACGGCACCGCCGGGTCCTGGCCGCGCACGCCGTCGTCCAGCGGGCCCTGCCCGCCGCCGGGAGCCGTACGCGGAGCCCGCGCGTTCCCGGCCAGTCCCGCCGGTCCGGTGCCCCGGAGGGCGTGGAGAGCGCCCCGGAGGGCGGGGAAGGCGCCCCGGAGGGCGTCGAGAGGGCGCCCGGGGGCTCCGGACCGGACCGGGGTCCCTCGGGCCCGGCGTACGGGTGGATGCGGCTGCGGGTGCTGCGGACGGCGCTGGCCTACGAGCGGCGGCCCCGCTGGTGGCCCGGCAGGCTCCCGGCTCCGGCCGCGCTGCGTCCGGCCGTGCCGGTGGTGTGGGGGCTGCGGCTCTTCCCCCGGGCGGGCGGCGTCGACGAACTGGCCCTGGACCGGGCCCTGTCCACGGTGCCCGGGCCGGTCCGGGCGGCGTTCGCCCTGCGGTTGCTGGAGGGGCTCGACGAGTCCGGAGTGCGGGAGCTGCTGGCCGCGGTGGCGGTGGCGGATCCGGCGGACGCGGTGCGCCGGGCGGCCCGGCTGGGGAGGCCGGACCCGGCCGGGGCACAAGCGATGCTGAGGTCGGGCGAGTTCGACCCGTGCACGGTCCAGACCCGCCCGAGCGACCTGCTGCGGCGCAGACATCGGGTGCGGGCGGCGGCGGTGGCCGCGGCGCTGTGCGTGGTGGCGGGAGGCCTGGCGGTCGCCGCCGACGCGGGGACGCGGCCCACGGGCGACGACCGGGACCGGGCGGGCGCGGCGGCCCCCGCGCTCGATCCGGCGGGGCTGCTGCGGACGGCGGCGGAGCGGTGGGCGGACACCTCCCGCGTCGACTTCACCGCGTGGCCCGCCCGGGGCGGGCGCACGGGCGACGGCGAGCTGCTGGGCCGGGCGCTGCGGGCCTGGTCGGGGCCGCCGGGAACGGTCCGGGTGTCCACCACGCCGGGCACGGTGGCGGGCCCGCCCGCTCAGCCGCCCCGGCTGCTGTTCGCGGGTGAGGTGGACGGGGCGGCCGTGGTGCTGTTCCACGACGGCGGGGTCCGGGTGGTGCGGTACGCGGAGCCGCTGTCCGGGTCCGGCCGCGCCGCGCTCGACTTCGCCCGCATGGACGACGCGGACGTGACGTCGGGTGCGGCCGTCGTCGTCAGCCGTACGGGCGACAGCGCGCGGTTCCTGCTCGCGCCCTGGATCGCCGGGTCCACCACCCGGGACCTGCTCGCGCCGAACACCCCCGGGCAGCCGCTGGAGGTCGGGCGGGACGGGGTCACCGCCCCGGTGCCCCGGCCCGCAGCGGGCGGCGCGTGCGACTCCTGGCCGGTGCTCCAACTGCGTTCGTCCGGGAAGATCGTGGAGAAGCACGCCTTCCTGGTGACGGATCTGGGCGACCTGGCGCCCGCGCATCTGACGTACACCCCGAAGCCCGGCCGGGGCGCGCCGGCCCGGCAGCCGCGCGAGGCGACGGGCACCGAGGCGCTGCTCGCCTGGGCGCGGACGGCGTGCTCCCTGCGGACCCTGTCGGGTTCCGGTGTGCGGGCGGTCAACAACTGGGCCTTCGCCGAGCAGAAGCTGCCCGAGGGCGGTGCTTCGGCCGGCTGGCTGTGCACCCGGGCCGACACCTGGCGGGGTCCCGGCCGGGTGCTGGTGCAGTTCCTCGGGCCCGCCGGCTCGCCCACGGACCCTGCCGCGGTGGTCGCCGACCGCGACGACACGGCCCTGTGCAGCAGGTTCGGGCAGCACGTGCTGGCGGGCACCCACTGGAAGGCGGCCTCCGGCCGGTGGTACGTCCTGGCGGCGGGGAGCCGGGCGGTGACCCGGATCGAGGCGACCGGGACGGTGCGGGGAGCGGCGGGCGGGCCGACGTTCGCGGTGCGGGCGCCCCGGGACGCCGATGTGGAGCTGACGGCGTCGCTGCGCGGCGGCGAGACGCTGGCGGCGGTGCGCTGAGCCGGTGCGAGGACCGGGGCCGTCACCGTACCGACGGTTTCGAAGCCGCCGTACGGAGTCTCCCGACCGGTCCCGCGAGCCGTCCGGTGCCACACTGGGACAGGTGACGGATCTTGAGCACGGCCCCGGCGACAGCACAGGACGCCCCGACGACACCGCTCCGCTCTGCCTGGTGACCGGGGCCACCGGTTACATCGGCGGCCGGCTGGTACCCGCGCTGCTCGATGCCGGGTACCGGGTGCGCGCGCTGGCCAGAACGCCGCAGAAGCTGCGCGACTACCCCTGGGCCGACCGGGTGGAGGTGGTGCGCGGCGACGTCACCGACGCCGACTCCCTGGCGGAGGCGATGCGGGGCGTCGATGTGGCGTACTACCTGGTGCACGCGCTCGGCACCGGTTCGGACTTCGAGAGGACCGACCGCGAGGCGGCCAGGACCTTCGGAGAGCAGGCGCGGGCGGCGGGGGTGCGCCGGATCGTGTACCTGGGCGGGCTGACTCCGGCGGGGGTGCCGGAGAAGGACCTGTCGCCGCACCTGCGTTCGCGGGCCGAGGTGGGCCACATCCTGCTGGCTTCCGAGGTGCCGACGGCGGTGCTGCGCGCGGCGATCGTCATCGGCTCGGGGTCGGCCTCGTTCGAGATGCTGCGGTATCTCACGGAGCGGCTGCCGCTGATGGTCACCCCGAGCTGGGTACGGACCCGGATCCAGCCGGTGGCCGTCCGGGACGTGATCCGCTATCTGGTGGGCTGCGCGGAGCTGCCGGCCGGGGTGAACCGGGCCTTCGACATCGGCGGCCCGGACGTCATGACGTACCGGGACATGATGCAGCGCTACGCGGCGGTGGCGGGGCTGCGTCCGCGCGTGATCCTGCCGGTGCCGGTGCTCACCCCGACGCTCTCCAGCCGCTGGGTCGGTCTGGTCACCCCGGTGCCCAGCTCCATCGCCCGGCCGCTCACGGAGTCGCTGCGCCACGAGGTGGTGTGCCGGGAGCACGACATCAAGGAGTACGTCCCCGATCCGCCGGACGGGACCATCGGCTTCGACCGGGCGCTGCGGCTGGCGCTGGAGCGGATCCAGGAGGCGCGGGTCGACACCCGCTGGTCCAACGCCGCGGTGCCCGGCGCGCCGAGCGACCCGCTGCCCACCGACCCGGACTGGGCGGGCGGCAGCCTCTACCGCGACGAACGGGAGCTGACCGTGCCGGTCGGGCCGGACGCGCTGTGGCGGGTGATCGAGGGCATCGGCGGGGAGAACGGCTGGTACTCCTTCCCGCTGGCCTGGGCGGTACGCGGCTGGCTCGACCGGCTCGTCGGCGGGGTGGGGCTGCGGCGCGGCCGCCGGGACGCCCAGCATCTGCGGGTGGGCGACTCGCTGGACTTCTGGCGGGTGGAGGAGATCCTGCCGGGCGAACTGCTGCGACTGCGGGCCGAGATGCGGGTGCCGGGCCTGGCCTGGCTGGAGCTGTCGGTGCGCCGCGACGACCGGGGCCGGACGGTGTACGGGCAGCGCGCCCTGTTCCATCCGCGCGGGCTGTTCGGCCACGCGTACTGGTGGAGCGTGTGGCCCTTCCACTCGGTGGTGTTCGGCGGGATGGCGCGCAACATCGCCGAGGCGGCCGCGGCCGAGGAGAAGCGGCGTGCGTCGATGGCCGACAGTGGTACAGACAACTGAAGGGACGACCGCTATCGTGTGCCCGGCCCAACACGCCGCAGACTGCCGGGAGGTGCACGCGATGGCACACCGACTCCGTACCGTGGGACGGGAGTTCACCGATTCCGCGCCGATACGTCTGGTGTTCGCCGCCGAGGTGTCCGCGTCGGTGGACGTGGTGTACCGCGCGCTCGCCGAGGACGTCGCGTCCTGGCCGTCCTGGTTCACCGCCGTCACCTCCGCCACGCCCACCGACGCGGGCGCGGGCCGCGAGGTGCGGCTGCGGGGCGGGGTCCGGTTCCGCGAGACGATCGTGGCCGCCGAACCGGGCACGTGCTACGCCTACCGGGCCGACGAGTCCAACGCCCCGGGTCTCCGGGCCCTGTTGGAGGAGTGGCGGCTCACTCCCGAGGGCTCCGGCACCCGGGTGCAGTGGACCTTCGCCGCCGACGGGACGGGGCTGTTCCGTCTGGTGCTGAGCCTCGGGCGGGCGGGGCTGGGCCGGTCCTTCCGGGGCGCCGTGCGCCGCCTGGACGCGCGGCTGGCGGCGACGACGCCCTGAGCGACGCGGCCGGAGCCGGTCTCAGCAGGGCCACGTCCCGGTGGTGAGGAAGTCGTCGATGGCGGCGGTGTACGGGGCGATGTCCAGGCCCTGCTCCTCCAGCCACGAGTCGGAGTAGTACTTGTCCAGGTAGCGGTCGCCCGGGTCGCACAGCAGCGTGACGACGCTGCCCTGCTCGCCCTGCTCCACCATCTCGGCGATCAGTTTGAACGCGCTCCACAGTCCGGTGCCCGTGGACCCGCCCGCCTTGCGGCCGATGGCGCGCTCCAGGGCGCGGACGGCGGCGACGCTGGCGGCGTCGGGCACCTTCATCATCCGGTCGATGGCGCCGGGCACGAAGCTGGGTTCCATGCGCGGGCGGCCGATGCCCTCGATGCGCGAGCCGCGCTCGCTCGTGGCGAGCGGGTCGTGGTGGGTCCAGCCGTCGAAGAAGCAGGAGTTCTCCGGGTCGGGCACACAGATGCGGGTGTCGTGCTGGAGGTAGTGGACGTAGCGCGCGATGGTCGCCGAGGTGCCGCCGGTCCCGGCGGTGGCGACGATCCAGGCGGGCTCCGGGTAGCGCTCCAGGCGCAGCTGCTGGTAGATCGACTCCGCGATGTTGTTGTTGCCGCGCCAGTCGGTGGCCCGCTCCGCGTAGGTGAACTGGTCCATGTAGTGCCCGCCGGTCTCGGCGGCGAGGGCGGCGGACTGCTCGTACATGGTGCGTGAGTCGTCCACGAAGTGGCACCGCCCGCCGTGGAACTCGATGAGGCGGGCCTTCTCCGGGCTGGTGGTGCGCGGCATCACGGCGATGAACGGGACGCCGATCAGTTTCGCGAAGTACGCCTCCGACACGGCGGTCGAGCCGCTGGAAGCCTCGATGACCGGCTTGTCGGGCCGGATCCAGCCGTTGCAGAGCCCGTACAGGAAGAGCGAGCGGGCCAGGCGGTGCTTGAGGCTGCCGGTGGGGTGCGTCGACTCGTCCTTGAGGTAGAGGTCGATGCCCCACGCCTCGGGCAGCGGGAAGCGCAGGAGGTGGGTGTCGGCGGAACGGTTCGCGTCGGCCTGGACCTTGCGGACGGCCTCCTTCAGCCAGGCCCGGTACTCCGGGTCGCTGCGGTCGACGTCCACGGTCGCCCTGGCCCCGTGCCCGGCTGCGTGCTCACTGGTGTCCATGGGCCTGCTCCTGTTGGTCGTCGGTCCGATGCCCGCGCCTCCACGATATGCACCCCACCTGCGCAAACGTTCACTTTGATGGTCCATAGCGCTGCCTTTGACCGCCGCGCGCGGGTGCGGGGGCCACGGGCGGTGCGGGCGGGGGCGCGTCGCGCTTCCGGGCCCTCTGGCGGTCCGGCCCGCGCCGGGGCACACTGCTCAGCAGGGAGTGGTGTCGAAGGGGGGCGAATCCGCCATGACGGACGTCGAGTTCAGTGCTTCGGGGGTCAGGATCGAACGCTTCACCAGGTCGCTGACCAGGGCTGGTCAGGTGGTGGTGAAGGACGGGCGGCTGTCCCTGCTCACGAGCAACGGGCGGGAGATCGACAGCGCCCCGCTGGGCTCGGTCAGCGCCCGCAAGTGGTGGTTCATCGCAGCGGATTCCGTCATCGCCCGGGTGAACGGGGTGCGCTACCGGTTGACGATGGGGCAGCGCAGCCGCAGACGCGACGGGGCCGCCCCGTTGCGGCGTTTCCTGGAGACGCTGCGCAGTGCGCGCGGCCGCCGGGGCTGACGGGGCGGGTCGGGCGGGGGCGGTCCGGTTCCCGGGCCGCCGGCCGCGCCGCGAGTTGCGGAGCCGTACCACCTGGGCCACGCTGGTCTCATGTCACTGAAGGTGCACCCTCGGTGACAGAGTGATCCGCTCCATGGACCGGATCGCGCGACACGAGCAGACACGACAAGAGCAGAGCGGATCCGGCAGTCAGTCGTCCGCCGGCCCGTTCGCGTCTCTTCTCTTCTTCCGGACCTATTTCGGGGAGTCGCAGCCGTGATCAGCGAGCCAAGCAGGCACTGCACGGTGGAGCTCCAGGCCCTGCCGTCGCGGATCGGTCAGGTCCGCAGAATCATTTCGGCGCAACTGCGCTACTGGCATCTCGATCCTCTGATCGACCAGGCGGCCCTGGGCGTCACCGAGCTTCTCACCAATGTTCACCGGCACGCACAGCCGGACAAGTCATGCACCGTCGACATCGAGCTGCTGCTCGACCGCCTGACGGTCTCCGTCCGCGACCACGACCCGCGCCTGCCCACGGTGAACGAGGCGGACTCGTTCGCCACGTCGGGCCGGGGCCTGGCCCTGATCGCCGCCGTCAGCGAGAGCTGGGGCGTGCGGCCGATCGGCTCGGCCGGGAAGGCCGTCTGGTTCACCCTGCCGGCGGCCACCGGCGCCTCGACCCTGCCGCCGCTCGCGGTCTACGGGTCGATGACCGACGGGCCGTTCGGGGCCGTGACCATCACCCCCGACGACATCGTGGCGGTGCCCGCCCGGTCGGCCGTCGTCGGCTGAACCGGAGCGGGTGGCCGGAGGCCGGGCCGACGGTGTGCGGCGGACCGGCTTCGCGCCGTCCCGCCGCACCGCGTTCCGGCCGGTGGTCATGCCGCGCCGGCGGCCGGCGGCCGTGTGCGTACTCCGGCGGGAACAGCCGGAAGCGCCGGCCACGGGCCGGCCGGCCGCTGCGAGGACGGCCGTGGTGACGACGGCCGTGGTGAACACCGTCCGCCCGAGGCCGGACGGGCAGCCGCTCAGGCCAGGGCGGCGAGGGGATCGTCGAGGACCGGCTGCCAGGCCAGTTCGGCGGCGCCCACCAGGCTGTTGTGGGCCAGGGTGCACGGCAGGATCGGCACGCTGCCGCTGCGCCCCCACAGGCTCCGGTCGGCGACGACCGCGCGCAGCCGCTCCGGGTCCGCCTCCAGCAGGTCGCGGTGGAGCCCGCCGAGGATGATCCGGTCCGGGTTGAGGATGTTGACCAGCCCGGCGAGCCCCAGTCCCAGGCGGTCGATCAGCGCCTCGGCGGCGTGACGCACGGCGGGGTCGCCGTACTCCGCGCGCAGCAGGTTCCCGGCCTGCTTGAGGAGGGACTCCTCGGGGCCCGGTTCGCGTCGGGCGGTGGTGAGGAAGGCCAGCGGGTCGGTCTCCACGTCGAGGCAGCCGCGCCCGCCGCAGTGGCAGGGCCGCCCCTCGGGGTTCACGGTGAGATGGCCCACCTCCAGCGCGAGGCCCGAACTCCCGCTGTGCAGGCGGCCGTCGAGCACCAGCGCCCCGCCGACGCCCCGGTGTCCGGTGGCCACGCACAGGAGGTGCTGGGCGCCGCGGCCCGCGCCGTGCCGGTGCTCGGCCAGCGCCGTGAGGTTGACGTCGTTGCCGGTGAAGGCGGGTCCGGTGATGCCCGCTTCGCGTACGCAGGCGGCGAAGATGTCCCGGACCGGGGAGCCCGCGGGCCAGGCGATGTGCAGCGGGTTGAGGGCGGTGCCCTCCGGCTCGGCGACCGCGGAGGGCACCGCGAGCCCGGCCCCGACGCAGCGCAGCCCGCTCGCGCGCAGCAGCCCCGCACCCGCCTCCACGACCTCGCCGAGCACCTGTGCGGGGTCGGCCATCACCGCGACGCAGCCCGGCGACGTGGCGACGATCCGGCCGCCGAGCCCGACGAGCGCGGCCCGGAAGCCGTCGGAGTGCACCTGGGCGGCGAGGACGACGGGGCCGGTCTCCAGCACGGACAGCCGGTGCGAGGGACGGCCCTGGGACCCGGCCGCCGACCCCGGGCTGGAGTCGACCCGGATCAGCCCGAGCGCCTCCAGTTCCGCGGCGACCGCCCCGGCGGTGGCGCGGGTGACGCCGAGTTCGGAGGTGAGCACGGCCCGGGTGGGGGCGCGTCCGGTGTGGACCAGTTCCAGTGCGGGCCCGAGCGCACTGCGGCCTCTCTCCAACTTCGTCCGGGTGGTGGTCGCCTTGCCGTTCATGGGGGCGAGTCTCCCATGATCCGGAGGCGCCCCGGACGCCCAGGGCCGGTGCGGGGATCTTGTTCCGGCCACGGTCGGGGCCCCGGAACGTACGGCGTGCAGCCGTGTTGCGTCCGTCGCCGGAGCACCCCTATGCTGAGTTTGTGCCGCAACTAAACAAACTGCGGACGGCCCTACCGGGGGGACCTGGCGGAGACACCGCCCCACCCTCGTCGGCCCGCCTCCGTACCGCGCTGACCGTGTTCTTCGCCCTCGACGGGTTCCTCTTCGCCGGCTGGGTGGTCCGCATCCCGGCCATCAAGCAGCAGACCGGAGCCTCCGCCTCCACCCTCGGCCTCGCCCTGCTCGGCGTCTCCGCCGGGGCGGTCATCACCATGATGCTCACCGGCCGGCTCTGCCGCCGTTACGGCAGCCACGCCGTCACGGCGGTCTGCGGCGTCCTGCTCCCCCTGAGCATCGCCCTGCCCGCCCAGACCCACTCCGCGCTCTCCCTCGGCCTCGTGCTGCTGGTGTTCGGCGCGGCGTACGGCGGGATGAACGTGGCGATGAACAGCGCCGCCGTCGACCTGGTCGCCGAACTGCGCCGGCCCGTGATGCCGAGCTTCCACGCGGCGTTCAGCCTGGGCGGCATGGTCGGCGCCGGGCTCGGCGGGCTGGTCGCGGGGGGCCTCTCCGCGTCCACGCACCTCTTCCTGCTGGCCGGGACCGGTCTGCTCGTCACCGCCTTCGCCGGACCCTCCCTGCTGCGCCACCGCCCGGCCCCCGCCGCTCAGGAGACCGTCGACCGGCGAGCGCCCAGGCAGCGGCTGTCGCCCCGGGCCCGCCGCGTCGTCGTGCTCTTCGGCGTGATCGCCCTGTGCACGGCCTACGGGGAAGGGGCCCTCGCCGACTGGGGCGCACTGCACCTGGAGCAGGACCTGGGCGCGCACCCCGGGCTCGCCGCCGCCGGATACGCGCTGTTCGCCCTGACGATGACGGCGGGCCGGCTCACCGGGACCCTGCTCCTGGAGCGGCTCGGCCAGACCCGCACCCTCGTCCTCGGCGGCGTGACGGCATCGGCCGGAATGCTGCTGGGCGCGCTGGCGCCGACCGCCTGGCTGGCGCTGGCCGGGTTCGCGGTCACCGGCCTCGGGCTCGCCAACATCTTCCCCGTCGCGGTGGGGCGCGCGGGCGAACTGGCCGGTCCCGGCGGGGTCGCCGCGGCGTCGACGCTCGGCTACGGCGGAATGCTGCTCGGCCCGCCCGCGATCGGCTTCCTCGCCGACTGGTTCTCCCTGCCGCTGGCCCTGACGACGGTGGCCCTGCTGGCCGCCGCGGCGGCAGCCCTGGGCTACGGAGCGCGCAACGCGACGACGGACGCGCACACCTGATCATCGGGCGCGCACGCCCGATCGCCCGCACACCTGGTCGATTGAGTAGCCGTACTCAGGCAGGACCCGCTCCCCCGGCGCACGATGGAAGCCTCGACCGAGCACGAGGCAGAGCGAGCAGCAGGGAGCACACCATGAAGCGCCTGACCGGCCACCCGCACCTGAACACCCTGGTCCGGCTGACCTTCCGCAACACCGCTTCCCTGATCTACCTCGGGCTGGTGCTCGCGGCGACGCTGTTCGTCGCCGTGGACACCCTGTTCGTCGCCCACGAGGACGCCTCGTTCTCCGGCGTCTGGCTGTTCCTCCTCGCGGCCCCGACCGTCTTCCTGTTCCTCCTCGGCGGCTCCCTGGCGGGCGTCGGGGCGGGCGGGCCCGCGTGGTTCCTGGTGCTCGGCCTGGTGGTCTCGGTGCTCGTCCAGTCCCTGGCCCTGGGCTGGTTCGTCCGCCTGGTGCGCCGGGCCGGATCGGCCGGATCCGCGCACCCGCAGGGCGTCTGAACCGGGGGATTTCCCCGCGGGCCGCCGGCACAATCGCCGTCATGCAGATCGCCGAGTACATCGCGTCGTTGTCCGAGGAGGGGCGGCTGCTCGCGGCGGCCGCCGAGCGGGCCGGAACGGGGGCTTCGGTCCCCACATGCCCAGGCTGGCAGATACGCCATCTGCTGCGGCACACCGGCATGGTGCACCGCTGGGCGGCGGCGCTCGTCGCCGAGGGCCACACCACCTACCAGCCGGCCGGCACCGAACCCGCCCTGGACGGCGCCGAACTCCTGGACTGGTTCCGCGAGGGGCACGGCCATCTGGTCAGGACCCTGGAGAAGGCCCCCGCCGGCCTGGACTGCTGGACCTTCATGCCGGCCCCTTCGCCCCTGGCGTTCTGGTCCCGCCGCCAGCTCCACGAGACGACCGTGCACCGCGTGGACGCGGAATCGGCGCTCGGCGGACCGCTGACCCCGGTGTCGGCGGACCGGGCGGTCGACGGCATCGACGAGCTCCTCACCGGTTTCCACGCCCTGCCCAGGAGCAAGGTGCGCTCGAAGAAGCCCCGGACGCTGCGGATGCGGGACACGGACACGGATACGACCTGGACGGTGCGGATCTCCCAGGATCCGCCTCGGACCGTGCGGTCGGAGGCCGGGGCCGATCCGGGCGACGACGTCGACTGCGAGCTGAGCGGGACGGCCGAGGGCCTCTACCTCACCCTCTGGAACCGACTGCCGCTCACCGCCGTCACCCTGCGCGGCGATCGCTCGGTGGCCCGGATCTGGACGGACAACTCCGCGGTCACCTGATGAGCGCCGCCGGGCCGCGCGGCCGCGTGCACCGCGCTCAGCCGAGCCGGGGCGCACCAGCCCCGATGCGTAGGCGAGGACGACCAGTTGGGCCCGGTCGCGGGCTCCGAGTCCGACCTTCGCGCGGCCGACGTGGGCCGGGGCGGACGGGTGCGGGGGCGTCCGCCGTACGTGGTGATCATCCCTGCTCCGTGGGGAGTACGCCGCCGGGGGAAGGGCGGCCCTACGGCTCGACCGCGCGCAGGCCCACCGAGCGCGCGAGTTCGCCGGCGGCCTGCCGGAAGAGCGGCTCGCGCGCCTCGACGACCCGGTTGAACTGACCGAACAGCTCGAAGGAGATCAGGCCGAACAGCTGGGCCCAGGCGGCGACCAGGGCCGCCACGGCGGCCGGAGGCACGTCCGGGGCGAACTCGGCGGCCATCCGCTCCGCGTCGGAACGCAGCTCCGGGGCGAGGGACGGCAGGGCGAGGTCCTCGGTCCGGGACGCGGCCCGGACGATGTCGATGAAGACCAGGCCCACTCGGGACGCGGGCCCCACCGTGTCCATCGGGGCGATGTAGCCGGGGACGGGCGAACCGTAGATCAGGGCGTACTCATGGGGATGGGCGAGCGCCCACTCCCGTACGGCACAGGCCACCGCGACCCAGCGTTCGGCGGGCGGGACGGCCCCGGCCCGCTCCCCCGCCGCCGCGCGCTCCGCGACCTCGCCGATCGCGTCGAACGCGTCGACGATGAGGGCGGTGAGGAGGTCGTCGCGGCTGGGGAAGTAGCGGTAGAGCGCGGAGGAGACCATGCCCAGCTCCCGGGACACGGCCCGCAGCGAGAGCTTCGCCGCGCCCTCCTCCGCCAGCTGCTTCCTGGCCTCGTCCTTGATCGCCGCCGTCACTTCGATGCGGGCGCGTTCCCTGGCCCCTCGGATGGTGCTCATGCGATCAGTCTGCCACGCGCAAGGAGCACCGACCAGAAACGAGAGCGGTTACCAATGACGAGAGCAGTGCTCTTGCTTTGAGGCAGCGCCCCGTGCACACTGATCTCAAGCGAGAGCACCGCTCTCCCAATAGCGCGGGAGTCACCCATGTCGCAGCAGCCCTACTACCTCCGGGCGAACGCCTCCGCCCACCGCCTCAACCGGATCGTCGGATGGCTGGCCCGGCGCGGCATCAGTCTGATGGGCTCCGCCGAACTGTCGGTGCGGGGACGCAGGAGCGGTCAGATGCAGCGCATCCCGGTCAACGCCCACGCCTTCGAGGGCGAGCGGTACATCGTCTCGGCCCGGGGGCACTCGCAGTGGGTGCGCAACATGCGCGTCGCGGGCGGCGGAGAGCTGCGCCTGGGACGCGAGGTGAGCGGCTTCACCGCCGTGGAGATCGCCGACGACGCGCAGAAGGCCCGGATCATCCGGGCCTATCTGGAGCGGTGGGGCTGGCAGGTCGACCAGTACTTCCAGGGGATCACCGCGAAGTCCACGGACGCCGAACTGCTGGCGGCCTGCCCGGACCACCCGGTCTTCCGGATCACGGTCGAGGCGTGACCGCGCCCCGTGGCCGTACGGGCGACGGGGCGCGGTCACGACGGGCGGGGTGCCAGGCCGTGTCGTCGAACTGCCGCCTGACCCCGCAGGGCCGCCCTTCGGGCGACGACGGCAGTTCGACGACAGGACCTAGCGGTCCATCGCGGACAGCGCCCGCTGCGCCATCGGGTGCGTACGGACCAGCTCGGCCAGCGACGTCGTCCCCCGGGTGATCCCGGCGAACGCCTTCCACGCCGGGCGGAAGCCGGTCAGCACCGCGTGCAGCAACCCCGGGCGGCGCTCGAACAGCTTGAGCATGCGACGGCCGACGCCCATCTCGACGCCGAGACCGGCCTTGATGGCGAAGGCGTAGTTGAGGGCCTGACGGCGCGCGTCCACCGCGTCGTGCGACTCGGCGATCCTGACCGCCCACTCCCCCGCGAGCCGGCCCGAGCGCAGCGCGAAGGAGATGCCCTCACGGGTCCACGGCTCCAGCAGTCCGGCCGCGTCCCCGCAGACCACGACCCGGCCGCGGGAGAGCGGCGAGTCGTCGCTGCGGCAGCGGGTGAGGTGGCCCGAGGAGACGGCCGGCTCGAATCCGGCGAGGCCGAGGCGGGCGATGAAGTCCTCCAGATACCGCTTGGTGCCCGCGCCGTCGCCGCGCGCCGAGATGACGCCCACGGTGAGGGTGTCGCCCTTGGGGAACACCCAGCCGTAACTGCCCGGCATCGGGCCCCAGTCGATGAGCACCCGGCCCGCCCAGTCCTCCGCGACGGTGGCCGGGACCGGGATCTCCGCCTCCAGGCCGAGATCGACCTGATCCAGCTTCACCCCGACATGGGCCCCTATCCGGCCCGCGCTGCCGTCAGCGCCGACGACGGCCCGCGCGAGCACGGTCTCGCCACCGGCCAGCACCACCGCGACCGTCCGCCGGTCGGGCACGGCCGGACCGTGCTGCTCGACCCGCACCACCGATGCCCCGGTGCGCAGTTCGGCCCCGGCCTTCTGCGCCTCCTCGACCAGACCGGCGTCGAACTCCGGGCGGTTGATGAGCCCGAAGAGCATGCGCCGGGAGCGGCGGGTGCGCGACAGCCTGCCGTTGAGCGAGAAGGTGACCGCGTGGATGCGGTCCTTCAGGGGCAGTTCGAACCCCGGCGGCAGGGAGTCCCGGGAGAACCCGATGATTCCCCCGCCGCAGGTCTTGTACCGCGGCAGTTCCGCCTTCTCCAGCAGCAGGACTCTTCGGCCCGCCACGGCTGCCGCGTACGCCGCCGATGCGCCGGCCGGTCCGGCGCCGACCACGACGACGTCCCACACGGACGACTCTTCCGGCTCACGTCCGGCGTCTGCGTTCTCGCTGCTCACGATGTGCTTCTGCTCCTGATCCGACCAGTGGCCCCAAGCTGCTCACGGCATCCTACGGCGCGTTCCGGCCAAGCCCTCCTGTGGGAGGATCGGCCATGATTTCGTCGTACATGCGTCGCCGCACGGACGGCGTCGCGCACGGTCGCGTACACACCGCGCCCTACCCATAACGTCGCACCCACGAGGAGCGTGCCCATGACCGCCCGTCCGATTCCCGAGACCGTCGCCTCGCTGATGCCCCGCGCCCGGGAGGAGCTGGCCGAGCTGGTGGCGTTCCAGTCGGTGGCGGACCCGGCGGTGTTCCCGAGGAGCGAGTGCGAGGGCGCGGCGAACTGGGTCGCCGACGCGCTGCGCGCCGAGGAGTTCACGGACGTCGCCCTGCTGGACACCCCCGACGGCACGCAGTCCGTCTACGGGTTCCTGCCCGGTCCGGCCGGGGCACCGACCGTGCTGCTCTACGCGCACTACGACGTGCAGCCGCCGCTGGACGAGTCGGCGTGGCTCTCCCCGCCCTTCGAGCTGACCGAGCGCGACGGCCGCTGGTTCGGCCGGGGCGCGGCCGACTGCAAGGGCGGGTTCATCATGCACCTGCTCGCGCTGCGCGCCCTCAAGGCGAACGGCGGCGTCCCGGTCTCGGTGAAGGTGATCGCCGAGGGCTCCGAGGAGCAGGGCACCGGCGGTCTGGAGCGGTACGCGGAGGCGCACCCGGAGCTGCTGGCGGCGGACACGATCGTCATCGGCGACACCGGGAACTTCCGGGTCGGGCTGCCGACGGTCACGGCGACGCTGCGCGGGATGACGATGCTCCGGGTGCGGCTGGACACCCTCGAAGGGAACCTGCACTCGGGTCAGTTCGGCGGCGCGGCCCCGGACGCGCTGGCCGCGATGATCCAGCTGCTGGCCTCGCTGCGGGCCGAGGACGGGACGACCACGGTCGACGGTCTGACGGGCGACGCCGACTGGGACGGACTCCAGTACCCGGAGGCGGAGTTCCGCCAGGACGCCAAGGTGCTGGACGGGGTGGAGCTGATCGGCTCGGGCACGGTCGCGGACCGGATCTGGGCCCGTCCCGCCGTCACCGTCATCGGCATCGACTGCCCGCCGGTCGTCGGCGCGACGCCGTCCGTGCAGGCGAGCGCGCGGGCGCAGGTCAGCCTGCGGGTGCCGCCGGGCCAGGACGCCGCCGAGGCGACGAAGCTGCTCACCGCCCACCTGGAGTCCCGCGCCCCCTGGGGTGCGCGGGTGCGGGTGGAACAGGTGGGCCAGGGCCAGCCGTTCCGCGCGGACATGACCAGCCCGGCGTACACGGCGATGGCGGACGCGATGCGGGACGCCTACCCGGGCCAGGAGATGCAGTCGTCCGGGATGGGCGGCTCCATCCCGCTGTGCAACACCCTCGCGGGCCTCTACCCGGAGGCGGAGATCCTGCTGATCGGGCTGAGTGAGCCCGAGGCTCAGATCCACGCGGTGAACGAGAGCGTGTCGCCCGAGGAGCTGGAGCGGATGTCGGTCGCCGAGGCGCTGTTCCTGCGGAACTACGCGGAGTCGAAGAAGGTCTGACCTCCGGGGGCCGCCCCACGGGGCGGCCCGGATCACCGCTACGCCCTCGGCGAAGTCGCCCGGAGCGTAGGTCCGTGCGGCGGGCGTCCGCCCCTGCGTACGTTCGCCGCATGGATCTCGTCGAAGTGACTCCCCAGCTGCACATGTTCCGCTTCCGGATCGGCCAGGCCTATCTTTGGCGCGACGGGGCGGAGCTGACCCTGATCGACGCGGGTGACGTCGATGCGGCGGCCGCGATCGAGGACGCCGTCCGCACGCTCGGCCTCGACCCGGCCGGGATCCGGCGCATCGTCATCACCCACGGCCACCGCGACCACTACGGGGCCGCGCAGGAGCTGGCCGACCGGCACGGCGCCGAGATCATCGCCCACGCGCTGGACGCCCCGGTGGTACGGGGCGAGCGCCCCGTACCGGAGCCGGACCTGCTGGACTGGGAACTGCCGCTGTGGGAGCACGGGCTGACCTGCCCCGACGCCCCGCCCACCCGGGTCGACCGCGAGGTGACCGGCGGTGAGGTGCTGCCGTTCGGCGGCGGCGCGCGGGTGGTCCACGCCCCCGGTCACACCGCGGGCTCCATCGCCCTCCATCTGCCGCTCCACGGCGTGCTGTTCACCGGGGACGCCGTCGCCTCCGTGGAGCGGGTGATGCTCGGCGTCTTCAACGTGGACCGCGCCGGGGCGGCGGCCACGTTCCGGCGACTGGCCGCGCTCGCGCCGCGTACCGTCTGCGTCGGTCATGGCGACCCGCTCACCGAGAACGCGGCCTCGTCGATGGAGGCGGCGGCGAACGGCGCGTGAGCTCCGCCCGCGCGGAGGTCCGCCGTGAAGCCCGGCACCCCGCTCAGCCCACCGGCACCCCTGCCTCCAGGTTGAGCACCGTCGACCGCTCGCGCGCCCGCAGGGCCCAGCGCAGCCGCTCGTACCGGGTGGGCGGCAGCATTCCGGCGGCCTCCTCCTCGGTGACGAAGCGCCAGCCGCGCAGCTCGGATCCGGGCAGGAGCAGCCGCCCGGCGTCCTCGGACCGCAACAGGCCGCCGTCGAAGAGGAAGCGCAGCCCGCCGTAGCCGGGCGGGGCGGGCGACTCCCAGTCGACGAGCAGCAGGGTGGGGACCCGGTCGAGGTGGAGACCTATCTCCTCGGCGACCTCACGGATCCCGGCCTGCGCGGGAGCCTCGCCCGCCTCCACCACGCCGCCGGGGAACTCCCACCCCGGCTTGTACGTGGGGTCGACGAGCAGCACCCGGTCCTGCTCGTCGAAGAGCAGCACCCCGGCGGCCACCGTCTCGGCGGTCGGCTCCGGGCTCTGGACGATCGGACACGTCGCGGCGTTCCCGGTGCGCACGGCGTCCGCGATCCGCTCGGCGGTCTCCCGGGGTGTGAGGGCGCTGTTGTCGACGAGATGGGCGTCCTGGGTGATCCAGTCGAGGGCGTCGCGGTACGGTCCGATGTGCTCGTACGCCCAGCGGCGCACCCGCTCGCACTGCTCCTCGTCGCCGGGAAACTCCTCGCGGGCCGCGATCCGGCTGCGCAGGATCGTTTCCTCAGGTGAGAGCGCCACATGTCGGACGGAGATGCGCCGGGAGGCGAGCCCTCCGAAGATCTCGTCGCGGTACTCCTGCCGCAGCAGGGTCATCGGCACCACCAGCACCCCTGGCACCTCGGTGAGCAGCGCCGCCGCCGTGTCCACCACGAGCCGCCGCCAGATCGGCAGGTCCTGGAAGTCGGTGACCTCGGCGAGCCTTTTCTGCGGCAGCAGACCGCGCAGCCCCGCGCCGGTGACCTCCGGGTCGTACAGCGTGCTGTTCGGGATCAGATCGATCAGTTCGCCCGCGGCGCTGGTCTTGCCCGCACTGAACGCACCGTTGATCCAGACGACAATCACTAGTACTCCAGGATGGGAAGGCCGCCGGCCAGCGGCGGAACGGGTTTCGCCGGTCCGTCCGGGAGAGGTGGCGGAAGTGCGGGTGTCCACAGCCCGGCTCCCACCACCGCCTTCTCCCAGACTCCCTGGAGATACCCAACGATCCGCTCTTCCATCGCGATCGTCGCCTCGCTGTACCTGCCCTCCCCGCCGGCCCTCCCCACCGGGCGGTCCCTGCCGACGGGTGACCGCATGGACGGTGGCGACGGTGACCTCGCCGGTCTCGCGGCCGGTGCGGCGGTGCTTCGACCGGACCGTATCGAAAGCCGATCACGGCCCGTGCGGCCGAAGACCGCGGGAGTACACGGGCCTGGTCCGGAAGGGGCCGTCGCTCCGGCCCGTCCGCTGGACGCCTACGCCGCGTCCCGTGTCCGCGGCGCCGTCAGGACGGGTTCGGGGTAGACGTACTCCTCGATCCGGTCGATGAGACCGCCCTGGAACCGGAAGTAGACCACGGCGTGGACATCGCTGCGGGACCCGTCGTCGCCGGCCAGGCGGAGCACGTGCTGCTGGAGCACCTCGTCGGGATTGCGGAACCGCCGGATCACGTCATAGTTCAGCGAGCGGACGTCCGCGGCGAAGGACCTCAGCCGGTCCAGGCTCTCCTCGATCGGCTGTTCGCCCTGGCCGTCGTTCTGCCGCACCGTGGCGGCCTCCGTGCACATCGCCCGGGCGGCGGTGAAGTCGAACGCCTCCAGACTCCGCAGAAACAGATTCACCCGGTCGTCGATGTCGTGTGCCATGGCGGTTTCCTTCCTGATCTGGTGACGTACGACGTTGCCGGCATCCGGTGGGGACCCGGTCAGGGGCTGGAGAGGAGGCCGAGTGCGCGAAGGTCGGTGACGTACTTGCGGATGAGGTCCGGCGACACCCGGGGAATGTCCTGCTCGGGGCCGACCCTCGCCTCCCGGACGGCGGCGTGGAAGCGCCCGGCGGGGAGCAGTGACCCCGGGGCGCCTTCCCCGGGTTCCGCGTAGGCGCCGAGCAGCGGGAGCAGCGAGTGCCTCCGGTGGTTCTCGGGCAGGGCGCGGAGCGCCGCGGTGAAGCGGGTGATCCAGGCACCGTGGTCGTCGATCCGCCGGATCGGGTGGCCGGCCTCGATGAGCCAGTCGACGAAGGTGTCCAGGGAAACGCCGTCGTCGTGCGGGTTGAGGACGTTGAAGGTCCTGTGGCCCTCGGTGATCGGCGCGCCCAGCGCGACGATGGCCTCCGCCGTGAAGTCGACCGGCAGTCCGTCGTAGTGCGCACGGGCACCCGCCCGGTAGAACGAGCCGGGCGCGATGCCGGTGGCGACCAGGCTGAGCAGCAGGCGGGTGAGGACGTCGGGCACGTTGAGCTGCCCGGAGTACGCGCTGTGCGCCAGGACCATGTCGGACCGGAAGACGGCGACCGGCACGCCGAAGCGCTCGTGCGCCTCCCGGAGCAGGACCTCACCGGCCCATTTGCTGGTCGCGTACCCGTCGGCGTACCCCTGGCCGATGGTCCGTACCGGACTGGTGGCTCGGATGTCGGCGTTCTCGTCGGCGGTCTCGGCGGGGGTTCCGTGGCAGACGGCGACGGTCGAGACGTGGTTGACGGGCTTCAGTCGCGTGGTGAGCGCCAGCCGGATCACTTCGGCGGTGCCGACGACGTTGGGGCCGAACAGTTCGCCGTACGGCAGCAGGTGGTTGACCAGCGCGGCCGGGTGGACGATCAGGTCCACGGTGTGGGCCAGTTCCCGCCAGGTGTCCTCCGCCAGGCCCAGCCGCGGTTCGCCGATGTCCCCCGCGAGCACCTCCAGGGTCTTCCCGGCCGCCTTTCGGTAGCGCCGGAGCAGGGCCGCGTCGCCGCTGTCGAACGCCTGGTCCAGCCGCCTCGCCGCGGCGGTCGCGTCGCTGCCGCGGACGAGGCAGACCAGCCGTCCGCCCGAGGGCGCCAGCCGCTCCAGCCACTCCAGGCAGAGGAACCGGCCGAGGTAGCCGGTGGCCCCGGTCAGCAGGACCGTCCGTACGTCGTCGTCGGGGCGGGGCCGCGGCGGAGCGGCGGCGAGCGTGCGCGCGTCGAGGAACTTCTCCAGGGTGAGGTCCGCGGCGCGGACTTCGGTGCGGTGCGCGCCGTGCACGGAGGCGAACGTGGGACGCGGGGTCCCGGCCGGCCGGCGGGCCGCCCCGATGTACCGCGCCACCTCCGCCAGGTCGTTGGCCGGGCTGATGATCACGCCGACCGGGACGTCGACCTGGAAGACCTCCTTCATCAGTTCGGAGAACGACAGGGCGGAGAGGGAGTCCCCGCCCAGGTCGGTGAAGTGCGCGCCGGGACGGAGATCGGCGCTCGGGCTTCCCAGCAGTGCTTGGGCGGCCCGGGTGACCGTCTCCTCCACCGGCCCGTCCGCCCCGGTGCGCCGCAGTTCGCGCAGCCGGCGGTCCTGTCCGTCGGCGAGTTGGTCGTACAACTGCTCCAGAGCGGGCCCGTAGCGCTCCTTGAGGCGAGGGCGAAGCAGTTTGTGGCTCTCGGTGAAGAGGCCGTTCTCGGGGCTGAAGGGCTCGGTCTCGACGAGGATGCCGCGAGGGATCTCGTACGAGTTGAGCCCGGCCCTCCTGGCAACGCTCCGGAGGGAATCCATGAGCAGCGGCCCGAGCGCTCCGGTGTCCCCGCCGCATCCGGCCAGCGCGGCCGGGGTGGGCACCACCACCGCGAGCAGGTAGGCGCGCTCGCTGTTGCCGTACAGGTAGAGGTGCTGGACGAGGGGGCTGCCGAGGAGAACGGTCTCCAGGCGGGACACGGCCACGAACTCGCCCTGGGACAGCTTCAGGGTGTCCTTCGTACGGTCGACGTAGACCAGCCGATCGGGCCCGGTCTCGGCGAAGACGTCACCGGTGCGGTAGTAGCCGTCGGCGTCGAAGATCGTGGCGGTGAGGTCGGGGCGCCGGTAGTAGCCGGGGATGAGCGTGTGCGACTTCAGGAGCAGTTCGCCGCGCGGATACGGCAGATCGGTGGCGTAGTAGCCCAGTTCGGGGACGTCCACCAGCTTGTAGTCGGTGATCGGAGGGCGCTGGACCACCGAGTCCAGCAGCACGCCGCCCGCCTCGGTGGAGCCGTAGCCGGTGTAGAGGTGGAAGCCGAGGACGGACTCGACGAACGCCGCGAGCTCGGCGGAGAGCGGGGCGGTGCCGACGAAGGCCTTGGCGACCCGCCCGCCCAGGAACTGCTCCCGCAGCTCCTTCCTGACGGCGGCCCCGATGTCGCCCGGCTCGTCGGCCCGGCGGTCCAGCTCGCCGCGGTAGTGCTGGTGGAGCATGTCGCACAGGCGCGGGACCATGGTCAGCTCCGTGGGGCGGACCAGGGCGATGTCCTCGAACAGGGTGGACAGGTCGCCTGCGGCCGTGAAGTAGCCGGTGCCCCCCTTCACGAGCGAGCCCATCACCGCGTAGCGGCCCGCGAGATGGCTCTGCGGCAGGTAGAGGACGCTGATCGCGGGGGTGTCGGCCGCCCCGTAGCTGAAGCCGTACCACGCGGTGCCCAGGAGGCTCTGGGTGTACATGGCGCCCTTGGGCGCGCCGGTGCTGCCGGAGGTGTAGATCAGCAGGGAGAGCGGGTCCTCCCCCGGGGCCGCGGTGTACAGGGGCGGGGGCGGCAGGTCACGGCCCCGGTCGATCAGCTCGGACAGGGTGTCCACGGCGGCCGGGCTCCCGGCCCCGGCCAGGCGCTTTCGGGCCAGGGCCAGTGCCTCGCGCGGGCCCGCGGTCCCCGGGCGGTGGTCGAAGACGACGAGGCGGCGGATCGTGCTCGACGCGATGACCACGTCGACGGCGGTGTCCAGCCGGTCGACGCTCGCGGCCAGCAGCGTCGGCGCGGACTCCTCGACGATCGGCGCCAGTTGCGAGAGCGGGGCGTTGGACTGCAGGGGCACGGGCACGGCCCCCACGTGGATGCAGGCCAGGTCGAGTGTGGCGTAGTCGGTGCTGGTGAAGCCGAGCGTGCAGATCCGGTCGCCGGGGCCCACGGGGTACTCCGGGTCGTGGTGCCACCGGGCGGCGAGCGCCCGGACGCGGGACCACAGTTCGCGGTAGCTGATGGTGTCGAACCGCGGGAGGAGGCACCCGGTCTCCGGGTCCCGGGCGCGTTCGCCGAGGGCCGGCCGGTCCCCGTGGCTCTCCAGGACGGACGCCATCACCTCGGCGAGCGCCCGGCCGGGTTCGACGGAGGCCAGGGCCTCGGCCAGCCCCTGGCCCGGATCGTGCGCCGGGGCGGTGGTGGCGTCCAGCGGTTCGGCCATGGTGGATCCTCCGGTGGCGGTTCCGTGGTGGGGGCGGTGCGGGGTGAGCGGGGCGGTTCTCGTGCGCGGCCGCCGGGAATTGCGGGACAGCCCTTAGGTCCTGTCGTCGAACTGCCGTCGTCGCCCGGAGGGCGGCCCTGCGGGGTCAGGTGCGTGCTCGGTGTGCCGGGTGCGGGTCCTCGTACGGGGGACGTACTCGGGCCTGTGCCCGGTGCGGCGGGAGCGCGTGCACGGCGCCGCGGGGCAGGCGGCAGTTCGACGACAGGGCCTGGGGGGCCGCGGACGTCACCAGCGGACCGGCAGCGCGGCCACGCCTCGGATGAGGCGTTCGGTCCGCCACGCGAGCCGGTCCGCTGGGACGGCGAGGCGCAGACCGGGCAGGCGGGTGACGAGGGTTTCGAGGACGACGCGCAGTTCGACCCTGGCCAGTTGCGCGCCGAGGCAGTGGTGGATGCCGTACCCGAAGGTGACGTGCGGGATCTGCTCGCGGTGGAAGTCGATCTCCTCGGGGCGGTCGAACACCTCGGGGTCGCGGTTGGCCATCCCGAGTTCGGCCACCACCGCGTCCCCCGCACGGATGAGCTGCCCGCCCAGTTCGAGGTCCTCGGTGGCGACGCGGGTGAAGCCGGCGGTGGCGCTGATCGGGATGAACCGGGAGAGTTCCTCGACCGCTAGAGGGATGAGCGAGGGATCGGCGACGAGTTGTCGCCAGAGGGCGGGCCGGGTCAGCAAGGTGTAGACGAAGTTGCCGATCTGGTTGGCGGTGGCCTCCTGGCCGGCGGAGAGCAGGCTGATTCCCAGGCTGACCAGCTCCTCCTCGCTGAGCGGATCCTTCCCGCTGTCGGCGGCCAGCTCGCCCAGGAGGTCGTCGGTGGGCTCGGCGCGGCGCCGGCCGATCAGCTCCGCGAGGTAGTCCCCGAGCAGTCCGCGGGAGTGTGCGGACCGCTCGGGGTCGTCCAGGATCAGCAGGCCGTCCACCCACTCGGTGAACCGGTCCTGGTCGGCGGACGGCACGCCGAGCAGCTCGCAGATCACCGTGATCGGCAGCGGCCACGTGAGGACCGCCGCCAGGTCGGTGGGGGTGCCCCGTTCCGTCATGGTGTCGACCAGACCGTTCACGATCTCCTCGATGCGCGGGCGGAGCGCGTCGATGCTGCGTACGGTGAACGCCCGCATCACCCGGCGGCGCAGCCGGCTGTGGTCCGGCGGGTCCATGCCCATGATGGAGGTCGACGGCGGGGCGACGGCCACGGTGCGGGGCACATGGTCGCCCGCGGCGGCGGCGCGGCTGAAGCGGGGATCCGAGAGGACCGTCCTGACGTCGGCGTACCGGGTGACGAGCCAGCCGTCGCCCCCGAAGGGCAGGCGCACCCGGAGAACGGGGTGTTCGCCGCAGACCTCGACCAGCGTGGGGTCCAGGTCGAGCCGGTCCACCGGACCGAACGGGTAGGCCCGTATCTCGTGTCCTGCGGCGGTCATCTTGTCCGTCCTTTCCGGGCTGCCGAGCGTTCGGCCGCGGGTGTTCGGTGGGGTGCCGTCAGGTGCCGGGGGCTTCGCGCGCCGGTGCCGGGGCTCAGCACAGGCTCGCGGTCTTCCCGCCGTCGATGACGACGTTGCTCCCGGTGATCCAGGACGCGCGGGGAGAGACCAGGAAGCTCACGGCGTCGGCGATGTCCTGGGGCTCGCCGAGCCGTCCGAGCGGGATCTCGGCGGCCCATTGTCCGGTGAGGTCGTCGAGGTCTCCGCCGTTCAGTTCGACGATCCGGGTGCGGGCGGTCTCCGACGCCGGTGTCTCGACGTTGCCCAGGCAGACGGAGAGGACCCGGATGCCGTCGGGCGCCAGCTCGGCGGAGAGGCCCTTGCTGTACGTCTCCAGCGCGGACTTGGCGGCGGCGTAGTGCAGGAGGTTCGGGTAGGCCGCGACGGTCGCGATCGACGACACGTGGACGATGGCGCCGCCGCTCGCGCGCATCGCGGGCACGAGGGCCGCGTTGAGCCGGACGGCGGCGAGGAAGTTGATGTCCATCGTGTACTGCCAGTCGTTCTCCAGCTCCAGCACGCTCTGGAACGAGCGGCAGCCGCCGGCGTTGTTGACGACGATGTCCACGCCGCCCAGCAGTTCCAGCGCGGTGTCGGCGAAGTCCCGTACGCCGTCGGGGGTGCTGAGGTCGGCCGTGACGAACGCGGCGCCGGGCGGTGTGTGCGGGGTCTTGCCGCGGGCCGATGTGACGACGGTCGCGCCGGCGTCAAGCAGGTTGCGCGCGATGGCGGCGCCGATCCCGCGGCTGCCGCCGGTGACGACCGCCCGTCGGCCCGCCAGCTCACCGGACGATGTGGAGGTGCTGCCGCTCTCCGCCGCCATGGGGCTCCACCACTTTCCGTTACGTGCCGTCATACGACCGAAAGGGACCGGGTATTGCGATTCGCTGCCACGGTGACGCTGTTCCGCTGGCCCAAATATCCATGCTCCGACCGGCGCGGTCAAATTCATTGTGTCAATGCAATGGATCGCTTTCCGCGATTCAGCGGCACTGTGGTCAACGACGCCGATGTTCGTGCACAATCGTCGGACGAGCGGGCATTCCCCGCGTCGCCCAAGAATTCCCCATCGAATAGGTGACCAGCAAACGTGCGGGAAGCCCGTTCCGACGGCTCCCGCGGCTCGGGAGGACATCATGGCCAGTCTGGACGAACCGTTCACCGTGGGCGGGCTCACGCTTCCCAACCGGATCGTGATGGCCCCGATGACGAGAACGGCGTCTCCCGGCGGCGTGCCCGGTCCGGACGTGGCGGAGTACTACGCGCGGCGGGCGGCCCACCGCGTCGGGCTGATCATCACCGAGGGCACCTACATCGGCCATCCCGCCGCCCCCGCGTACGACGGCGTGCCCGATTTCCACGGCGAGCAGGCCTTAGCCGGCTGGGCCCACGTGGTGCGCCGGGTCCACGAGGAGGGCGGCCGGATCATTCCGCAGCTGTGGCACACGGGGGCGGCGCGCACCGCTACCGATCCGCCCGCCGAGGGCCCGTCCGGGATCGGGCTGGACGGCGCCCCGGCGGGACGGGCCATGGCGCGGAAGGACATCGACGCCGCGGTGGAGGCGTTCGCGGCGGCCGCCGCGCACGCCGCGCGGCTGGGGTTCGACGGGGTCGAACTGCACGGCGCGCACGGCTATCTGATCGATGACTTCCTGTGGACCGGGACCAACCGGCGCACCGACCGCTACGGCGGCGACCCGGCATCCCGGGCCCGATTCGGCGCCGAGGTCGTGCGGGCGGTCCGCGCGGCCGTCGGCCCCCGGTTCCCCGTCTTCTTCCGCTTCTCCCAGTGGAAGCTCGGCGAGTACGGGGCCCGCACCGCGTCGAGCCCGGACGAGCTGCGCCTGCTGCTGGAGCCCCTGGCCACGGCCGGGGTCGACGTGTTCCACGCCTCGACCCGGCGCTACTGGCTGCCGGAGTTCGAGGACAGCGACAGCACGCTCAACCTGGCCGGCTGGATACGCAGGCTCACCGGCAGGCCCACCGTGGCGGTCGGTTCGGTCGGGATGGACCAGCAGTACGGCGAGGGCGACTTCGCCCAGGGCTTCACGGGACCGTCCGGCGTGACGGGCATCGACGAGCTGGTGGCCCGCCTGGAGCGCGACGAGTTCGACCTGGTCGCCGTGGGCCGGTCGTTGCTGGCCAACCCGGACTGGGCGGCGCTGGCTCTCCGGGGTGAGCTGGACCGGGCCGTCCCCTACGACCCGTCCGTCCTGCGGACCCTGGCCTGAGGGGCGGTGGCGCCGAGGGTCCCGGTGGAGAACCGCGCCACCGGGACCCGGGCTCCGGGCTCCGGGCTCAGCGGAAGAAGGGGGAGGGAGGGAGCGGTATCCGTGCCCCTACCCGTCCGTGCCCGTCATTTCCCCGGGGCACATTCCCGATGACCGCATCCGGGATATCCGCCGCGCCCGGCGCGGCGGGCTGATCGCAGAAATGCGCGTCGCACGCGAGAACGGCCGAAACCCCAGGTATTCCGATCGGCCCGGGTTTCCTGGGTTCTCCGAGTTTCCGGGGTTTCCCGGGGTTTCCGGATTTACAGGGTTTCCTGGATGAGGATGCCGGTGACGGCCGGGAAGTGTGCCCTTCGCCTATCGGTCTACGGACCGCCCGGCCGGGTTCCGCTCCGGGCCGCCGGCAGGGTCGAGCCGAGCACGTCCAGGAAGGCCATGCCGCGGCCACTCATCGTCAGACCGTGCATCATGGCCACGCCGAGGGAGGCGGGAGGCAGGTCTCCGGCGATCTCGACCGTGCGGACCGTCCCGCCGTCGAGAGTCGTCGTCACCTCGGTGCGCTGGTACATCAGGGCGAATCCGGATCCGGCCGCCACGAGGCCCCGCGTCGTCTCCACGCTCGCCGCCCCGATCACACGCGGCAGGGGAACGCCGGCGTTGGCGAACAGCTTCTCGGCGTGGCGGACGACGTCGGGCGCGTTCGGGGTGACCAGTGGGCGGGTGGCCAGTTCGGCCAGCTCCACCGGTCCGCTCCTGGCCAGGGGGTCGCCGTCGGCCACCACGGCGTGAACGGGCAGCTCGGCCAGGGCGTGGAACCGGGCGTCCCCGGCCAGGAAGTCGTAGGTGACCGCCAGTTCGCAGTGCCCTTCCCGCAGGAGAGCCGCGAGCCGGTCGGCCGGCTCCTCCTGGACGGTCAACCGGATGTCCGGGTAACGCTGCCGGGTGAGCCGGTGGACGGCGGGCAGCAGGAACGGAGCGAGCGACGAGAGGAACCCGACATCGAGCCCGCCGGCGGCGTCCCCCGCCAGGGCGTCGCCCCGCTCCTTGAGATTCCTGGCCCGCCCCAGCAGGTCCCGGGCCTCCCGCAGCAGGTGTCGGCCGCTCGGGGTGAGGGAGACCCCCCGGGCGTGATGCCGCAGGAGGAGCTGTACACCGAGTTGGCGTTCCAGCCTCATCACGGCCGAGGAGACCGTCGACTGCGAGGCGCACAACTGCTCCGCCGCCTCCGATATGTTGCCCACTTCGGCGGAGACGACGAAGTACCGCAGTTGCGCGAGGCTGAAGCCCAGGCCGTCGCTCATCGCGCGCCTCCGGCCCGGTCCCGCAGGGTGTCCAGCCATCGGTCGACCGTGAGCGCGGTCGCCCCGGCGTGCTCCTCCAGCAGGGAGAAGTGGTCCCCCGTCAGATCGGTCCGCCGGTGCTCCAGTGGCCAGCCGGACCGCGCGTCCTCGCCGAGCAGTTCCAGCAGGGGCCCTTCCTGCGCGGCGCCCGCCACCAGGGTCGGGGTGGTCACCGGCAGCGGGCGCCAGCCGTCGAGCAGCCCCCCGTACCAGGCCATCGCCGTCACCTGTTCGTCGTCGAGGGGCAGGCGCGGGAACCGTTCGAGCAGCCGCCGCGTGATCACGGCCATGCCCCGGACCATCGCCGCCCCGGTCGTCCGCGGGGTGTCGAGCAGCACCAGCCCGGCGGGTGGTGCGCCGGCCGCCTCCAGCCGGCGCACCACGTCGTGGGCCAGCCAGCCGCCGGAGGAGTAGCCCGCGAGCGCGAACCCACCGCGCCCGAACCGTCGGAGCAGGGTGGCGGCAAGCCGCTCCGCCGCCGCCTCCAGGTCCACGGGCAGCGGCTCCCCGGGACGGTAGCCGGGCAGGGAGGCCGCCCAGACCTGGCGGCGGCCCCGGAGCGCGCCGGCGAAGTTCACGTACTGGTGGGCCCCGGTGGGGGCGATCAGCGACGGCAGGCAGACCAGGTCGGGCTCCCGCCGTCCGTCCGACAGCCTCAGCAACTCCGGCTCGTCGCCCGCTCCGGCCGCGAACACCGGCCGGAGCCGGGCTGCCATCGAGAGCAGGTCACCGGCCTGCTGCGGGGTGCCGGTCTCCAGCACCGTACGGAACAGGGCGGCGACGGTACGGGGGGCGTCCGCCGCGGGCCGCGGCGCCGGCCCGGGGTCGGGGCGGCCCCCAGCGACCGGGTTCAGGCGCGCCACGAGGGCGTCCACGTGCGGGCCGCCGCTCGTGACGAAGTGATCGGCGAGCTCCTCGACGGACTCGGCGTCGAAGAGCAGCGTGGACGAGACCTCGCCGAGGTCCTCCCGCAGGGCGTTGGTCAACTGGAGCACGAGGATGGAGTCCATGCCGTAGTCGCTGAGCGGCGTGGAGAGGGCGATCCGGTCCGCGGGGACGCCGAGGGTCTCCGCTGCCCGGTCACGGAGGTAACCGGCCAGGGCCTCGGCCCTGTTCCCCGGTCCGGCGACGGACGGGGCGACCGCTCCCCCGGCGTCCAGGGGTTGCGCGGGGACCTGGACGAAGGCGGGGGCAGGCGGCCGCGGGACGGCGACCGCGGCGGGCGGGGACGGGGAGTCCTCCGCTGCCGGGGGCGTCGCTTCCCGGCGGCCCGCCGGTTGCCCGCGTCCGGGCTTCCGGTCCGCGGGCCCGCGGCCGGTCCGCCGGGCCACCGACTGCCGGGCGAGCCCGTCGCTCTCGGCGGCGATGATCTGCTGCCCGAGCTCCCGCGCTTCCGGCAGCACGGGGACCACCGCCGCGAACCCTTCGCTCTCCAGCACCTTCCGCCAGTTGTCGGGCGACAGCGCCGGCGAGCCCGGTACGCGCAGCGCGTCGTCCTCGAAGAGCCACCAGCCCTCCAGCAGGCCGAACGTGAGGTGGCTGGAGACGTCGAAGTCCGCCAGTTCGTTGAGCAGGAGCCACCCTCCGTCGCGCAGGGCCGCCTTCGCGTTGCGGATCGTGTTCCGGGTGTCGCGCGTCGCGTGCAGCACGTTGGCGGCGACGACCAGGTCGTAGCTCCCGCTCTCCACTCCCCGCTGCCCGGCCAGCGGCTGTTCCGCGTCGAAGCGGGCGTAGGAGAGGTACGGCACGTCGGGTCCGTACGCGGTACGGGCGTGGTTCAGGAACGCCTTCGACAGATCGGTGTACGTGTAGGTCTCGATGTGTTCCTGGAAGGGGCGCAGCGCGGCGAACATGCCGACGCTGGTTCCGCCCGTGCCGGCGCCGATCTCCAGGATGCGGAGCCGCGTCGAAGGGTCCAGGCGCAGCCGTTCCGCGACGACCGAGACCGCGGCGTCGGCCATGGCGCGGTTGTACAGGTCGGCGACCCGGTTGTCGCGGTAGGTGCCTTCGACGAGTTCGACGGAGCCGCGCGGGAACAGGACGTCGGTCGGCCTGGTCACACCGGTGAGGATGCCGGGCAGGGCCCGGAGCGTGGCGTCGAGCAGGGCGAGTTCGGCCGCCTTGTCGGGGTCGGTGGACCAGCGGGCGCGGCACTCGTCCCACTCGCGTACGAGGGCGTCCAGCGACGGGGCCGTGTCCGGCACGATGCGGAGCGCGTGGTCGAGCCAGGTCGCGTACCTGTCCAGGATCCCGGCGCGCCGGCGAAGCCGGTCGATGTCGCCGGGGGACGTGGGAGTGCCGGGGTCGCGCAGCCCGCCGAGCGCTTGCAGGTGGCCGCGGACCATCCTCGCCAGGAGCGGATCGCGCTCGTCCGAGCGCCACGCGGCGATCGCGCGGATCGCCTCCCACTCGGCGGGCGGGGCCGCGGCCGACGCGACGCGTGCGGGCGCGACGCGGGTCCGTGCCCTGGGGTGAACGGTGATCCGCGTCGTCGGGTCCAGCGCCTCGATGGCGTCGAGGTCCCTCACCTTGATGAAGCTCAACTGGCGCTGGGGGCCGCCGAGCAGCGTGTCGAGCGCGTCCATCGCCTCCGGGGCCTCGATCGAGAGGAGGCCCCAGCGCGCCATGTGCTCCTTGTGCCGCTCGGTCGAGGCACTGCCGACGCTCCCCCACCACCCCCAGTTCATCACCTTGACCGGGCACGGCCAGTGCCGGTCGAGGAAGTGGGCGTAGGCGTCGCCGAAGGTGCAGCCCGCCGCGTAGTTGCTCTGGCCCGCTGCCGTCGTGAAGGACTGGACGGACGAGAAGAACAGGGCGAAGTCCAGTGCCTCGTCCGCGAAGACCTCGGCCATGGCCACCCCGACGTCGACCTTCGCGGCGAGGCTCGCCCGCAGGGTCGCCTCGTCCATCCGCGCCAGGCTCCGGTCCCGCAGGTCGAGCGCCGCCTGGACGACGCCGTGGATGCGCGGGTGGCGGCGCTTGACCTCCTTGTGGGCGAGGCGCAGGGACGCGGGGTCGGCGGCGTCGGCGGACAGGTAGCTCACCCGGCCGCCGGCCTCGGCCAGCCGTGCGTCGATCGACGCGTCCTTCGGTCGTCGGCCGATCCAGATCACGTGGGCGTCGTGGTGGCGTACGACATGCCGGGTCCACTGGACGCCGAGTCCGCCGGCGCCGCCGATCACGACGTAGACGCCGCCCTGCCGGTACGGGGCGTGCTGGGGGTCGCCGGGCTCGTTCGGCGCCCAGCGGCGCGCCAGCCACTGGCCGGCGCGATGCGCCAAGGGGTCGTCGCCGCTACGGCCGGGGAGTGTCAGGAGGTCGTCGGGCAGCCCGGCGGTGTCGAGGTCGGCCCGGCGGACGGACCAGTTCGCGTACTCCTGGGCGAGCGACCCGAAGAAGCCGTGCAGCCCGGCGTGGGCGGGTGCGGTCGGCTCGTCGTCGTACGTGGTGAGGGCCCGTCGTGTGACCAGCGTGATGCGGAGCGGGCGCGCGTCGTGTCCGGTGGCGACGAGGGCCTTGGCCGTACGGAAGGCCGCGACGACACCCTCCTCCTGGGCCCTGGTGAAGCCGGCGGTGTCGGTCGGCAGGAGGGCCTGACCGTCGTCCGGCCCGGGACCGGGCGCGATCCAGACGAGGTGGCCGACCGGAGCCGTGGCCCGGAGCCGGTCGGCGATCTCGTCGGTCGACGCTCCGGGCGCGAGGTCCCACGGGGTGGCGCCCGGGTGCCGGCCGACGAGTGCGGCCCGCTGCTCGGCCGTGCCTCCCACCACGAGGACGTGCTCCGCGGGGTCCGGGGCGTGTTCGCCGGCGGTGTACGCGGCCACGGGTTCCCAGACGGGTGCGAACAGGGAGGGGACCGGCTCCTTGGGGCGGCGCGCGGTGTAGCCGGTCATCCGTACGCAGACCCGGCCGTGGAGGTCGGTGATGTCCACGTCCAGCCGGCTCAGCGCGGTCGCGGGCCCGGCCCCGTCGGCGACGCGGACGACGGCCCACGCCGAGGACGGGCACGGGGCGAGGAGTTCGAACCGGTCGAGCGCGAACGGCACCGCGGTCTCCAGGTCGGCGGGTCCGTCGGTGAGGTGCAGCGCGATGGATGCCTGGATGGCGGAGTCCAGCAGCGCCGGGGGAAGAACGGCCCCGCCGTCGGCGGGGCCCGCACCGGCCGGGAGTTCCAGTTCGGCGAGGACGGTCCGGGTGCCGGTGTCGACGTACGCCGCACGGATGGCGCGGAGGGACGGCCCGTGGACGATGCCCATCGCCGCGAGCGCCTCGCGGACGCCTTCGGCGGACACGGGCGTCGTGCGGGCCGCGCGGAGCGAGGTGAGGTCGACGCGGTCGGGACGGGTCGTGCCGGTGCGGAACACGCGCCCGGTGGAGAGGACGGTGGGGTCGGCGCCGCCGTCCGCCCGCGCGGTGATCTCGAAGGCGAGCCCGTCGTCCTCGCCGGGCTTCACCAGGACGTCGACGCCCAGGGGCACTCCGCCTTCGACGGTGGCCGGCCGTACCCAGGTGATGTCGCGCATCAGCAGGGGGGCCGTCGCGTCCGCGCCCCAGAGCCGGACGGCGGTCTCCCGCGCCAGTTCGAGGTGGACGACGCCGGGCAGAACGTGCTGTCCGCGCACCGTGTGGTCGCGCAGGACGGGTTCGGCGTCCGTGAACACCGCGGAGGCGCGCAGCGCACCGGGAGAGTCCGGTACCTCCGACGTCCGGTGGATCAGCGGGTGGCCGGCCCCCGGGCGTTCCCCCGAGGTGGCGGGGACGGGCCGTGGTGCGGCGGGCGGCGGGCCGGCCCAGTGGCTCTCCCGGGCGAACGGATAGGTGGGCAGGGGGACCCGCCGATGGGCTCCGGCCGGGAAGATCGCACCAAAGTCGAGTGCGTCGCCCCGGGCGAAGCACCCGGCGAGGACGGTGAGGTCCGCGCGGTGGGTCTCGACGTCCGCGCGGTGGGTCCCGACGTCCGCGGGGCGGTTCTCGGCGTCACCGCGGCGGGCGTCGGCGCCCGCCCGGACGCCCCCGCCTTCCGCACCGTACTTCGCCGCGTCCGTTCCGGTGGCGGTGAACCGCGTGCAGCGTTCCAGGCAGGCTTCGCCCCGGCTCGTGTCCGCGTCCGGTCGGCCCCTGCCCTCGGGCGCCGGCCCGCCGGTGAACGCCTCCGTTCCGTCGAGCCCTTCGTCGAGGATCCGCAGCAGCTCGGCGCGGTCCTCCGCCACACAGGCGAACCGGTGAGGGAACCGGTCCCTTCCGACCGCGAGCGTGTACGCCAGGTCCCCGAGGTCCGGGGCGTGCTCGTGACGGACGCGCTCGGCCAACCGGGCCACCTGCTGGGCCAGTTGCTCGCGCGAGTGCGCGGAGAGGACGACCAGGCGCGGGAGCCCGGAGGTCGGGGCGCCGGCCCGCGCGATGTCCGGCGCCTCCTCGATGACGAGGTGGGCGTTGGTGCCGCTCGCGCCGAAGGAGCTGACGGCTCCCCTGCGTGGCCCGCCGTCGGACGGAGGCTCCCACGGGTGGGCGTGCGTGCTCAGGTAGAACGGGCTGGTGTCGAGATCGATGGCGCCGCCCGGTTTCTCGAAGTGCAGCGAAGCCGGGATCTGCCGGTGCCTCATCGCGAGGAGGATCTTGAAGACGCCCGCGACGCCCGCGGCGAACTGGGTGTGCCCGAGGTTCGACTTGACGGAGCCCAGCGCGCAGAAGCCGGTCCTCTCCGTGCCGGCCCGGAACACCCGGCTGAGCGCCGAGAACTCGATGGGGTCGCCGAGCGGAGTGCCGGTTCCGTGCGCCTCCAGGAGTTGGATGGCCCCGGCGTCGATGCCGCCGGACGCGTGGACGTCACGGAGGAGGGCCTCCTGCGACACGGAGCTGGGCGCGGTGATGCCGTTGGTCGCACCGTCGTGGTTGCTGCCGGTGGCGCGGATGACGCCGTGGATGTGGTCCCCGTCGGCGATCGCGTCGTCCAACCGCTTGAGCACGAGGACGCCGACGCCCTCTCCGGGGACGAAGCCGTCCGCGCGGTGGTCGAAGGTGTGGCAGCGGCCCGTCGGCGAGAGCATCCCCGCCCGCCCGGCCAGCTCGTAGAGGCGGGGAGTCGTCTGGACGAAGACGCCGCCCGCCAGCGCCATGTCCGTCTCGCCCGACCGGAGCCCCCGGCAGGCCAGGTCGATCGCGATCAGCGAGCTGGAGCACGCCGTGTCCACCGCGAGCGCGGGGCCCTTCAGGTCGAGGACGTAGGAGGCGCGGGCCGGGATCAGGGACGCCATGTTCCCCCAGAAGGCCTGGGCCGGACCGTTCTCCCCGACCAGCTCGTGGTAATCGCCGTTCCAGCAGCCCACGTACACACCGCAGCGGGACCCGCTCAGCTGCCGTCCGGCGTGGCCCGCGTCCTCCAGGGCCTTCCACGCCTCCTCCAGAAGCAGTCGCTGCTGGGGGTCCATGACGGCGGCCTCGACGCCCGAGATGCCGAAGAAGAGCGGGTCGAACCGATCGATGCCGTCGAGGAATCCCCCCTGTGTGCAGCGTGCCGATCCGTCGGGCCCGGTGGCCGGGAGGTCCCAGCGGGTCGCTTCGGTGATGAGGTCGTCGCCGTTCGCCAGATGGGTCCACAGCTCGTCGAGGGTGTCGGAACCGGCGAACCGCCCGCTCATCCCGATCACGGCGATCGGTTCGGATCCGGCCGACGGCCCGACGGGAACGGAGCCACCGGTGGTCGCCGGGCGGGCGGCGGTGACGCCGCTGTGCGTCGGGGCCGGGACGGGGGCCGGGGTCCCGGGGGCCGTGGGGACGGAGGTGCGGGCCGGCAGGGGCCCGAACTCCGCGAGCAGATGCGCGGCGAGGCGGTCGGCGGAGCTGTGGTCGAAGACGACATCGGTCGCGAGGTCGGTTCCCAGCTCCTCGTTGAGCACATGGACGAGACGGACGGCGAGGATGGAGTCGAGGCCGTAGTCGGCGAACGCGAGCCCGCCCTCGATCTCGTCCGGCGGCATGACCAGGACGTCCGCGATCTTCGCGCGCACCAGCCGCGCGATCCCTGCGCCGGGTGCGGTACCGGCCGGTTCCTGGGAGGACGTCCCGGGCGCGGTGCGCGGCGTGGCTGCGGGAGCACCGGCCGGTGCGCCGGTGGAGGCACCCGTACGGACGCCGGTGTCGATCGTGTGCCCGGCCGGCTCCAGGTCCCCGATCCAGAACCGGTCCCTCGCGAACGGGTACGTCGGCAGGGCGATCCGGCGGGGCGGGGGCACCGCCCCGGGGAGTGCCCGCCAGTCCAGGTCCACCCCGTCGGCCCAGAGGGCGGCCAGCTTGTCCTGCTTGCCCTCGCGGCCCCACCGTTCGGCCACGAGCTCCCGGAGACCGTCGTCGGCCCAGATCGCGGCGGCGGCGCCCCGGTCCTGCCCGGCGCTGCCCCGGTGCAGTCCCGGCACCGCCGTCCCGTCGCCGGTCTCCGCGAACGCGCCCAGCACCCGCCGGAGTTCGGGCAGCGAGAGCACCGTCACCGCCAGGCGCTCCGTCATCGCCTCGCGACCGGACCGCAGGGTGAACGCGAGGTCCGCCAGGCGGACCGTCCGACCGTGCGCCTCCTCCTGTTCGAGGAACGCCACCAGGCGCGCCGCGGAGTGCCGCAGCTGCTCCGGGGTCCGTGCCGACAGGACGACGAGCTGCTCGCCGTCGTCGGCGGCGCGCTCGGCGGGGGCGGCGTCCGCCACGTACTCCTCGATGATCACGTGCGCGTTCGAGCCGCCGGCCCCGAAGGACGAGACCGCCGTGATGCGCGGTCCTCCGGACTCCCAGGGCGCGGAGGCCCGCTGGAGGCGGAACGGCGTCTCCTCGAACCTGATGCCGGGGTTCGGTTCCTCGGCGTGCAGGCTCGGGACGAGTGTGCGGTGCCGGAGCTGGAGGACGGCCTTGGTGACACCGGCGATGCCCGCGGCGGCCTCCAGGTGCCCGATCACCGACTTCACGGAGCCGATCGCACAGAACTGCCGGTCCCCGGTGAACTTCTCGAAGGCGAGCGAGAGCCCCTTCACCTCGATCGGGTCGCCCAGTTCCGTGCCGGTGCCGTGCGCCTCGACGTAGCCGACGTCGCGCGCCGAGATCCCGGCCCGGGCCAGCGCGTCACCGATCAGCTCCGCCTGGGCGGCCGGGCTGGGTACGGTGTAGCCGCTCGACCGGCCACCGTGGTTGATGCTCGTCCCCCGGACCACGGCGAGGACCCGGTCCCCGTCCGCGAGAGCGCGCGCCAGCGGTTTCAGCAGCACCGCGCCGACACCCTCACCGGGGACGAACCCATCGGCGCCGCTCCCGAAGCTCCGTAGCCGCGACTGCGCGGACAGCATGCCGGAGCGGCAGAGTTCGACGTAGTCGGACGGGTGCAGATACAGGTTCACGCCACCGGCGACGGCGAGCTCGCAGGAGCCCTGGCGCAGGTGCTCGCAGGCTTCGTGGATCGCCGTCAGCGAGGACGAGCACATCGTGTCGATCGTCAGGCTGGGGCCCTGGAGGTCCAGGACGTAGGAGGTGCGGGCGCTGAGCGAGGCGAAGGAGAGCGCGGGTGCGATCCGCTCGCCGGACGGCAACTCGGCCTCGCCGTGCCGTGCGTGGCCGGACTTGGTCACGCCGGCGAAGACGCCGACGCGCCGCTGATGGCGGCGGGCCAGTTCCTCGCGGGTGTAGCCCGCGTCCTCGATCACTTCCCAGGATGCCTGGAGGAACAGGCGCTCCTGCGGGTCCATGGCGTACGCGTCGCGCGGCGCGATCCGGAAGAAGTGCGGGTCGAACGCGTCGAAGTCCTCCAGGAATCCGCCCCACTTGCTGTAGCTGAGTCCGTTGGCGACGGCGGTGGCGCGGTCCGGCTCGTAGAAGCCCTCCAGCGGCCACCGGTCCCGGGGGATCTCGGTGATGCGGTCGCGTCCGGCCGTGAGGTTCCGCCAGAACTCGTCGGTGTTCCGCGCGCCCGGATAGCGTCCGCTCATCCCGATGATCGCGATGGCGTCGTCCTGGGCGGGCACGCCGGACGGGTCGGCCGCGGCCCGAGGAGCCTCGGCGGCCCCGGAAGCCTCGGTGGCCCCGGAAGCCGCGGAGGTCTCCTGGCCGGCCCGGGTCCGCGGGTCCGTGAGGTGCTCGGCGACGGCGCGCAGGGTGGGGGCCTCGTAGAAGAGCGTCGTCGAGGTCTCCCCGAACGCGGTGTGCAGTTCCTTGTTGAGCTGGATGACCATGACCGAGTCGAGGGCCAGGTCGTCGAGCGGCCGGTCGGGGTCGATGGCGTGCGGGGGCAGCTTCGTGACCCGGGCGAAGAGCCCGAGGACCGACCGGAGCGTCTCCCGGTCCGGGGCCGCACCGCCGGCGGTCTCCGGTGCGGACGCCGGCGCCTCGGCCGCCCCGGACGCGGAGACCGGGGCGGGTACGGAAACCGGTGCGGGCGCGGTCGTCGGTCCGTGCGCGGTCTCCCCCCGCTCGCCGTGGTGCACCCAGATCTGGTCCTCGCCGGCCTCGCCGAGGCGCCAGGAGTTCAGGAGGGCGTCGAGCCCGGCGTCCGACTCCATGGGGACGAGGCCGCGATGACGCCGAAGGTACGCGCGGGTCGCGTCGTCGACCGTCATCCCGCCGTCCTTCCAGAGCGGCCACGCGATCGAGACCGTGCGGCCCGAGCGTCCGCCCGCCGCGACGCGCACGTTGCGGCGGGTGGCGAACGTGCCGAGGTGGGCGTTGGCCGTGGCGTAGTCGGACTGGCCGGGGTTGCCCGTGACGGCCGCGCCGGACGAGAAGAGGACGAAGGATTCGAGCGGCAGGTCCGCCGTGGCCCGGTCCAGGTGGACCGCGCCGTCGACCTTCGGGGCCAGGACCGCCTCCCATTCCTCCGGGGTCTTGTCCTTGACGTACGCGTCGTGGATCACGCCTGCGGCGTGGATGACTCCGTGGATGGCGCCGCTCCGCTCGCGCACCTCCGCGACGAGATGGCGCACCTCCTCCCAGCGGGAGACGTCCGCGACGGCGTAGCGGGCGTCCGCTCCCGCGTCCCGCAGTTCGGCGAGGAGCCGGTCCGTGCGCGGACCCGGTGCGGACCGGCCGACGAGGACGAGCCCCGGGCGTTCGGTGTCGCGTGCGATCCGGCGGGCGACGACGGCCCCGATGCCGCCGGCGCCGCCGGTGATCAGGTAGGTGCCTCCTGAACGCCACGGCGTGCCCGTGCCGGCGGCCGTGCGGGGTGACCAGGTCCGGACGTGGCGTCCCGTGTCCCGGTGGAGGACGAGTGGGTCGTCGGCGTGCTGTGCGTTCTCCAGGACCGCGCCCGCGATCCGGTCGCGGTCGCTCGCCCCGTCGAGGACGAGGACCTGTCCGGTGACGCGCGGGTTCTCCAGTGCCGTCGTGCGCAGGAGCGCGGAGAGTGCCGGACCGGTCTCCTCGTCCTCGGTGGCCGATGTCACCACCTGCACCAGGGTGGTTCCGTCGTGCGCCTCCGCCGCGAGCGTCCGGGCGAGCTCGAAGACCTGCCGTGACAGGTCGGTGAAGCGGGTCTCCGGGCGTTGCCCGGCCGTGGTGACGGCGTGGCAGCGCACCCCTGGCAGCAGTCGCTCGACTCCGTCCTTCAGGGATGCGGGTGTTCCGCACAGGATGACCGCGTGATGCCGGTACGGGGAGCCGGCGGCAGGGCCCGCGACCCCGGTGGCGGGCCTCGGCGTCCACCGGGGCACCAGCAGTGTCGTCCCGGAGGCGGGCGCGGGGACGGGTTCCCGGGCGGCGGGCGCGGGGACGGAGGGAAGTTCCCGGCCGGGGACGGGTGCCTGGGCGGAGGCGTCCGGCTCCGCGCCGCGGGGAATCCAGTACCGGTCGCGTGCGAACGGATAGGCCGGGAGGTGCGCACGCCTCGGCGTTCCGGCACCGGCGCCGTCGGGCCCGTACAGCCGCCGCCACTCGGCCTCGCCCCCGCCGCGCCAGCGGGCGATCAGCTCGGTGAGGCCGTCCGGGTCCTGGCCGGGGGCCGGATCCGGTCCGTCCTCACGGTCACTGATGAACGCACGGAGCCGGGAGACGAGTTCGCCGCGGGAGGAGACGGCCCAGCCGACGCGTTCGGCCATCGGCTCCCGTCCCGTCTGGAGCGTCCACGCGATCGAACGGAGTGAATCGGTGTGCCGGGCGTCCTCCAGGTGCGCGAGCAGATCCCGCGCCCGCTCGCGCAGTTCCCGCTCCGTGCGCGCCGAGAGGGGCACGGCGACCCTGCGGCCCTCGGGGGCGTCCAGATCCCGTGCCGAGGCCGCCTCCTGGTCCTTGCCCGGGTACTCCTCCAGCACGATGTGGCAGTTCGCGCCGCCGAAGCCGAAGCTGCTGACCCCGGCCCGCCGGGGGACGGGCGCACCGTGCCGGTCACGCGCCCGCTCCCAGGGCTCGCTCGTGCGGATGATGCGGAACGGGCTGCCGTCGAGCTGTATGTACGGGTTGATCTCGTCGCAGTTCCGGGAGGGCGGCAGGGTGCCGTGCTCCATCGCGAGGACCGTCTTGAGCAGGCCCGCGATGCCGGCGGCGGCTTCCAGGTGCCCGATGTTGGCCTTCACCGAGCCGAGTGCGCAGGTTCCTCCGCCGTCGCTCCCCAGCCGCCGGTAGGCGTTCCGGAGCGCCTGCACCTCGACGGGGTCGCCCAGGGCCGTGCCGGTGCCGTGGGCCTCCAGATAGCCGATGGTGCGGGGGTCGATGCCGTCCATCGCCCGCACCACGAGGTCCGCCTGTGCGGTCCCGTTCGGCGCGGTGAGGGAGTTCGCCCGCCCGCCGTGGTTCTCGGCGCTCCCCACGACGACGGCGAGGATCGCGTCCCCGTCGCGCTCGGCTGCGGCGAGCGGCTTCAGCACGACCGCGCCGACGCCCTCGCCCCGTACGTAGCCGTTCGCGTCGCTCGCGAAGGTCTTGCACCGTCCGTCCGGGCTCAGCATGCCCGCCTGTGCGGCGCTGACGAACGTGTCGACGCTGAGGAGGAGGTTCACCCCGCCCGCTATCGCGGCGTCGCACGCCCCGGACCGGAGCGCTTCGACGGCCCGGTGGACGGCGACGAGCGAGCTGGAGCAGGCCGTGTCGACGGGCTCGCTCGGGCCGTGGATGTCGAGGACGTAGGAGATGCGGTTGGCGAGCATGGAGTGGGCGTTGCCCGTGGAGGTGAAGGCGTCCGGCGGGGTGCCGTGGGCGGCGAGCAGCGTCGCGTAGTCGGTGCCCGAGACGCCGAAGAACAGCCCGGTGCTCTCCGGCAGGCCCGCGGGCGCGTACCCGCTGTTCTCCACCGCGTTCCAGACGGTCTGCAGCGCCAGCCGGTGCTGCGGGTCCATCAGTTCGGCCTCGCGCGGCAGGATCCGGAAGAAGGCGGCGTCGAAGGCGTCCACCCCGTCGAGGACGCCCGCGTGGCGCGGGAAGTCGGAAGCCTCCACGATGCGCGCGTACCGGGTGTCGTACCGGTCGACGGGGAAGGCCCTCACGTGGTCGGTGCCGGCGGCCAGGTTCGCCCAGTACGCGTCCAGGTCGGGGGCGCCGGGAAAGCTGCCCGCGGCTCCGATGACGGCGATCGGAAAGGCGGCGTTCGCGACCGCCGGGCGCGGGGCGGCGGGTCGCGGCGCGGCGTCGGGGACCTCGGCCTTCTCCCGGGCGGTCCGGTGCCCGGCGTCCGGGGTGGGCCGCGGCGGGGCCTCGGAGGTCCGGGCAGGGGTCCGGGTGCGGTCCGGGGTCCCGGTGGACCGCTCGTACGCCGTGCGCAGGGCGGCGGGGTGTTCGGCGACGAGGTGTTCCCCCAGCGACGCGAAGGTGTTGCGGTCGAAGAAGACCGCGGGGGTCAGCTCGATGCCGAGCCGCTCGCCCGCCTGCTGCGCCAGGGCGATGAGCGAGATCGAGTCGAAGCCGAAGGCGTCGAAGCCGGTGCGGGCGTCGAGTTCGTCGAGGTCGAACTTGAGGATGCCGGACGCCAGGCCGCGCAGTTCGTCGACCGCGAAGGCCAGGAGTCCCCCGGCCTCCACGGACTCCCGAGGTGTCCCGTCGAGCTCTCCTGCGCTCCGGCGACCGGCGCCCGATCCGGTCGCGCCCGCTGTCCGTGCGTTCACCGCCGGATCCTCCCTCGGTCCTTCGTCGTCGCCGCACCACAGGCCGGCGAGTACGCCGACCACGTCGCCGTTCCGGTCCAGCAAGCCGACCGAGCCCCCGATCCCCTCTCCCTGCGCGGTCACGTCGAAGACCGCGTACGCCACGGGGACCCGGCCGGCCGGCCCGTCCGCGAAGAGCCGGATCTCGTCGATCCGGTGCGGTGCGCTCCGCGCCCACCGGGGGTCGCCGGTGCGCTTCGCCTCGAACTGCAGGCCCTGCGCCACGGCGGAGAGCACCTGCGGAGCGAGCGAGACGTGGGGCTTCACATGGTCGCGCTGGAGCTCGGGCGCGCCGAGCCGCAGCGCGAGGCGTCCGTCCCGCAGTCGGAACACCCCCTCGACACCGGCGAGTTCGGGGCCGTACCCGACTCCGCCCCCGGCCAGTTCCGCGAGGAAGGCGGCCGGGGAGAGCGCTTCGGCCAGGTCCGGTGCCAGCGCCCCGGGGAGCAGGCCGACGAACCGTTCGGCGTGGGGGTGTCCGGACGGCCGCGTCCCGGTGCCCTCGTCCGCCCGCAGGTCGAACGCGGCCACAGCGGTACGTCGCCCCGACGCGTCCTCCGTGTGCACGGCTCCCGCCGCCGTCCTCCCCCCGGAGGTGTCCAGGACCGTCACCAGGCGCGCCGCGGCGGGCCAGTCGACCGGACCGAGGAGACGAAGCCCGCGCACGACCGACCCGTCGGAGAAGCTTGAGACCTTCGCGGCCGCGATCGCCAGGTCGATGGCGAAGGTGGGGACGATGCCGCGTGTCCTGTCCGGCCGCTCGCCCAGGGTGCGGCCGTAGTCCAGGAGATCGTCCAGGTGCACGTCGAGGACGTACCGCAGCCCGGTGACGTCCGACGCGTTCCTGCCGAGGAACGGGTGCAGCTTCTCGCGCAGGGCGAGCGGCGCGGTCACGGACGGCGCGCCGTCCTCCCGGGCGACCCAGCACCGCACGCGCTCGAAGGGGTAGGCGGGGAGGGAGACGCGGCGGGGCCTGGGCGCGTCCTGTGCGTCGGCCCTCTCCCAGTCGACGCTCTTCCCGTCCACCCAGGTGGTCGCGAGGTCGCGCAGGTCCGCGGCACGGGCGCCGCCGCCGGCGAGCGCGGCGGCGAGGTCCCGGTCACCCGCCAGTCGGCGGTCGACGGCGGCCAGCGCCTCGTCCGGGGTCCGCGCGAGGAACGCCCACCGGCAGGGGAGTTCGTTCTTGCCCACACGGAGGGTGTGGGCGACCGACGCGAGGTCCGGCGCCGCCGCCCCGGCGAGGAAGGCGCGGAACCGGGTGAGGTACGCCGACAGCGCGGATTCGTTCATCGCGGAGAAGACGAGGAGTTCCTCGCGCCCACCGGGCGGGCCACCGGGTGCGCCGCCGTCCTGCCGCGGGTACTCCTCCAGGATCATGTGGGAGTTCATCCCGCCCGCGCCGATCGAGGTGATCCCGGCGCGGCGCGGATGGGTGACCTCGCGCCCGTCGACGGTGGTCACCGGTGGCTTCCAGGCGGCGACTTCCTGCTGCACCCGGAAGGGGGTGCGGGAGAAGTCGATGTCCGGGTTGGTCACCGAGCTGTGCAGCGAGGGGACCAGTTGTCCCCGCTGGAACTGGAGGATGACCTTGGCGAGGCCGATCATTCCGGCGGCGTGCAGCAGGTGGCCCATGTTGGACTTCACCGAGCCGATCGCGCAGAACCCGGTCTCCGGGGTGTACTTCTGGTAGGCCGTGGTCAGCGCCTTGACCTCGATCGGGTCGCCGAGGGACGTCCCTGATCCGTGCGCCTCCACGTAGCTGATGGTCCGCGGGTCGACCCCCGCGTCGTCGATCGCCTTCTCGATCGCGCGCGCCTGCATCCGGGGACTGGGGACGGTGAACCCGTTGCGCACGCCGGCGTTGGCGAGGGCGGTTCCCTTGATGACGGCGTACACGTGGTCGCCGTCGCGCTCGGCCTCGACGAGCGGCTTGAGGACCAGGGCGCCGACGCCCTCCCCGAGGATCGTCCCGTCCGCCCCGAGACCGAAGCTCCGGATCACGTCCGAGTTCGCCGTCGTGAAGTGCTCCTGCGACGAGCTGATGAGGTTGTACGGGTGCAGGAGCAGGTTCACCCCGCCCGCGACCGCCATGGAGCACTCACGCGCCCGGAGCATCTGCACGGCCTGGTGGACGCAGGTGGAGGATCCCGAGCACATGGTGTCCACGAAGAGCGAGGGCCCGGTGAATCCGTAGAAGTACGACAGCATGTTGGGGAGCGTCCCCGTGTAGCTGCCGCTCGCCGCGGACCCCCGGGTGAGGCCGTTCTCGAAGCCGTAGAGGCCGTAGTGGTTGCTCATGGAACCGGCCAGCACACCGACGTCCCCGTCGTACTTCCGGCGTAGCGTCTCGCGCGAGTAGCCCGCGTCCTCCAGCGCCTCGACCCCCGCCCGCAGGAACAACCGGACCTCGGGCGACATGTTCTCGGCCTCGCGCTTGGAGATGCGGAAGTAGCGGGGGTCGAACGTGTCGATGTCCTGGAGGAACGTTCCGGTGCGGATGGAGCTCTTGCCGAGGACACTGCGGTCGCGGCTGTAGATCGCGTCGTGGTCCCAGCGTTCGCGCGGCACCTCGCGGAACTCGTGGCGGCCCTCTGCGAGCACCGACCAGAGTTCGTCCAGGGTTTCGGCGCCGGGGTAGTTGCCGGAGACGCCGATGATCGCGATGTCGTGGTAGTCGTCGCGCCCGTCCGGGGCCTCCCGGCGTCCCGGGACGGACTCGGGGGCCGCCTCCGCCTCCGCTGCCGCGGCCGGAAGGCCGGGAGGGTCTGTGGCCGTGTCCGTGGCCGTGTCTGTGGCCGTGTCCGTGTCCGTGCTGCCGATCGGGGCCGTGGTGTCGGCCGGGTCCGTGGTGTCGCCCGCTTGTTCGCCATCCGTACGGTGCGGGGCTTCGGCGTCGAAGACGGTCCGCAGCGCACCGGCGTGCTCGGCGACGAAGTACCCGGCGACGCCCGCGATGTCGGTGTACTCGAAGAAGATGGTCTTGGGCAGCGGGCCGAAGAGTTCTTCGAGCGCCGCGGTGGTGTCGAGGATGGCGAGCGAGTCGATGCCGTACTCGATGAGGTCGACCGTCTCCTCCAGCGTCCCGGGATCACGGTGGAGCGCCTCGCCCACGACCCGGCGCAGCAGCGCCGTCGCACGTTCCGTCAGTTCTTCGTCGGTGACGGTGGAGGCCGTGCCCGCGGGAGCGGAGGGGGTGCCGGTGGGCGGTGCTTCCGGGGGCGTCGGGGCCGCCGTGAGCGTCGCGGCGGCCCCGTGCGCCACCACGACGTGCGGGGGCGCGTCGCCCAGGACGCGGCCCAGGAGCCTCAGTCCGTCCTCGGTGGGGAGGGCTTCCCAGCCCCGGTCCCGACGCATCGTCCTCAGGGTCACCGCGTCCACGGACATCCCGCCGTCGTCCCACAGCGGCCAGCTCACCGCGCGGGTCCTGCCGGTCCGCTCGCCGATGTCGACGAGCGCCTGGCGGTGGTGGGCGAAGGCGTCCAGGAAGGCGTTGGCCGCCGCGTAGTCCGACTGGCCCGCGCTGCCGAACACTCCCGCCACCGAGGAGAAGGCGACGAAGAAGTCGAGCGTGAGGCCGCGCGACGCGGCGTCGAGGTGGAGGACCCCGTCGATCTTGGGTGCCAGCACCGTGCGCAGGTCGGAGGCGTCCTTGGTGAAGACGTACGCGTCGCGGAGGACGCCCGCCGCGTGCACGATGCCGTCGATGGTCCCGTGGGCCTCGGTGATGGCGCGGACCGCCCGGTCCACGTCGGCGCCCGAGCTCACGTCGACGGGGACGTGGTGGGCGTCGACCCCCGCGTCCCGCAGCTCCCGCAGGGCCGCCCCGCTCCCGGCTCCGGGCTCGGACCGGCCGCTCAGGACGACGGTGACCCCGGCGTGCCGGCCGAAGTAGCGGGCGACGTGCCGTCCGAGCCCGCCGAGCCCGCCCGTGATCCAGTAGACCCCGCCCTCCTTCAGCGGCGGGACCTCCGGCCCGTCGCCCAGGCGCAGTTCCCCGGGCCGTGACGCATGGCGTGTGCCGTCCGCCCCATGGCGGATGTCGCAGTCGGCCGACCGGTCCAGCGCCTCCGCCCGCAGGATCTCGGCGATCCGCTCCGGCGGCGCGGCGTCGAGGTCCGCGACGCGCACGACCCGGCCCGAGACCCGGGGGTTCTCCAGGACGACGGTCCGGAACAGGCCCGTGAGGGGCGCGTGGTAGTGCCGGGGCAGCCGGTCGTCCACGAGTACGACGAACCGCCGCGGCCCTCCGGGCTTCGACCGCACGACATCGGTGACGTCCCGAAAGACCAGGTCCAGCGCGGCCCCGACGCCGTCGGCGACCCGGCCCGGTTCGACGTCGGGAAGCCCTGCGACGGTGAATCCGGTGAGTTGCGCCGCGGCGGCGGTGTGCCCGGCGGCACGTCCGCCGAGATACCCGCGTACGACGGGGGCGGGCCCGGTCCCGTCCCCGGTCGCGGTGAGGGGGGCCGGCACCCAGGACACGGCGGCGGTCACGGTGTTCCCGCCCGCCCCCGGGCCGGTTCCGCGGGCCGCCCCGGCCGGTTCCGTCCGCTGGACCAGTCCGCGCAGACTGACGCTCATGGTGCCCTTCCCGTCACAGAGGTCGATGTCGAACATGTCGAGCGCGCCGCGGCCCTCGCACCGTCGCACCCATGCCCAGGTCTCGGGCGCGCAGGGGCCGTGGACGGTGAGTTCCTCGAACGCGAAGGGCAGCACCGGGACGGACCGGCCGCCGCCCGTCGACGGCGAGGTGTCCGCCAGGAGGACGACGGAGGCCTGGAAGGCCGCGTCCAGCACGCTCGGCGGCAGGACGCATCCGGTGTCCCCGGACCCGCCCGCGTCGGGATCGACGATCCGCGCGACCAGCTCCCGCTCCCCCAGCCGCAGTTCCCTCAGCCCGCGCATGGCCGGCCCGTAGTCGAGCCCCCGGTCGCGGAACTCCGCGTACACCTCCGCGTGCCCGCGCTCGCGGGGGCACGCGGCCAGCAGCGCGGCGAGGTCGAGCCGGACCGGCTCCTGGGCCGTGACGGTCTCGGCCAGCCCCGAACTGTGCACGGTGCCGGGGGCCGTTCCGGTGGAGAGCTCGAAGCCGATCGCGCCGCCGTCCCTCGGGGTGAGCCCCACCCGGACCTCGGCCGGCCCGTCCCGCACGACCAGCGGGCGCGACCACCCCATCGCGCGGAGCCGGACGGCCGGCGGCGCCCCGGCGTCCCCGCCCGCCGCGCGGGCCACCGCCGCACGGACCATCTCCACCTGGGCCGCCGCCGGCAGCACGGGCGTGCCGCGCACCAGGTGCGCGGCGAGGAACGGCTCCTCCCCGGTGAAGGTCGAGGTGAAGCGCTGCCCTCCGGACCCGGGGACGGCGGCGTGGAGGAGGGGGTGCGGCACCGCGGAACGGGACAGCGCCGCCGTCCGCGTCCGCTGCTCCCCCGTGCGCGCCGGCTCCCTTCGCACCGTCTCGGCCCGCCCCGAGGGCGTCTGCGTACGCGCGGTCTCCGCGGGCGTCCCGTCCGCCGTCGCTCTCCCCGCGTCGTCGTCCTTCGGCGGAACCCTGAACCAGTGGCGCTCGCGGGCGAACGGATACCCGGGGAGACGCACACGGCGCGCATGTGCCGTGTGCGTCTCCCCGAGCCGCTCCGCCCAGTCCACCGTCCCGCCGCCCGCCCAGAGCGTCGCGGTCGCCCTCGGCCCGGCGGCGTCGGCGTCGGCACGCACCGTCGCGCCCAGGTGCACCTCACCCTCGGCCCGCTCACCATCCGCGAACCCTGCCAGCAGGAGGGCGAGTTCGGCACGGTCCGCGACGATGAACGCGACCCGCGCCCGCATCGGGTCGCGGCCGATCCGGAGCGTGTGCGCGATGTCCGCGAGCGCCTGAGCGGGCTGCTCCCGCAGATGGGAGAGCAGGGTGCGCGCGACGACACGCAGCCGTTCCGGTGTCCTCGCGGAGAGGGGCACGAGATGCGGACCCGGCGGCTCCGTCCGGCGCGTCCGGTCGGCGAGGTACTCCTCCAGCACGACGTGCGCGTTCGTACCGCCGAACCCGAAGGAGCTCACTCCGGCCCGGCGTGGCGGGACAGCGCCGTCCTGCCCGGGCGGCGCCTCCCAGGGCCGGGTCTCCCGGACGACGTGGAACGGACTGTCGTCGAAGCTGATGAGCCGGTTCTGCTTGCGGAAGTTGACGGTGGCGGGCAGCGCCCGGTGTGCCATGGAGGCGATCACCTTGGCGATCCCGGCGACCCCGGCGGCCCCTTCCAGATGTCCGATGTTGGTCTTGACCGACCCGATCCCGCAGCTCGCCGACCGGGCGACGGTGCCCTGCGCCGCGTGCAGGTTCCGGAAGGCGGTCTTGAGGGCCATGACCTCGATCGGGTCGCCGACGGGCGTCCCCGGACCGTGCGCCTCGATGTAGCTGACGGTCTCCGGGCGGATTCCGGCGCGGGTGTAGAGCCCTTCGATCAGGTTCGCCTGCGCGGTCGGGCTGGTGACGGTCAGGGAGTTGGTCCGGCCGCCGTGGTTCGTGGCGACCCCCTTGATGACCGCGTGGACAAGATCACCGTCCGCGACGGCCTGTGCGAGGGGTTTCAGCAGGAGCACCGCACCGCCCTCGCCCCGTACGTAGCCGTCGGCGCCCTGGTCGAAGGCGCTCGCACGGCCGGTCCGCGACAGCATGCTCGCCTGGCTGAAGGCGACGAAGTGCTTCGGCGACCAGATCAGGTTGACCCCGCCGGCGAGGGCGAGGCCGCACTCGCCGTGGCCCAGCGCGCGCACCGCTTCGTACACCGCTACCAGCGAACTCGAACACGCGGTGTCGTTGGTGATGCTCGGACCCTGGAGGTCGAGCTGGTACGAGATCCGGTTCGCGATGATCGAGTAGGCGGTACCGGTGGGGAAGTAGGCGTCCGTCCGCACCCCTTCGCGTTCCATCATCTCCGCGTAGTCCGCGTGGCAGACACCCATGAAGACGCCTGTCGCCGTGCCGGCCAGATCGCCCGCCGCGTATCCCGCGTTCTCCACGGCCCGCCAGGCGAGTTCGAGCGCCATCCTCTGCTGCGGGTCCATGCTCTCCGCCTCGCGCGGCGAGATGGCGAAGAAGTCGGCGTCGAAGCGGTCCGCGTGCTCGACGAAGCCTCCCCAGACGCTGTTGGTCTTCTGCGCCCCGCGCCGGGGATCTCCGAAATACCGCTCCTTGGACCAGCGTTCGGGCGGCACCTCCGAGATGAGCGACCGGCCGGCCAAGAGGTGTCCGGCCAGCTCCTCCAGCGTCTCGGCGCCGGGGAAGCGCAGGGCGATTCCGATGATCGCCACATCGTCCGCCGCGGACGCGGGTACGACCGTGCTCATCGGAGGCCTCCCGCACCCGGGAGGGCGTGCCCGGCGGGCCGCGGCCCCCGGGAGCCGCGGCGATCGACGATCGTGCCCACCTTCAGCTCCGCTTCCAGGTGGCCGTCCTTCCCCCAGTCCCGGCCGCCCACGAACTGCTGGTGGAGGACGGCGGTGGACAGCAGGTAGACGAAGGCCTGGTCCTCCTTCGTGCTGATCCCCTCGCTGGGTGTGGCCATGATCTTCGCCACGAGCTTCCTCGCGAACACGGGGTCGATGCCGTCGATCTTCTCCAGCTCCGCGTCCGAGAGCAGCAGCTCCATGTAGTCGGGCCGCTGCTCCTTGAAGACGGCCGCGCCGGGGGCCCGGTACGGCTGCTTGCGCCGGGCGAGGCTCGATTCCGGCAGCTCACCCCGGAAAGCCTCCTTGAGGAGGACCTTCTCCTCGGAACCGTCGTCGAACCGCAGATTGACCGAGGCCGCCGCGCGGACCACCGCGGGATCGAGGAAGGGGCAGCGGTTCTCGATGCCGTGCGCGAGGCTCATGCGCTCCCCCTGGGTGGAGAGGAGGTAACCGGGCAGCAGGGTCTTGAACTCGAGCCACTGGGCCTTCTGCACGGGACTCAGTGCTGCGTATCCGGGCGTCGACGCCGTCAGGGCCACGAGGTCCGCGAACGGATCGCCCCGTTCCTTCAGCAGCCGTGCGGCGAAACGGCCGTTCTGGTAGCGGAGTTCGTGCGAGAAGAGACCGGGGAGCCGTTCGACGGCGAATTGCTCGAACAGGCCTTTCAGCCGCGCCCGGTTCGCGGGGCCGAAGTGGCTCAGCTCGGGGTGGAGGCCACCGATCCGGGCCGTGCGTTCGTCGTCGGAGAGGTCGTGCCACGCGGCGCGCAGCAGGGTCTCACGGAAGAGCGAGTAGCCGAGGAACGCCTCGTCGGCGCCCTCGCCGCTGAGGATCACCTTGATGCCTGCGTCGCGCACATGGCGGGAGAGCAGGTACATGGGCACGAACGCGGTCCGGAACGCCGGGACTTCGGCGTGGTACACGGCGGACGGGAAGTTCGCGGCGATGTCGGCGCCGCGCACGGCGATGGACGAGTGAAGCGTCCCGAGGTGCGAGGCGACGACGTGCTGACTGCCCGACTCGTCGAAGGCCGCCTCGTCGAACTCCACCGAGAAGGTGCGGACCTCGTGCGAGGAGAGTTCGGCCGCCAGGGCGGTGACGATGGACGAGTCGAGTCCGCCGCTCAGGTAGACGCCGACCTCGACGTCGCTCCGCAGCCGCAGCCCGACGCTTTCGCGGAGGGTGTCGCGGACCAATGCGACCGCTTCCCGTGCGGAACCGGTGAACGGCTCGACGTCTATTTCGAGTTCCGCGTACGTCGTCAGATCCGTGCGTCCACCGCGCACGGTCATACAGCTCCCCATGGGCAGTTGGCGAATGTGCCGGAAGGGGGTCCGGTCGGGCAACGGGGTCCACACCGCGAACGCGGACGCGAGTTCACCCGGGTCCAGTTCGAAGCGGAATCCCGGGAATGCCTGGAACGCCTTCATCTCCGAGGCGAAGAGGAAATCCTCGCCCCGACCGGTGCCGCTCCCCCGGTCGCTGTAGAAGAGTGGGCGCTTGCCGTACCTGTCCCGGGCCAGGAAGAGGTCTCCGGAGACCGCGTCCCGGATGGCGAACGCGAACGCGCCGTTGAAACGGGGCAGACAGCCGGCACCCCATTGGGCCCACGCCTGGAGGACCACTTCCGTGTCCGAGCGAGTGCGGAACCTCCGGCCGAGCCCTCGCAACTCCTGCCGCAGTTCGATGTGGTTGTACAACTCGCCGTTGAAGCAGATCCAGTAGCGTTCCGACGGGTCTGCCATGGGCTGGGCGCCCGTGGAGAGGTCGATGACCGACAGTCTGACCGTGCCCATCGCCACGTCGTCGTCCACGTAGTAGCCCGCCTCGTCCGGACCGCGGTGGCGGATGAGCGACAGCATCGAGGCCATCACCTCGGGCGTGGCCCCGGCGTCGAGCGAGGGCGAGACGAAGCCTGCGATTCCGCACATGCGGGGTCTCCTTGCTTCAGCGGTCGCCGCGCTCGGCGATCTTCTTCGCCACGAAGGCGTCGATGGATTCCAGCGAGGTGAGAATGTTCTTGAGGAAGTCCTCGTCCTTCAGCTGGATCGAGAATTCCTCCTCGATCGAGCCGAGGAGCTGGACATATCCGAAGGAATCGATCACCCCGGCCTTGAAGAGATCACTCCGGTCGGTCAGTTCGTCATCGAATTCAACGAGAAACTGTTCCTCGATCATGTTCCGTAGGTGCTGGGTTCGCTCCATGTCTCATACCCCGCTCTTCGTCAGAATTCCCCGAGGACTGGATTTGGCGATGCTTTTCACCATGCGGAGCAGCGACGTTCCGCCTATTTCCTCGCACTCCAGGGCGGCGTCACGATCGAGTAGATAGCGGACGCTTTCGGCCCATCGAACGGGTTCGACGATCTGCCGGCCCAGCATCTCCGGAATCATGCTCCCCTCGTAGGGGAGCGCACTCACGTTGGATAGCACGGTGACCGAGGGGTCCGCGAAGGTGAATCCGCGGAGAAATGCCTCGAACGCGGTGCGCGCGGATTCCATGGCGCGCGAGTGGAAGGCGGCGCCGACACGCAACGGGGCGAAGCGGATGCTCCGTGCCCGCAGGGAGGCGTGGGCGGCCCGGAGAGCACCGTCGGCGCCGGCGATCACGACCTGTGTGTCGGTGTTGTGCGCCGCCACGTCCACCCCCTCGACACCATCGGCGCCCAGTGCCTCCAGGAGGCGCTCGACCGGGGTGTTCATGACCGCGGTCATGCCTCCGCCCGAAGCCGCGGCCATCAGCTCCCCGCGCTTCGTCACGATCCGGAGGCCGGTCTCGAAGTCGAAGACCCCGGCGGCGAGGAGCGCGTTGTACTCCCCCAGGCTGTGCCCGAGGTAGCAGTCGGCGGGACGACCCTCCCGGCGTTCCCGCTCGAAGGTGTGCAGCGCGTTGACGGTGAAGAGGGCCGGCTGTGTGCACTCCGTACGGGCGAGCACGTCGTCCTGGTTGTCGCGGCAGCGTGCGGGGAGGTCGTATCCGAGGAGATCGCAGGCGAATCGCGTAATGCCCGGGTAGTGGCCGAAAACATCTGCGCCCATGCCCCGGAACTGTGAGCCCTGACCAGGAAAGAGAATCGCGAACACCGTGTGACGCCTCCTGGATCCGCGCCGAGCGGTTGGCTCGGGCCACTCGAAAATGCCGGTTTCGATCATGTTGGCCCACGACCCTTGCTGGGCGCTGGCCGGTTCACTGACACCCCGGCGCGGGGCCTTGTCCGAATCCCTGCCGTTCGCTTGCCGGTAGCCGGGGCCGGCGGTTCCCCGAAGGGCGCGGGGAAAGGTCCGTACCGGGGGATCCGGACGCCTGGGACCCTCCGCGTATCTATAGGGAATTCACCGTGGGCATGGCCGGTTTCGCCTCACGCGGCGACTCTGCGCCGTTGACATCCGTGCGAGCAGCGCTCTATAGCGCCCAGGGCCCATGGCCACCGGGAAAATCCCCGCGGATGAGACTGCTGTTCTAAGGTGTATTCACCGATGAAGTCTCAAGTGTGAGAACGAATGGGGCAGGAGAATATGTCCGTGCATCAGGCCGAAGGGGCATCACCGCCCTCATCGCCGCCCGTCCTTTCCGGGCCCGCACTTCAGGTGCTGGGGCCCATGTCGGCCCGGTACCAGTGCCGCGACGTCCCCCTCGGACCACCACGCCGCCGAGCGCTTCTGGCCCTCCTCCTCATCAGGCTGGGCCGCGTCGTCCCCACCACGGTGCTCATCGAGGAGCTGTGGCGGGACGCCCGCCCCCAGCAGGCTGTCGCCACCCTGCAGAGCCACATCTCCCACCTGCGCAGGGCCCTGGCCCCCGCGGCCGGCCCCGGCAGGTCCGCGATCCTGCGCCACCAGGCCCCGGGATACGTTCTCCAGCTCGCGTCGGACCAGGTGGACGCGTACCGCTTCGAGCAGCTCTTCTCCACCGGCCGCCGGCTCCTCGCGGGCCGGAACCCGCTGGCGGCCCGGGAACACCTCACCCGGGCACTCACGCTGTGGCACGGCTCACCGTACGCGGAGTTCCTCACCCATCCGTCGCTCGCCGACGAGAGCACCCGTCTCGAACAGATGCGGCTCACCGCCCTCGAATCCTCCGCGGAGGCCGGGCTCCTCCTAGGGCGGACCGCCGAGGTGGTCGCCGAACTGGAACGCGAGGTCCGTCAGCACCCGGCCAGGGAACGCATGGTGGGCCACCTGATGACCGCGCTGTTCCGGTCGGGCCGGCAGGCCGAGGCGCTGAAGATGTACGCGTGCACGCGAAGCTATCTGGTCGAGGAGTACGGGGTGGACACGAGCGCCGATCTCCAGCGGCTCCACACCGCGCTCCTCCGGCAGGAACTGGGCAATCAGTGGGTGCCCGGCGTGCCGGGCGGCCCCGTCCGCGCCGGAGGAGCCGCCTCTCCGCGACAGATCCGGACAACGATGTCCAGCACCACGGAGGGCCTCGCCGCGCCCTGCCCCCCGGCCGAACCGGCCGTGTGCGCCGAGGAGGTGCCGGAAAGCCGGAACCACAGGGCGCCCGACCGCTCCGCCGCCCCCTTACCCTCGCCGAATGAACCTACTATTTCGCCTCAATTAATAGGCCGTGAACGGGAGTTGAATCTTCTGGTCACCGCCATGGCCGGAACGGCGGTCGGTCGCGGACATCTCACGTGCGTTCTCGGTTTCTCCGGACTCGGGAAAACCCATCTCGTGATGGAACTGGTCCAACGGCTTCGAGCACTCGACGAGAACATCGAAACGATCCAGAGCAGTAGCTTCTCCGGCGAGGGTGTTCCGCCCTACTGGCTGTGGACCCAGGTACTGCGCCGGCTCTCGGCGGCACGGGCCGAGGCCTTCCGGACCGCCGCCGCGCCGTTCGGCGCGCTGCTGGCACCGCTGCTGCCCGGGTGGCGTCCGGGCCCGGACGCCGGCACCGGGCCGGGCGACCCGCAGAACCCCTTCCGGACCCACGACGCGCTCTGCGAGATCCTGCTCGCCATGGCGGCGCAGCGACCTCTGGTGCTGCTTTTGGAGGACGTGCACCGTGCGGACGCCGCGTCGCTGGACGTGCTCCGTCTGCTGACCAACCGACGCCAGGGGCATCCTCTCGGCATCGTGCTGACCGGCTGGGACCTGGAGGCCTGGCCCGACAGCTCCCGGTACACGACGATGACCGGGATACTCAGGGGCCCCAACACGCAGGTCCTGCGGCTCGGGGCCCTGACGCTCCCCGATGTCACCGCCCTGGCCGAGGCGCACTCCGGGCCGGGCGTCGACCGGCGCATCGTGGAAGCCCTCCACAGGCAGTCCGTGGGCAGCCCCTCCTTCGTGCTCCAGATGCTCTCCCTCCTCCGTGAGGCCGGCGACCTCCAGGACCCCGGCGCCGCCGACGAGTTGATCGGCCTTGTCGTCCCGTGCGCGCGCAAGGTCCTGCGCCAGGAGTTCGCCGAACTGCCGGGACCGGTCCTCCGCGTTCTGCGGCTGTGTGCCATCGCCGCACCGGAGATCGAGCTGGATTCCCTGTGCCGCGCCGCGGGCGGTGCCGACACCCTGGCGATCGTGGAGTCGGCGGTCCGGCACGGACTGCTCCTCCACGGTCCCCGACCCGCCGGCCGGCTCCGGCTCACCCCGCCGCGCGCCCGGGAGGTGCTCGTGGGCGAGCTCACCGGTGAGGAGAGCCGGCGGCTGCACGCCGCGTACGCGCACGCCCTGTCCCCGCGCTTCGCCGAGGAGATCCCCCCGGAGCGGAGCGACCTCATCGCCCACCACGCCTGGCACGCCAAGGGCGCCATGCCCGGGGAGCGGGCGCTGCCCTGGTTCCTGGTCGCCGCCGAGAACGCGGGCGCGCGACTGGCCTCCGACGACCGGCTGATGTGGCTGCGCCGCGCCGTCTCCCTCACCGGCTCCCTGCCCGACGGATCGGACGCCCGCGGCCTCGCGCCCCGGCTCCACTGGGAGCTGGCCCATCTGCTGGGCCATGTACGCGGGTTCGGCGACACCGAGGCCGAGACGGAGATCCTCCGGGGGCACGCCCCGGGCACGCCCCCGCACAGGTCCGACGACCCGGAGGTCCTGTCGATGCTGAACGCGTCGCTCCTCGTCCGCGGGCGCTACGACGAGTCGGGACACCTGACCGCCCGCTTGAAGGCCATCGCCGCACGCACCGGCGATCCCGCGGCCCGGCTGGGCGCGGTGTACGGCGAGGGGATGGCGCTGTTCATCCGCAACCGGCTGCCCGACGCGCTCCGGTCGTTCGAGGACGGTGTGGAGCTCTCCGAACGGCTGGCGCGCGAGGGCCGGGCACCGGACGGAATGTACCGGTCCGATCCGCGCGTCTACTTCCGCACCCACGACGTCTTCGCCCGCTGGCTCATGGGCCAGCGCTCGGCCGCCGCCGAGCAGTGCCGGCGCCTCCTGAGGCTGACGCAGTGGGGTGACAAGCCCTGGGACCGGGCCCACGCCCTCTACGTCAACGCGATGGTGGCCGCGTGGGAGGACGATCCGGACTCGGCCAGGGGCTTCGGGACGGAGGGCGTGCGACTCTCCGTCAAGCACGGACTCTCCCCCTGGGCGGCGATGCTGCATGTCCCGCTGGGCTGGGCCCTCACGCACTCCGGACAGCAGGAGGGCATCCCGAAGATGGTGAACGCTCTGACGGAGATGCGGCTGTCCCGGACGAGAATCCACCTCCCCCTCCACCTGGGCCTGCTGGCCCAGGCTCAGCACCACGCCGGGCAACGGGAGGGGGCGGCGGACACGCTGCACACCCTGCTCGCGGTCGTCGAGCACCACCGCGAGTACGTGTACCTCAACTCCGCGCTCCCCGCGACGCTCCTGCTCGACGAGCTTCTGGGCAAGGAGACACGGAAAGCCTCGGGCGTGGCCGACAGGGTGTTCCCTTCGGATCACCCGATCGCCGGCTGATGTGCTGCGTCCCGGAAACGCCCACCAGGTTCGAGCCGCGTCCGGCCTCGGACGATGCGCGACCCACGCACCAGCACGGTGAGCCGCTCGTCGTTGCGGCGCGAAGCCCCGCGGCGGCGACGGCGTTGACCGGATGCCGCGCGGCCCGCGAAGCGTGGCCCAGGGGGCGCCCGGCCTGACGAACCGGGCGCTCCCTGGGAGCCGTTGGCGGCAGAGGCACTGAGGACTGTCCCGCAATCCCTGGCGGGCGCGCGACGACGGCTACGGCACCTCGCCGCGTTGTCGGGACGTCCCCATACATCCCGTATGCGGACGCCCCTCCGCCTGGCGATGCACCGCATCCGACGCCGCACGCTGATCCACCAGGGATGACGGGACAGCCCTTAGCGCAGCGCGATGGCCGCCGCCGCGGCCCCGACCAGACCCGCGTCGGCGCCCATCACCGCGGGCGCCACGGTCAGCCGCCGGAGGTAGGAGAGCGTGGCGTAGTCGCGCAGGCTGCGGCGCAGCGGCACGAAGAGCACGTCGCCGGCCCCGGCCACTCCCCCGCCGACCACCGCGATGTCGAGGTCCGCCAGGGTGGCGGTGGCGGCGATGCCGGCCGCCAGCGCCTGGGCGGCCCGCTCGTAGGAGGCGATGGCGACCGGGTCTCCGGCGCGGGCGGCGACGGCCACCGCGGCGGCCGTCGCGTCGCCGTCCGGGCCGGGCCGCCAGCCGTTCTCCAGCGCGCGGCGGGCGATGTTGGGGCCGCTGGCGATGCCCTCGACGCAGCCGCGCGCACCGCAGGGGCACGGGTCGCCGTCCAGGTCGACGCTGATGTGGCCGATGTGACCGGCGTTGCCCGAGGGGCCGGGACGCGGGGTGCCGCCGAGGACGAGGCCGCCGCCGACGCCCGTCGACACGACGAGGCACAGCGCGTTGTCGTAGCCCCGGGCGGCGCCGAGCCAGTGCTCCGCGGCCGTCATCGCGACCCCGTCGCCGACCAGCGCGACCGACAGTCCGCCCGCCGTCTTGTGCACCCGCTCCACCAGCGGGAAGTCGCGCCAGCCGGGGACGTTGACCGGGCTGACCGTGCCCGCGGCGGCGTCCACCGGACCGGCGCTGCCGATGCCCACGGAACCGGCGCGTCCCCACAACGGCGAGGCCATCAGCTCGCCCAGCACCTCGTCCACGGCGCCCATGACCGCCTCGGCGCCCTCGCGGGCGGGCGTCGGCCGCTGCGCCCGTACGGACAGGGTTCCGTCGCCGCCCACCAGCGCTCCGGCGATCTTGGTGCCGCCGATGTCGAGCGCGGCGACGAGGTCGGTATGCATCGGTGTGGGCTCTCCGGATCGGTGAAGGGACGGGACCTGCGGGTTCCGTCCACAGTCTGCACAGTCTCCATTCTGTTGACAACGTTGTCCAGGGCCTATGCTCGACGCCACAGCCTCCGATCACCCCCACGGCGCCCGCCCGGCGCCGACCGGAGCACCGCAGCCCCGCCCGTAATCCGACGACAGGACAGCGCACGTGGACCGGACCGCCCGTCATTCCGAGACCCGCTACGGCAACCGGCCGACCATGAAGGACGTGGCGGCCCGCGCCGGAGTCGGCCTGAAGACGGTGTCCCGGGTGGTGAACAGCGAGCCCGGCGTCACGCCCGACACCGAGCGCCGCGTGCAGGAGGCGATCGACGCGCTCGGCTTCCGCCGCAACGACAGCGCCCGCGTGCTGCGCAAGGGCCGTACGGCATCCATCGGACTGGTCCTGGAGGATCTGGCGGACCCGTTCTACGGTCCGCTGAGCCGCGCGGTGGAGGAGGTCGCCCGCGCGCACGGGGCGCTGCTGATCAACGGTTCCAGCGCCGAGGACCCGGAGCGGGAACAGGAGTTGGTGCTGGCCCTGTGCGCCCGCCGGGTCGACGGCCTGATCGTGATCCCGGCGGGCGACGACCACCGCTATCTGGAGCCGGAGATCAAGGCGGGCATCGCCACGGTCTTCGTGGACCGCCCGGCGGGCCACGTGGACGTCGACATGGTGCTCTCCGACAGCTTCGGCGGGGCCAGGGAGGGCGTGGCGCACCTCATCGCGCACGGCCACCGCAGAATCGGCTTCATCGGCGACCAGCCGCGTATCCACACGGCCACCGAGCGGCTGCGCGGCTATCACACCGCCATGCGGGACGCGGGCATCACCGTCGAGGACGGCTGGGTCTCGCTCGGCTCCACCGAGCCGGAGCGGGTGCGGGCCGCCGCCGAGGAGATGCTCTCGGGCCCCGAGCCGGTCACCGCCCTGTTCGCGGGCAACAACCGGGTGACGGTGACGGCGGTCCGGGTGATCGCGGAGCGGGAGCGGCCGGTGGCACTGGTCGGGTTCGACGACATCGAGCTGGCCGACCTGCTCGGCATCACCGTGATCTCGCAGGACGCGGCGGCGGTCGGCCGGACCGCCGCCGAGCACCTCTTCCGCCGCCTCGACGGGGCGGACCACGCCACGGCACGGGTGGAGCTGCCGACCACGCTGATCCCTCGCGGCTCGGGCGAACTGCCCCCCGCCTGAGGCCTGTCGGACGCGGCCAGCACCACGGCGTGACGCCGCGGCAGCTGGGCCCGATGACCGTGCCGCCGGGACCGCGCCCCTCGGGGGCCCCGGCGGGCGCGGTCAGGCCCCGGCGCCGGCCGGCCGGAAGTCCCGGGTCAGCAGGGCCAGCAGTTGCGCCGGGGCGTCCTCCTGCACCGTGTGGCCCGCGCCCTCGATCCAGTGCAGCTCGGAGTGCGGGATCAGCGCGTGCAACCGCTCGGCGAAGGGCGGCGGCAGGAACCGGTCCTCGCGCCCCCAGATGATCCGGGTCGGCACCGGAACGTCCCCCAGCAGATGCTGGAAATCGTCGGTCGCGGACTGTTCGGCCTGCCGGCACTGGCGGTAGTACGCGGCCCGGCCGCCCTCGCCGCGCCACGGATCGACATGGGCGGACAGGACGTCCTCCCGGTAGCCGGTGTGCGTCGCCCGGCGCAGATGGCTCTCCACCAGCGCCTCGTGGGCGTAGCCGGGGAGTTGCTCGAAGAGGTGCGCGTTCTCCCTGAGGAGCCGGAAGAGCCCGGTGCCCCACTCCCCGCAGGCCACCGCGTCCACCAGGGTGAGGTCCGCGTACCGCGCACCGTCCAGGAGCAACGCCCGCAGGGCCACGGCCCCGCCGATGTCGTGGGCGATCACGCGCGGGCGTTCCAGCCCCCAGTGCTCCAGGAGCCGGCCGAACACCTTCGCCTGCGCCGCCGGGCCGACGTCCTGCCCGTCGCGCTGCTCCGACTGCCCGAACCCGAGCAGGTCCCAGAGGTAGACACGGTGATCGCGCGCGAGCGCCGGGGCGATGTCGCGCCAGATGAGCGAGGAGAACGGGGTGCCGTGCAGCAGGACCACCGGCTCCCCCTCCCCGATCACGTCCCAGCGCACCGCCCCGTCCGGAGTCTCGAACGTCCTGGTCAGCTTCCCGTTCATGGTGTGCCTCCTGATGCGCGGTGGGGCGGGGCGGAACCCGCCGGACCATCGACGTTACCAGCATGCACTGATTGCCGGTAACTTTGATAAAGTGGTGATCATGCGACGGAAACCTGCGCCCGCGGAGCTCGAACCGGTCGAGGACTTCTGCAACACGGCCGCCCACCTCCACGACGAGGACGGCTTCGCCCGCCCGGAGACGGCGGCGCGATGGCTCGGCGCGCGTGGCTTCCCGGCGCCGGCCTCTCCCGGGGAGCTGGACTCGCTCGCCGAGGCGCGGGAGACCGTGCGGGCCTATCTGGTCGAGCGGACCTCGCCGGAGGCGGTCGACGCCCTGAACCGGCTCATCGCCTCGGTCGCGGGCGCTCCGGCCGTGCGCCCCGACGGCACACTCACCCTGCGGCCGGCCTCCGGCGGGGTGGTGGCGGAGGTGGTGCGCCCGGTGCTCGAAGCGCTCCTGGCACACGGCCTGACCGGGCGTCACGCCACCCGGCTCAAGGCTTGCGCGGCCCCGGAGTGCCGCTGGGTCTTCTACGACCGGGCGCCGTCGTCGAACGGCCTCTGGTGCGACATGGACGTGTGCGGCGCACGGCACAAGATGCGCGCCTACCGCGCCCGTGGCGGGGCGGCCGCACACCGGGACGCCTGAGGACCGGACGGCGCCCGGCTGCCCCAGGAGCACGCCCCGCGCGGATACCCGTCCGCCGGTACGGCCCCGGGCCACGGCCCGGGGCCGTTGGGGTGGCCGCCCGGCCCGCCGGGGCGTGGTGCCGCCGGATCGGCGGGGGCGGTTCCTAACGTCGGCCGCTGACGCCCCGGCCCGTACGGCACGCTCCAGCAGGCCCTGCGGCGGGCCGGGGTGTCGGGCCGTCACCCTCGCGGCTTCCCGTCGTCCGCGCCCCGCCCGCCCCGGCAGAGCGCGGCGCGGACGACGGGGAATCAGCGCCCCACCCCTCCCTCCCCGTCCGGTACGGCTACGGGCAGGGCGTCCAGAACAGGTGCGTACACATGAGCCCTTCCCCGACAGCCCCACCCGCGCCCGGACACTCCGGCGATCCGGGGGCCGACGCCCCGAAGCAGGTGCGCGGACACCCGCGTTGGCGACCCGCGGCGGTGGCGGCGGCACTGCTGCTGTGCGCGGCCCCCTCCGCCTCCGCCGCCCCGGGGACGGTGGACGGGCGCCCTCCGGCACACGGAGCCGCACCCCTGTACATCTCCGACTACGCCGACAACACCGTGCTGCGCCTGCCACCCGGCGGAGGCAACCCGGTCACGGTCGCGGCGAGCGGTCTGACCCGCCCGACCGGAATGGCGCTCGACGCCTCGGGGGACCTCTACATCGCCGACACGGGCAACAACCGGGTCGTACGGGTGCCGGGGGACGGAGGTCCGCAGGTCACGGTGGACACCACCGGCCTCTCCCGTCCCATCGGGCTGGCCTTGAAGGCGAACGGCGACCTCTACATCGCCGACAGCTTCAACGACCGGGTGGTGATGGTGCCCGCCGACGGCAGCGGCCAGGTCGCCGTTCCCACCGACGGGCTGCTCCACCCCAGCGGGTTGGCCCTGGACGGCGCGGGGAACCTCTTCGTGGCGGACTTCGTCAACGACCGCGTGGTGCGGGTCCCCGCCGACGGCGGCCCGCAGACGACCGTGCCCACCACCGGGCTCTCCCAGCCGACCGGACTCGCCTTCGACCGGCGGGGAAACCTCTTCGTCTCCGACAGCGGCAACGACCGGGTGGTCGAGCTGTCGGCGGACGGCGGGCCGCAGCGGACCGTTCCGGCGACCGGGCTCAACTCCCCGTACGGCCTGGCCTTCGACCCGGGGGGCGCGCTGTACATCGCGGACTTCAACAACGACCGCGTGGTGATGCTGCCGGTGCGCGGCGGCGGGCGCACGCTGCCCGTCGCCGGCCTGCGCACCCCGGCGGGAGTGGCCGTTCCGCCGGGGCGCGACGCGTACGGAGGCCGCCCTACGGAGCGGTGACCGTCAGGTCTCCCCGGCGCGGCGAGGCGAAGGCCTCCAGGTCCGCGCGGGCCAGGCCGGTCAGCCCCGCCACTTCGGCGGTGTCCAGCGCGCCGCAGTCGATGCCGCGCAGCAGGTAGCCGCTGAGGGCCTTGGCGGTGGCGGGCTCGTCCATGACGTCACCGCCCGCCTTGGCCACATAGGCGGCGAGCCGGGCGGCCGCCTGCTCCAGGCCCTCCCGGTAGAAGGCGTAGACGGCCGCGTAGCGCGTCGGCAGGTGGGCGGGGTGCATGTCCCAGCCCTGGTAGTACGCACGGGCGAGAGCCCGGCGGGTGAGGCCGTAGTGAAGCCGCCAGGCCTCGTGGACCCGGTCGGCCGGACCCACGGGCAGGACGTTGGTCGATCCGTCGGAGACGCGCACGCCGGTGCCCGCGGCGGCGACCTGCATGACGGCCTTGGCGTGGTCGGCGGCCGGGTGGTCGCTGGCCTGGTAGGCGGCGCTGACGCCGACGCAGGCGCTGTAGTCGAAGGTCCCGTAGTGCAGTCCGGTCGCCCGGCCGCGCGCGGCGTCGATCATGCGGGCGACGGCGGCGGTCCCGTCGGCGGCGAGGATCGACTGGCTGGTCTCGATCTGGATCTCGAAGCCGATGCGTCCGGCGTCGAGGCCGTGCGCCTTCTCGAAGGCTTCGAGGAGCTGGACGAAGGCGGTGACCTGCTCGGGGTACGTGACCTTCGGGAGGGTCAGCACGAGCCCTTCGGGCAGACCGCCGGCCGCCATCAGCCCGCTGAGGAAGACGTCCGTGGTGCGGATGCCCCGGTCACGGACGCCGGCCTCCATGCACTTCATCCGGATGCCCATGTACGGGGCCGCGGTGCCGTTCGCGTACGCCTCCGCGACCAGCCGGGCGGCGCGGGCGGCGGCCTCGTCCTCCTCGGCGTCCGGGCGGGGGCCGTAGCCGTCCTCGAAGTCGATGCGCAGATCCTCGACGGGCTCGCGCTCCAGCTTGGCGCGTACGCGGTCGTGGACCGGCCCCGCCAGCTCCTCGGGGATGCCGAGGACGGCGGCGAACGACGCGGCGTCCGGGGCGTGCTCGTCGAGGGCGGCCAGCGCCTGGTCGCCCCAGGAGCGCAGAGTGCCGGGCTCGAAGACGTCGCCGGGCACGTAGACGGTGTGCACGGGCTGGCGGGTGCCGGGATCGCCTGGGTAGCGACGGGCGAGTTCCGCGTCGACCGCCGTGAGGGAGGCACTGATCTCCTCGCTGACCGCACCGGCGAGGCTCGTTGCCACCTTCTCCTGCTGACCCATGACCATACCCTCCACGCTCTCGCTGTTTCCGCTTCCCGGAATCAACAATCCGTATAGTGAAGTTATAAGGCCGCTCGACCTGCGTCAATGGTCGCCCGGAACGGCCTCGGGCCGCGCGGTGGTGTGCACCGTGCGGCCCGGGGTGTGGTGTTCGCGGGAGGGGTCAGCCCTTGCGGGTGTTGATCTCTTCGGTGAGCTGGGGCACGACGGCGAAGAGGTCGCCGACGACGCCGTAGTCGACGAGTTCGAAGATCGGGGCCTCGGCGTCCTTGTTGATCGCGACGATCGTCTTCGAGGTCTGCATCCCCGCCCGGTGCTGGATCGCGCCGGAGATACCGGACGCGATGTACAGCTGCGGCGAGACGGACTTGCCGGTCTGTCCGACCTGGGAGGTGTGCGGATACCAGCCCGCGTCGACCGCGGCACGCGACGCGCCCACCGCCGCACCCAGACTGTCCGCGAGCGCCTCGATGAGAGGGAAGTTCTCCGCACCGTTGACCCCGCGGCCACCGGAGACGACGATCGCGGCCTCGGTCAGCTCCGGACGCCCCGTCGACTCGCGCGGCGTACGCGAGGTGACCTTCGTACCCGTCGCCGCCGCACCGAACGACACCGACAGGCCCTCGACCGCACCCGCGGCGGCCGCCGGCTCGACCGGGGCGGAGTTCGGCTTCACCGTGATCACCGGAACACCCCGGGAGACCCGGGACCTCGTCGTGTACGAAGCGGCGAACGCGGCCTGCGTCGCGACCGGACCCTGCTCACCGGCCTCCACGTCCGTGGCGTCGGTGATGACACCGGAACCGACCCGCAGAGCGAGACGCGCGGCGACCTCCTTGCCCTCCGCGGACGACACCACCAGCACCGCCACCGGCGACACCGCCTCGAACGCCGCCTGCAGCGCGTCCACCTTCGGCACCACCAGATACTCCGCGAACTCCGGCGCATCCGCGGTCAGCACCCGCACCGCACCGTGCTCACCCAGCACCCCGGCCGTCGCCCCCGCACCCGCACCCAGCGCCACCGCGACCGGGTCACCGATCCGGCGCGCCAGCGTCAGCAGCTCCAGCGTGGGCTTGCGGACCGCACCGTCCACGTGATCGACCAGAACAAGAACTTCAGCCATGACAACGCACTCCAGGAAGAGAGAAGGAAGGAAGAGGAGGGGAGGGGAAGACGGGAAGGGGGCTAGATGAACTTCTGGCCCACGAGGAACTCGGCGAGCTGCCTGCCGCCCTCACCCTCGTCCTTCACGATCGTGCCCGCCGTCCGCGCCGGACGCTCCGTCGCCGAATCGACCGCCGTCCACGCACCCGCCAGACCCACCTCGTCCGCGTCCAGCCCCAGATCGTCCAGGTCCAGCGACTCCACCGGCTTCTTCTTCGCCGCCATGATCCCCTTGAACGACGGGTAACGAGCCTCACCCGACTGGTCGGTCACCGACACCACCGCCGGGAGCGACGCCTCGACCTGCTCGGACGCGGTGTCACCGTCACGCCGGCCCGTCACCACACCACCCGCCACCGCGACCTCCGACAACAGCGTCACCTGCGGCACCCCCAGCCGCTCCGCCAGGAGCGCCGGCAGCACACCCATGACCCCGTCCGTCGACGCCATCCCGCAGATCACCAGGTCGTAACCCGTCTTCTCCACAGCCTTCGCCAGCACCAGCGACGTCCCCATCACATCACTGCCGTGCAGATCGTCGTCCTCGACGTGAACCGCCCTGTCCGCACCCATCGACAACGCCTTGCGCAACGCGTCCTTGGCATCCTCCGGACCCACCGTCACCACGGTGATCTCCGCATCGTCCGCCCCGTCGGCGATCTGCAACGCCTGCTCGACCGCGTACTCGTCCAGCTCCGACAACAGACCGTCGACATCCTCACGGTCCAGCGTCAGGTCATCGGCGAAACGCCGGTCACCGGTCGCGTCGGGCACGTACTTCACACAGACAACGATCCTCAAGCTCACGCCGGCTCTCCTACTGCATCGTCATTTCCGGGCTGCCTTGTTGCACGCAGCATAGGCGCCTTCCCGGGCCGGATCCGGTCAGGACGACCGAGGCTCCGAGCCCGATATTACTCGCCAGTACACCCAGTCTGTTACCCCTGGGCAAGCGCTGCGCACTGTGACCTTGCCAACGCGGCGGGCCTGTGCGTGCGCGCCCTCAGTCTCGCAGAGACGTGAACCGTCCCTGGTGATAGACCAGCGGGCGACCAACTCCGGAGGGCGAGCCCGCCACGGCCTCGGCGATGACGATGCGGTGGTCCCCGGCCGGGACCCGGGTCACGACACGGCAGACGAGCCAGGCGGACACGCCGGCGAGCAGCGGAACCCCCTCGGGGCCGCTGCTCCACTCGGTCGACGGGCCGAAGCGGTCGGCTCCGCTGCGGGCGAAGGTCGCGGCCAGGTCCCGCTGGTGCTCACCGAGTATGTGGACGCCGACGTACGCGGCCTCGGACAGCACGGGCCAGCTGGAGGAGGACGTACCGACGCCGAAGGAGATCAGCGGGGGTTCGGCGGCGACGGAGGTCAGCGAGGTGGCGGTGAAGCCGACCGGGTACTCCCCCGCGGCGGTGATCACGGCCACACCCGCGGCGTGGCGGCGGAAGACGGAGCGGAAGAGTTCGGGCGTGGCGGCCGTCTGGGCAGGGGCGAGGTCGGGCGTTGCCGTCATGGACGTGTCCTTCTGCGGAAGTGGCGTACGGGTCCGTGGGTGCTCAGACACCCGGACAGCGCGCACTCGCGTGGCGTGCGAGGTCCACATGGACCCGGCCGTAAAGAAGGAGTTCTGGCGGCATAGCGTCAGACTGACGATGGCGAGTGGGCGCAGTCAAGGGCGTTCCGGGATGTGGGAGATGCGTCACGGTCCGTCATATGGCGTGCCCCAGCGCCGCGACGACGTCGGCGGTGCGGGGCTGGCCGGATGCCCGGCGGACCACCTCGCCCTTGGCGTCCAGCACCAGGACGGTCGGCGTCTTCGTGATGTCCAGCCGCCGCACCAGCGCGAGGTGGGCCTCGGCGTCGATCTCGATGTGGGCGACCCCGTCGACCATCCCGGCGACATCGCCGAGGGTGCGTCGGGTCGCCCGGCACGGTTGGCAGAAGGCGCTGGAGAACTGGACGAGCGTCGCGCGTTTACCGAGTTCCGCGCCGAGTTGGGCCGCGTCGAGTCGCTGTCCGTGTGTCCGGCCATCCACCTGGTGCCTCCTGATCAGAGCTCTTCGTAAGTGGTCAGCACCGGCCGCCGCGCGGACATTCCCGCAGCTCCCGGGGCGGACGCACGTGACGAGAATCTCGCGCCCCGCGTCCGCCGGGACTGGCCAGGGGCTCCCGCATGGGGCACCATCGCCACAATGCCGAAAACCTACGGCTGCGTAACTTCCGCCGGGAGAACCCTCCCCAGGCGCTGAAGAAGGGTCTTCTCCAGATGGCAGAACTCGTCTATCGACCGGTCATCGGCGCCGCTCGCACTCTGTTCAAGGCGCTCGACCTGAAGATCGACACTCAGGGTTCGGAGCACATCCCGAAGACCGGTGGTGCGGTGCTGGTCAGCAACCACATCAGCTATCTCGACTTCATCTTCACCGGGCTGGGCGCCCTGCCGCAGAAGCGGCTGGTGCGGTTCATGGCTAAGGAATCGGTCTTCCGGCACAAGATCTCCGGTCCGCTGATGCGGGGGATGAAGCACATCCCGGTCGACCGCGACCAGGGCGAGGACGCGTATGCCCACGCGCTTCGGTCGCTGCGTTCCGGTGAGATCGTCGGGGTCTTCCCCGAGGCCACCATCTCGCAGTCCTTCACCCTGAAGAGCTTCAAGTCGGGTGCCGCGCGCCTCGCCCAGGAGGCCGGGGTCCCGCTGATCCCGATGGCGCTCTGGGGCACGCAGCGGATCTGGACGAAGGGGCGGCCGCGCAACTTCCAGCGCAGCCACATCCCGATCACCATCCGCGTCGGCGAGCCCATGGAGGCGCCTTCCGACCAGTACGCCGGCGCCATCACCCGGCGGCTGCGGGAGCGGGTCCAGGAGCTGCTGGAGGCGGCGCAGCGGGCTTACCCGGTGCGCCCGAAGGACGCGAGCGACACCTGGTGGGTGCCGGCCCATCTCGGCGGTACGGCCCCGACGCCCGCCGAGGTGCGCGAGCTCGGCTGACGGGCCGCTCCACGACGCCCGCGGCGCCGGGCCCGCCGTCCGCCATGGGTGCGAGGCCCTCCGAGCGGGAAGAGGGCGTTGCCCGGGGCCGCGTTCAGAGAGCCGCGGGGAGGTTCCGCAGCAGCTCCGAGCGGTCCCGGGCGCTCTTCAGCGCGTGGAGGATCGCCTCGGGCGGTGCGGCATGGACAACGGGATAGTCGACTTCGTCGAACTCCTCGCGCGCCACCCAGGCCAGCCGCTCCCCCTCCAGCGAGAACTGCGCGTCGACTCCCGGCTTGTTGCCCCGCGGATCCACCCGCGCCAAGCCCCAGGCTCCGGCTCCGGCTCCGGGGAGCTTCAGCGCGACCAGGCCGTGGATCACCGGGGTCACACCGTCCGCGCCGACCAGGCGTTGGTAGCAGAGGCCGGCCGGGATGCCGCCGGCCCGCAGCAGCGCGGTGAGCGCGATCGACTTGGCGTAGCAGATGCCGGTACGGGTGGCGAGCACGTCGGAGGCGCGCCAGGTGACGCGCGGATCCCCCGAGTCGGCGGAGTGCGGAATGGTGTCGCGGACGAACTCGAAAGCGGCCCGAGCGTATGTGTATGCACCGTCGGCGTCGGGCGCGAGGCGGTTCGCCGCCTCCCTGACCCGAGGATGCTCATGGTCGATGACCTCGTCGGCGGCCAGATACGCGCCGATGTCCGGGGACTGCTGTGTCAGCTCCATGAACCAGGAGCGTACGAAGCGGCCGACCGAAAGTCCATCACTTTCCAGTCGGCCGCATAGTCATGCACGATGTGCGCTATCGCGCCATCTCTTCCTTGAGCGCCTGGAGGAAGGCGTCGACGTCGTCCTCGCCGGTGTCGAACGCGCACATCCAGCGGACGTCCCCGGCCGCCTCGTCCCAGAAGTAGAAGCGGAAGCGCTCCTGGAGCCGCTCGCTGACCGCGTGCGGCAGCCGGGCGAACACGGCGTTGGCCTGGACCGGGTAGAGGATCTCCACCCCGTCGACGGCCCGGACGCCCTCGGCGAGCCGCTGGGCCATGGCGTTGGCGTGCCGGGCGTTGCGCAGCCACAGGTCGCGGGCGAGCAGCGCCTCCAGCTGGACGGAGACGAAGCGCATCTTGGAGGCGAGCTGCATGGAGAGCTTGCGCAGGTGCTTCATGGCCCGGACCGCGTCCGGGTTCAGCACGACGACGGCCTCGCCGAAGAGCGCGCCGTTCTTCGTGCCGCCGAAGGACAGCACATCGACGCCGACCGTGTTGGTGAACGTCCGCATCGGCACGTCCAGCGAGGCGGCGGCGTTGGCTATCCGGGCCCCGTCGAGGTGCACCTTCATGCCGCGCTCGTGGGCGTGGTCGCAGATGGCGCGGATCTCGTCGGGGGTGTAGACCGTGCCCAGCTCGGTGTTCTGGGTGATCGAGACGACCTGCGGCATGGCCCGGTGCTCGTCGTCCCAGCCGTACGCCTGCCGGTCGATGAGCTCCGGGGTGAGCTTGCCGTCCGGCGTGGGCACGGTGAGGAGCTTCAGCCCGCCCATCCGCTCGGGCGCGCCGCCCTCGTCCACGTTGATGTGCGCGGACTCGGCGCAGATGACGGCGCCCCAGCGGTCGGTGAGCGCCTGGAGGGCGACCACGTTGGCGCCCGTGCCGTTGAAGACCGGGAAGGCCTCGGCGGTGGGGCCGAAGTGGCTGTGCATGACGCGCTGGAGGTGACCGGTGTACTCGTCCTCGCCGTAGGCGACCTGGTGGCCGCCGTTGGCGAGGGCGATGGCCGCGAGGACCTCCGGGTGCGCGCCCGCGTAGTTGTCACTGGCGAAGCCGCGTACCTGCGGGTCGTGGTGACGTCGCGCGTCGGTCCTCACGTTTGCGGGGTCAGCCACAGGCGCTTTCCGTTCACTTCGGGGGCGGGCTTGTCCCACACGCCGGCGATGGCCTCGGCCAGCTCGGTGACGTCGGTGAAGCCCGCGAACTTCGCATTCGGGCGCTCGGCGCGCATGGCGTCGTTCACCAGTGCCTTGACCACCAGGATCGCAGCAGCCGCCGCGGGTCCGTCCTCGCCCCCCGCCTTGCGGAAGGCGTCGCCGAGCGCGAGGGTCCACGCCTCGGCGGCGGCCTTGGCGGAGGAGTAGGCGGCGTTGCCCGCGGTGGGCTTGCTGGCACCCGCGGCGCTGATCAGGAGGTAGCGGCCCCGGTCGCTGCGTTCGAGGGCCTCCTGGAAGGCCAGCGAGGTCGACTGGACGGTGCGGACGAGCAGCTTCTCCAGGGCGTCCCAGTCGGAGAGCACGGTCTCCTGGAACGACGGGCTGCCGCGCCAGCCGCCGACGAGGTGGACCAGGCCGTCGATGCGGCCGAACTCCGCCTCGGTGCGCTTGGCCCAGTCACGGGTGGCGTCGAGGTCGAGCAGATCGATGGTCTCGCCGGTGACGGTCGCGCCGCCGTGGGCGTACCGCGCGGCGTCCACCGCCTCGGCGAGCCGTTCCGGGTGGGCGTCGCACCCGACGACCGTCGCGCCCGCCTCGGCGAGCCGCAGCAGCGTCGCCCGGCCGGCGGGGCCCGCCGCTCCGGCGACCGCGATCACCGCGCCTTCGAGCACACCGGTCCCCTCGCCCGTGCCGTTCGCGTTCATGGCCACCGCCTCCTCGGGAGAATGGTTCACGCGGCTGCCCGCTCGTCGTTCGCCGCGGTGATTCCCTTGGCAGAGGCAATCACGTGCTTCAGCTTCTTGGCGAGCGCCTCATAGAACATGCTCAGGGGAAACTCGTCCGGAAGCACGTCGTCGACGAGCTTGCGAGGAGGAAGTGTGAGGTCCAGGGCGTCGGGACCCTTGGCCCAGCGGGATCCCGGGTGCGGGGCGAGGTAGCTGGACACCAGGTCGTACGCGGCGAACCAGTGGACCAGCTTGGGGCGGTCGATGCCGTCGCGGTAGAGCTGCTCGATCTCGCCGCAGAGCTGGTTGGTGACCTCCGGGGCACGGTCCCAGTCGATCTTCAGGGTGTTGTCGGTCCAGCGGACGACGTCGTGCTGGTGCAGGTACGCGAAGAGCAGCTGGCCGCCGAGGCCGTCGTAGTTGCGGACGCGCTCGCCGGAGACCGGGAAGCGGAACATCCGGTCGAAGAGCACCGCGTACTGCACGTCACGGCCGTGGGCGTTGCCCTCGGACTCCAGTTTCACGGCCTCTTTGAAGGCGGTGAGGTCGCAGCGCAGCTCCTCCAGGCCGTACATCCAGAAGGGCTGGCGCTGCTTGATCATGAACGGGTCGAACGGCAGGTCACCGTGGCTGTGGGTGCGGTCGTGGACCATGTCCCACAGGACGAACGCCTGCTCGCAGCGCTTCTGGTCGCCGATCATCTCCCGGATGTCGTCGGGCAGCTCCAGGCCGAGCAGGTCGACGGAGGCCTCGGTGACGCGGCGGAAGCGGGCGGCCTCGCGGTCGCAGAAGATGCCGCCCCAGCTGAAGCGCTCGGGGGCCTCGCGCACGGCGATGGTCTCCGGGAAGAGCACCGCGGAGTGGGTGTCGTACCCGGCGGTGAAGTCCTCGAAGGTGATGCCGCAGAAGAGCGGGTTGTCGTAGCGGTTCGCCTCCAGGTCGGCGAGCCACTCGGGCCAGACCATCCTCAGCACGACCGCTTCGAGGTTGCGGTCGGGGTTGCCGTTCTGCGTGTACATCGCGAAGACGACGAGGTGCTGGAGGCCGTCGGCCCGGTTCTTCGCGGGCTGGAAGGCCAGCAGCGAGTCCAGGAAGTCGGGGACGCGGAAACCGTCGGCGGCCCAGCGGCGCAGGTCGGTGACGAGCGCACGGTGGTAGGCGGCGTCGTGCGGGAGGAGCGGGGAGAGCTCCTCGACCGCTCCGGTCACCCGGTCGAGGACCCGCTCGACGACGGCCGGGGACGGGGCGCCCTCGGCCTCGAAGTCGATGGACCCGTCCTTGGACTGCCAGGGGCGGATCTCCTCGACGGCATCCTTGAGCACGGGCCAGGCCGGGTGCTCGACCACCCGCTGGGCCGTAGCTATCGCGCCGTCGGTGGCGTCGTGCACAAGAATTTCCGTCATAACACTTCCTCCACGGGAGAACCTCGCGTGGATTCACCGTAGCCGTGCGAGGTTGCTCCCGACAAGTGGAGCCCTGGAAATTATCCTGCGTACCCCCCATGGTCACCGCTGTTTTTCCTGTCGCATCTCGGGTAGGCGCACAGTTCCATCAGCTCCTCCCGGGCACGGGCGACCGGGCCCGCACGACGGGGGACATCGCGGTCCCCGGCCGCTACCCTCCCCAGTGCCGCATCGCCGTACCTCCGCTTGCCGCACCTCCGCGCGGGCAGGAGCAGTCGACGGACCGCCGCCGACGGAAACGAGGTCGCCTTGTCTTTTCTCACCCTGGGTCATCGCGGAGTGATGGGCGTCGAGCCCGAGAACACCCTGCGCTCCTTCGTCCGCGCCGAGGAGTCCGGGATGGACGCCATTGAGCTGGATCTCCATCTCAGCAAGGACGGCGCGCTCGTCGTGATGCACGACGTGGACGTGGACCGCACCACGGACGGGACCGGACCGATCGCGGCCAGGACCCTGGCGGAGCTGCGCGAGCTCGACGCCGGTCAGGGCGAACGGATCCCCGTCTTCGAGGAGGTGCTGGAGGCCGTCTCCTCCCCGCTCCAGGCGGAGATCAAGGACGTGGCGGCGGCCCGCGCGCTGGCGGACGTGATCCGGGAGCGCGATCTCGCCGGCCGGGTGGAGGTGTCCTCCTTCCACGACGAGGCCGTCACCGAGATCGCGCGGCTGGTGCCGGGCGTACGCACGGTCCTGATCGCCAGCCGCTGGGGCGCGGACGTGGTGGACCGGGCGAAGGCGGCGGGCGCGGCGACACTCGCGCTGAACATCCGCCGCCTCACCCTGGAGGTCGTGGAGCAGGCGCACTCCGAGGGCGTGAAGGTGATCGGCTGGGTGGTGAACACCCAGGACCATCTGCGGCTCGCGCGGGCGCTGGGCCTGGACGGCGCGACGACCGACTTCCCGGAGATCCGCCGCGCCGGCCGCTTCACCGCCTGAGGACGGGCGCCCTCAGGCGCCTTCCCCCGCGTCGCCCACCTCAAGGTTCTTGACGAGCAGCTCGAAGGCCAGGTCGTCGCACTGCGGGATCCCGAAGCGCTCGTCACCGTACGGGAACGGGGTGAGCACTCCCGTACGGCGGTAACCCCGGCGCTCGTACCAGGCGATCAGGTCCTCGCGCACCGAGATCACCGTCATGTGCATCTCCCCGACGCCCCAGCTCTCCCTGACGGTGCGCTCCGCCTCGGCGATGATCAGCTTGCCGAGTCCGCCGCCCTGAAGTCCCGGCCGCACCGCGAACATGCCGAAGTAGGCCGCGTCGCCCCGGTGTTCGAGCTGGCAGCAGGCGACGAGCGCGCCGCCGCGCTCGACCGCGAGAAGCCGGCCGGCCGGAGCGTCGAGGACCTCGCGCACACCCTGCTCGTCGGTCCGCTGCCCCTGGAGGATGTCGGCCTCGGTGGTCCAGCCGGTGCGGCTGGAGTCGCCCCGGTAGGCGGACTCGACGAGGGCCACCAGCGCCGGTACGTCGTCCTCGGTCGCGTCGCGGAAGATCAGCCGGGCCGCGTCGGGAGGCGTGGCGGTGTCCATGGTGGGTGCTCCGTTCTCTGCTGCCGTACGCAGGACCTGCCTGCCGTACGCGCGGTCGCGGTCTTCGCCTCCGCACGTGCGGTCGAGAGTAGCGCGACGCGGAGCGCCCCCGGCGAGCCCCGGCGCACCTCCTTCACACCCCCGTGCGCCGGATTCGGCGGCGACCGCCCGGGCATCGATGGGACGACCCGCGGCAGTGCCGTACGTCCGACCCGGGGGAGGCGCGCCGTGCACGGAGGGGCCCTGGCAGGCTGGCTGCTGATGGCGTTGTGCGCGGTGAGCGGCGCATCCTGCCTGTCGCGCGCCCGTGCGGGGACGCGGCAGGAGCGCCGCACCGCGCGCTCGGAGGCGGTCATGGGTTTCGGCATGGCGGCGATGGCCGTCCCGGCGGCGGCGCTGTCGCTCCCGGACTGGGCCTGGGCGGTGTACGCGGCGCTGTTCGGCGCGGCCGCGCTGCGCGCGCTGCGGCCCGCCCTGGGCGGCGGCCACCATCTGCACCATCTCGTCGGCTCGCTGGCCATGGTCTACATGGCCGTGGCGATGGCCCCCGCGGTCACCGGGAGCGGCGGGGGCGGGCATGCCGGGCACGGGGCCGCCGCGGGCGCGGGAGGCATACCCCTGCTGACCGGGGCGCTGCTCGTCTACTACGCGTTCTACGTGCTGGGCTCGGCCGGCCGACTGCTGCCCGGGACCGCCGTGGCCCCGGCCGGCGGCACGGGCCAATCCGCCCGGGGACCGGGCGGATCCGGAGGCGGCACGGACGGCCGGCCCCAGCTCATGTCGGCCTGCAGGCTGACGATGGGCATCGGCATGTTCGCCATGCTGCTCACTCTGTGAGACAGGAAGTGGGACAGAACCCCCGGCAAACCGTGGTCTACGTCACTTGCCGGTCACGGCCGTACCCCCGGCCGACCCGCCCCTCATAAGCTGAGGCCATGCTGGTCTCCCTCGCGCTGCTGCTGCTCGGTGCACTGACCGCCCTGGTGACCCCCCGCGTGATGGCGCGCGCCCGGTGGCCGGAGCGGGAGCCGGTCGTGGCCCTGTGGGTCTGGCAGTGCGTGGTGGCCGGGGTCCTCCTGTCGTTCGCCCTGTCCATGACGCTGAGCGCGGCCGCCGCCTGGCAGGCGGTGCGCGGCCACGTCTTCGCCCCCGCCCCGCACGCCGTCGTCGAGGCGTACGCCCTGGCGGCGTACGGGCCGTGGTCGGCGGTCATCGCGGTGCTGCTGGCGATGGGCGGCCTGTGGACCGGGGCGATGCTCCTGAGGGAGATCCGGCGGGCGCGGCGTCGCCGCAAGCAGCGCCGGGCGGAACTGCTGGTGCGTTCCCCGCTGCTGCCGGGCGAGGAGCCGGGCGCCGACCGTCTCGTGGTGCTGGAGGGCGAACGCCCCGACGCCTGGTGGCTGCCCGGCACGGCTCCGCAGCTCGTCATCACCACCGCCGCGCTGGGCCGGCTGAAGGGCCGTCAGCTCGATGCGGTGCTCGCCCATGAGCAGGGGCACGCCGCGGCCCGGCACGACTGGCTGCTGCACTGCTCGTCCGCGCTGGCGATCGGCTTCCCGCAGATCCCGGTGTTCGCCGCGTTCCGCGACGAGATGCACCGGCTGGTCGAACTGGCCGCGGACGACGTGGCGTCGCGCCGCTTCGGCCGGCTGACGACCGCGCTCGCCCTGGTCGGACTCAACGAGGACCGCGGGGTGTTCGGCCCCTGCCCCACCCCGCAGGCCCAAGTGCCCCTGCGGGTCAACCGGTTGCTGGCCCCGGTCGAACGGCTGACGGCGGGCCGCAGGCTCCGGTTGACGGCCGCCGCCGCGCTGGTCCCGGTCGTCCCGGTGTTCGTGGCCTTCGTCCCCGGACTCCGCGCGCTGGGTTAGGGCCTTCCGTCCGGACCGGGAACCGGGGCCGTGACGCCCCGCACGCCCTCGCCCGCACCCCGGGTTGGCCTTCGGGCGGTGTCCTCCGCGAGGATCACCCCATGTCCTCCCCCCTCCGCCGCTTCCGCTCGCCGGATCCCTCGCCCCGCACCGCGCCCGCCGTGTGGACCGCAGCCGTCGTCGGCGCGGCCGCTCTCGTACTGCTCGTGCTGGTGGCGGCGCGCTGGTCGCCGCTGATGTCCCTGGACCGGGCGGTCGCCGACGCCCTGCACCGGCACGCGGTGGCCGATCCCGGTCTGGTCCAGGTGAGCCGGGTGCTGACGGACTGGGTGTGGGATCCCTGGACCATGCGGGCCCTGATCGCGGTGACGGTGGTCGTCCTGTGGTGGCGGGGCGCGCGCCCGCTCGCCCTCTGGGTGGCCGCGACGAGCCTGATCTCCACCCTGCTCCAGCAGGGACTGAAGGCGGCGGTGGGCCGGGAGCGCCCGCAGTGGCCCGATCCGGTGGACTCGGCCCATTACGCGGCCTTTCCCTCCGGGCACGCCATGACGGCCGTCGTGACCTGCGGCCTGTTCGTCTGGCTGCTGCGGCTGTACGGCGCGGGCCCCGGTGCCCGGGGCGCGGCGCTGGCCGTGGCGGTGGTCTCGGCGATCGGGGTGGCGGCGACCCGGGTGTACCTGGGGGTGCACTGGCTGACCGATGTGATGGGGGGTGCGCTGCTGGGGGTGGCCGTGGTGGCGTTGAGCGCCGCGGCGTACGCCCGGTACGCGCCGGTCCGGGAGGGCGCCCTTGCCGACACGGGGGCGGGCCGGGAAGGATCGCGCCCATGACGGTCACAGGCGTGCTGTTCGACTTCTCCGGAACCCTGTTCCGTATCGAGCCGGTCCGGGACTGGCTCGCCGCCGTGCTGCGTGAGGAGGGCGTCGACGTCACCCCGGAGGATTTCGAGCGGTACGTGAGCGGGCTCACGGAGGCCGGGGCACTGCCGGGCGGGCCGCCCCCGGTCCGGGTCCCCGACCGGCTGGCCGGGGCGATGTCCCGCCGGGACCTGAGCGCCGCCCTGCACCGCGAGGCGTACACGGGTCTGTCCCGGGGCGTCGCCCTTCCCGAGCCGGGGCTGTACGACGCGCTGTACGACCGCCATATGCGGCCGGAGGCCTGGCGGCCCTATCCGGACAGCGCCGAGGTGCTGGCGGGGCTACGGAGGGCGGGTGTCGCCGTGTGCGTGGTCAGCAACATCGGGTGGGACCTGCGTCCGGTCTTCCGCGCGCACGGGCTCGACGCCCTGGTCGACGCCTATGTCCTGTCCTTCGAGCACGGGCTCCAGAAGCCCGACGCGGGGCTGTTCCGCATCGCCTGCTCGCTGATCGGCCGGGACCCGTCGGAGGTGGTCATGGTCGGTGACGACCGGGTCGCGGACGGTGGCGCGGCCGCCCTCGGCTGCGAGGTCCGGTTCGTGGACCACCTGCCGGTCGCGGCTCGGCCCGACGGCCTGCGTTCGCTGGGTCTCGTGCCGGAATGAGGCCCGCGGCGAACCGCGAGGACCGGACCGGGGTGTGAGGCATATCCCGCCGCGAAAGGGGTAGGGGCAGGCGTTCGTGGCCGTAGCCTGGTGGGCATGTCCCCGATGTCGTCGTCCGTATCCGCTCGTTCCGCAGCCGAGGTCAACGCGGAGATCCGCGACCTGTGGCGGCGTTCGGGCGGTTGCCTGACGCCGCAGGACGAGGCGGATTACCAGCGGCTGCTGGTGGAGTGGGCCGCCGCCACCGGCGGAAGCGTCCGCACCGCCGCCTGACCGCCGTCTCCCGGCGCCGGGAGCCCGTACGGAGATCGCGCCCGATCCGGCGATCCCCCGCGTCGCCGGATCCGGGCGCACCCGCGACGTGTCTCGTGGGACATGGCCGCGGACCGCGCCGGGGACCGGAGTTGCGGAGTCCGCCGTCGCAGGGATCCAGCATGTCCCCACCCGGCTCATCGGTCAATGAATTTCCGGCGGCACACGCGGCGGGGCCGGTGTTCCCGGGCGGACGTCCGCCCGGGAACACCGGCCCCGGGTGCAGGAGCACGGGGACTGCGGGACTCTGACGGATCAGCGGTCGAAGTAGTCCGGCTGCGTCTGCGTGTTGAGCTCGTCCAGCTCGACCCGCTCGGCCGGGTCGGTGCGCCGGTCCTTCAGCTTCAGCACATCGAAGCCCTTGGCGATGTCGCTGGAGTAGATGTGGCCGTTGTAGTAGTACGCCGACCAGGAGCCGGCCGTGGTGACCCGGTCGAGCGTGACCGGGCCGCGCTCGAAGAAGGCGATCTCCTCGGGCCTGGACGAGTCGGTGAAGTCCCAGACGGAGATGCCGCCCTGGTACCAGGCCTGGACCATCAGGTCACGGCCCTTCACCGGGATGATCGAGCCGTTGTGGGCGACGCAGACCTCGGCGTCGGCCTGGTGCCGGTCGATCTTGAAGTAGCTGCGGAAGACCAGCTTGCGCTGGTCGCCCTTGCCGACGATGTCGTAGATGCCGTTGGCGCCCCGCTCGGGCCCGATCTCCGCGTTGCAGGTGGCCGCGCCGCCGCCGCCGAGTTCGTCGGTGAAGACGACCTTGTTCGTACCCTGGTTGAAGGTCGCCGAGTGCCAGAACGCGAAGTTCACGTTGTCCTGGACACGGTCGATGATCCTCGGGTGCTCCGGGTCCTCGATGGAGAACAGCAGACCGTCACCCATGCAGGCGCCGGCGGCGAGGTCCTTGGACGGCAGCACCGTGATGTCGTGGCAGCCGGTCGTCTTGGAGACACCGGGGTTCTCCGGCGCCCCGGGGTTGCCGCCGTCCGGGAAGAGCACCGGGAAGTTGACGATCCGGGCCTTCTGGGGAGCCTTGACCGGCACCTTGATGACGGAGATCCCGTCGTGCGGCGGCTTGCAGTCCGGGAACGTCTCGTTGGGCGAGTACGAGGAGACGTACACGTACACGTTCTTCTTGCCGTCCGGCACCAGCGTGTGCGTGTGGGAACCGCAGGCGGTCTCCACGGCGGCGATGTACTTCGGCTGCCGCTTGTCGCTGATGTCGAAGATCTTCATGCCCTCCCAGGAGGACTTCTCCGTGGCGGGCTGGGAGGTGCTGGAGCAGGAGTCGTCGCTGCGCGAGGAGTCCGTCGACAGGAACAGCAGGTTCCCGGAGACCGAGATGTCGTTCTGCGAACCGGGGCAGAGGACCTGCGCGACCGTCCTGGGCTTCTTCGGCTTGCTGATGTCGTAGATGACGAAGCCGTCGTAGTTGCCCACGAACGCGTACTTCCCCTGGAACGCGAGGTCCGTGTTGGTGCCCTTGAGGGCGCTCTTCGGCACGTTCGTCAGGTGCTTGATGTTGGAGCTGTGGACGATCTCGTCCACGCCGGGGATGTCACCACCGGCTATCGCGGCCCTGGCCTCGGCCTGCTCGCTCCTGGTGACGGAACCGCGGTCTGCCGGGGCGTCGCCCGGGTCGGGGGTCGCGGCCGCTGTGGTGGCCGTCAGCAGCGTGGCGAGGAGTCCGGCCGCGGCTGCCACCGCGCTCAGACGTCTGCGCCGCACGCGGGTGGTGTGCAACGAGGTCACTGCGTCCTCCCTTGTCTCCGTTCGGGGTCGAACGGTTCATGAACCCTCGGCAGTATCGTCCCTCCCATGTACACATCAACAGATGGCAACACAGACGTAATGAAAGTTTTTGATCATCGTCCTGTGGAAGCGTGTTAGGACGGTCTGCAACAAACCATGTGGCACAGGAGGTCACCGTGTTGATCCATCGCCGGTCCACAGCTCCGCGCTCAACCGCTTTCGCGGCGGCGGCGGTTGCCGCCGTGCTCGCCCTGGGAGCCTGTGACGCGGGCAGCGGTGACGGAACGTCGGACAGGGCGAAGGACTCGGGCCCGGGCGTGGTCGCGCCCGGCAGACCGGGCGAGCCCGCCCGGACGCTCTCCGCCGAGGAGGCCGTCGAGGAGGCCGGTCAGGACACCGCCAACTCCGCCGACTTCCGGTACGCGCGGATGATGATCGAACATCACGGACAGGCCCTCGTGATGACCGGACTCGTCCCGGGACGGACGTCCGCCGACACCGTCGAACGGCTCGCGGATCGCATATCGGCAGGCCAGAAGCCGGAGATCGGCGCGATGAAGGGATGGCTGGAAAGGAACGGCGGCGACCGGCGCAAGGAGCACCACGACCACACCACGATGCCCGGCATGGCGACCGACGCCCAGATCGAGAAGTTGCGCGCCGCCGAGGGCAAGGCCTTCGACAAGCTCTTCCTGGAGCTGATGATCACCCACCACCAGGGGGCCATCACCATGGCCACGGAGGCGCTCACCGAGGGGAACGACGTCATCGTCGAGGAGATGGCGAGCGACGTGGTCGCCCAGCAGACCGTGGAGATCAACCGGATGCGGGGGCTGATGGACTGAGCCACTCGGCCGATCGCCCCGTGCGCACGGCGGTCCGGATCGGCCCGGCGGTGCCATCCTGGAGGGAACCTCCGGGAAGAGGTGCGCCGTGCTCTCCGTCGCCGTCGTCGGTTCCGGTCCCAGCGGGGTCTACACCGCTCAGGCCCTGCTCCGGCAGTCGCTCGTGCCCGACGTGCGCGTGCACGTCCTGGACCGGCTGCCCACCCCGTACGGGCTCGTGCGCTACGGGGTGGCCCCCGACCACGAGAAGATCAAGTCGCTGCAGAACAGTCTGCGGGCGGTGCTGGAGGACGACCGGGTCACCTTCGTGGGCAACGTCGGCGTCGGCGGGGCGGAAGGAGTCTCCCCCGCCCGGCTCGCGGAGCTGTACCACGCGGTCGTCTACTGCGTGGGGGCGTCGGCCGACCGCGCGCTCGCGGTGCCGGGCGAGAGTCTGCCGGGCAGCTACTCCGCCACCCGCTTCGTCTCCTGGTACAGCGCCCATCCGGACGTCGGCGCCGACCCGTTCGTCCTGGACGCCCGCTCGGCCGTCGTGATCGGCGTGGGCAACGTCGCGGTCGACGTGGCCCGGATCCTGGCGCGCGGCGCCGACGAGCTGCGGGCCACCGACGTGCCCCGTGCGGCGCTGAGCGCGCTGGAGGAGAGCCGGGTGCGCGATGTGCACATCGTGGGCCGCCGGGGCCCCTCCCAGGCCCGGTTCACCACCAAGGAGCTGCGGGAGCTGGGGGCGCTGCCCGGGGCACGGGTCGTCGTCGACCCGGCGGAGCTCGCGCTCGACCCGGCGTACGCCGCTCCGGACGGCCTGCCCGGAGCGCTGTCGCTGCCCGCCGTGGTGCGGCGGAACCTGGAGGTCCTGCGCGGCTGGTCGGCGGCCGGGGAGCCGGCGGCGGCCGATGCCGGGCGCCGTATCCGGCTGCGGTTCTTCCTGCGGCCGGTGGAACTGCTGGAGCGCGACGGGCGGGTCGCCGGGGTGCGGTTCGCGCGGACGGCTCCGGACAGCGGGGGCGGGGTCCGGGACACCGGCGCGTACGAGGACGTCGAGGCGCAGCTGGTCCTGCGGGCGGTCGGCTACCGCGGGGTGGAGCTGCCGGGGCTGCCCTTCGACCCGGTGCGCGGCACGGTGCCGCACACGGCGGGCCGGGTGCTGCGGGACGGGGCGCCGGCACCGGGCGAGTACGTGGCGGGGTGGATCAAGCGGGGGCCGACCGGGGTGATCGGTTCGAACCGCTCCTGCGCCAAGGAGACGGTGGCCTCCCTCCTGGAGGACGCCGCCGTGCTGAGGCGCCGCCGGGCGGCGGACGATCCGCTGGCCGTGCTGCGGGAGTGGGGACTGCGGCCGGTGGAGTGGTCCGGCTGGCTGTCGATCGAGCGCGCGGAGGCGGAGCTGGGCCGTTCGCTGGGGCGCGGCCCGGTGAAGATTCCCGACTGGCCCGGGTTGCTGGCGGCGGCCCGCGACAGGGACCGGTGAACAGCCGGCCGCGTCATCCCTCCCGGGTCGCCACCACCAGCCGGGCGCGCGGGCTGCCGTCGGGGCGCGCGCCGAGGTCGGTCAGCGGCAGCAGCCGCACGACGAATCCGGCCTGCGTCAGGTCCTCCAGCACGTCGCCGAGCCGGAACGTGCGGTAGTACATGACGAACCGCGGGCGCCACAGGGCGTTGCGGACCCGCATCGCCGCGTCGAAGCCGAACAGCGACCAGTAGGCGCGCGATCCCACCGGGGGCGGTGCGCCGATCGGGAAGACGAACTGCCCGCCCGGCCGCAGCGATCCGTACACCTCGGCGAAGAGGCCGAAGCGTTCGGCGGGCAGGAAGTGGCCGAACGCGCCGAAGCTCAGGGCGAGATCGAAGGCGGGCGCGAAGGGCAGGGAGCGGGCGTCGGCCCGTACCCAGTGCACCGCCGGCTTCTCGCTCCCGGGCGGGAAGGCGGCACGGGCCTCGGCGAGCATGCCCGCGCTGAAGTCGACGCCGACCGCACGCTCCCGGCACAGCTGCCGGAGCACGCCGACCCCCGCGCCGGTGCCGCAGCAGACGTCGATTCCGGTGTCGAAGGGTCCGAGCTCGCGCACCGCCCGGGTGACGGCGTCGAGCACGCGGTCCGGGGTGCGGTAGGGCGTCTCGTCGAACTTCGGGGCGAGGAGATCGTATCCGCGCTCGGTCGAGGAGAGCGCCTGAACGGCCAGTTCGCGCACGGTGGGGCCCTGTTTGGTGAACATCACGCGCCACCCTACCGACGCCGCGCACCCGCTGCGGCCGGTCGGGGAGGCGGTGCGAGGGACCCGGCGGGACAGGGCGGGGACGGGAGCGTCAACGCCCGCCGGAAAGTCGCCGCTTGAGGGTGATGGCGGTATCGGCGGCGTATGCCTGGGTCCAGCTGCGGCCGGCCCCGGACTTCCAGGTGACGTGGACCGCGGAGCCGTCGGTCCGGGCGCTCTCCACGGTCATGGACCGGTCGCCGTCGCGCACGTCGCCCCGGCGCAGTTCGCCCGCCGCGACCGTGACGGGACGCTCCCCCGGCGCGTTCTCGGCCTCCACGGCCGTCCGGAGGAGTACGGCGGCCAGCTCGCGGGCCGCGCCGGGGGTGCAGGACCAGACGAGCTCGCCGGCCGGGGGCGAGAGCCGGATCGAGACGCGGGGGCCCGGCTCGCCCGCGGCGACCGTGCTCGGCGCGGGCTCGCCCACGGTGACCGTGACCGGCACCGGACGGCCGTCGGCGTCCGTGATCCCGCTGTTCATCGTCGTCTCCTCGGTGTCCCTGCGCCCGGCCGTGTCCGGGCGCCGCCGTCCGGGCCGTCGTCCGGACCGGGTCAGCATGTCAGCACCCGGCGGCCGAGCGTGCGAGCGGGGCGGGGCCCGGTGCGTGCCGACCGGGGACACCGGTGGAGCGGGCTCAGGTCCGGTAGACGTCCAGGCGGCCGCACATGCCGAATCCGCCGTGCTCGGCGGGCACTTCGGCGTGGACGCGGGCGTCGGCGAGGTGGTCCGACTCGCCCCGGTCCAGCGCGTCGAGCTGCCCGGCGGTGGCGGCGGCGGCCGTGGCCGCCCCCTTCTTCCAGCGGCTGCGCCACTCGGGCGTCCGGGGACGGACGAGCGCGGCGGCGGCGCGGTGGAACGCTGCCAGCGGCTCCGGGTCGCCGGCCTCCACGGCCTCGCGCAGGACCAGGAACCCCTCCACGGCGAGGTCGCGCCGGGCCCGTGCGGCCCGCTCCCGCACGGCCTCCGCGGCGTCCACGGGCAGCGTCGCCGCCGCGCGGTAGACCTCCGGGTCCGCGAGACAGCGGGGCGGCAGCGTGAGCACGGCGTCGCCCGCCTCGGGCAGCCCGCTGTTCTGCATGAGCACGATGACGCGCAGCCCGTCGTCGTTGACCAGGCGGTGCACGGCGCCCGGCGTGAACCACACGAGCGCTCCGGGCGTCAGCGGGGTCTCCTGGAATCCGGCGGCCGTGAGGGTCTGCACAGAACCGCTGCCGCCGACCACGACGTACCCCTCCGAGCAGGTCAGGTGCAGATGCGGGGTGCCCCCGCGCAGCCCGTCGGCGGCGGGCCAGTCGTAGACGCTCAGGTGCGAGACGGCGACGGCGCCGGGCAGTCCTTCGAAGGTCACCACGGGGGCTCCTGGGTCTCGGCGGCACGGGCCGCACGACCGCTCGGGGGCGTGTCGCACCGGTCTCCGTGCAAGCGCTTTCCACGGCAGCTGAACGCTAGGTCCGCCACCGGACGCCGGTCAAGGGCACGGCATCCGTCGGACGGCCTCCTGAACGGCTTCCCGGAGGGCCTCCCGAGTGGGGCCACTCCGACGCGGCCGGGGCGGCGGGCCCGTGCGCGGGCCGCTGTCAGTGGCCGGGTGCAGACTGGCACTGTTCCGACACAACGGCGTTTCGGGAGGTCCAGGACCATGACCGACGTATTGCTCACCGCAGGCACCCGCAAGGGTCTCTTCATCGGCCGCAGGCACGGCGGGACCTGGGCGATCACGGGCCCGCACTTCAACGCGCAGGCGATCTACTCGGTCGCCGTGGACACCCGGGGGGACACTCCGAGAATCCTGGTCGGCGGGGACAGCGCGCACTGGGGCCCCTCCGTCTTCCACTCCGACGACCTGGGCGAGACCTGGACCGAGCCGCGACAGCCCGCGGTGAAGTTCCCCAAGTCCACCGGAGCGTCGCTGGAGCGCGTCTGGCAGCTGCATCCCGCGGGGCCGGAGGCGCCGGACGTGGTCTACGCGGGCACGGAGCCGGCCGCGCTCTTCCGTTCCGAGGACCGGGGCGAGTCGTTCGAGCTGGTCCGTCCGCTCTGGGAGCACCCGACCCGCTCGCGGTGGGAGCCGGGCGGCGGCGGCGAGGGGCTGCACACCGTCCTGACCGACCCCCGGGACGCCCGGGCCGTGACCGTCGCCGTGTCGACGGCCGGAGTGTTCCGGACCAAGGACGGCGGCGCGAGCTGGACTCCGTCGAACAAGGGCGTCTCCGCGGTCTTCCTCCCGGATCCGGACCCGGAGTTCGGCCAGTGCGTCCACAAGGTCACCCGGGACGCGGCCGACCCGGACCGCCTCTATCTGCAGAACCACTGGGGCGTGTTCCGCAGCGACGACTCCGGCGACCACTGGAGCGACATCGGCGCGGGCCTGCCCTCCGACTTCGGGTTCGCCGCCGTCGCGCACCCGCACCGCGGTGACACGGCCTACGTCTTCCCGATCAACGCCGACGCCGACCGGGTCCCGGCGGAGCACCGCTGCCGGGTGTTCCGCACGACCGACGCGGGACGCACCTGGGAGCCGCTCACCGAGGGCCTGCCGGACGGGGCGCACTACGGCACGGTGCTGCGGGACGCGCTGTGCACCGACGACGCGGATCCCGCCGGTGTCTACTTCGGCAACCGCAACGGCGAGTTGTACGCCAGCGCGGACGACGGGGACAGCTGGCGGCAGCTCGCGTCGCATCTGCCGGACGTCCTGTGCGTGCGGGCGGTGGCGCTCGACTGACGGCAGTTGATCGGAGTGGTCGTATCAGCAGTAGAGTGCGGGCCGTGGCAGCACGACCGTTGAAAGAGATCATCGAGCCGGGGTGGGCCGACGCCCTCGAACCCGTCGCCGAACGCGTCGCCGCTATGGGCGACTTCCTCCGCGCGGAGATCGCCGCGGGACGCACGTACCTGCCCTCGGGGGCACATGTACTGCGGGCGTTCCAACAGCCGTTCGAGGAGGTGAGAGTGCTGGTCGTCGGCCAGGATCCGTATCCCACCCCGGGGCACGCGATCGGGCTGAGCTTCGCGGTGGCGCCCGACGTCCGGCCGCTGCCGGGCAGTCTGGAGAACATCTTCCGGGAACTGCACGCGGACCTGGGGCTGCCCAGGCCGTCCAACGGCGATCTCACGCCCTGGACGCGGCAGGGGGTGCTGCTGCTCAACAGGGCGCTGACCACCGCGCCGCGGCGGCCCGCCGCCCACCGGGGCAAGGGCTGGGAAGAGGTGACCGAGCAGGCCATCAAGGCGCTGGTCGCCCGGGGCACGCCGCTGGTGTCGGTGCTGTGGGGGCGCGATGCCCGTAATCTGCGCCCGCAGTTGGGCGACTTCCCCGCGATCGAGTCATCGCACCCCTCCCCCATGTCCGCCGACCGGGGCTTCTTCGGCTCGCGGCCGTTCAGCCGCGTCAACGAACTGCTGGAGCGCCAGGGGGCGCAGCCCGTGGACTGGCGGCTTCCGTGACCCGTCCCCCGGCGGCGCCCGGCGCGGCCGGACCCGGCGCGTACGTCCTCGGGGTGGACTCCGGGGGCTCGGGCCTGCGGGTGGCGCTGGGCCGGGTGGAGCTGCCCGGCCCCCTGGCGACGACCCTCTGCGCGGAGCCGGTGCGGACGGGGCCCGGCGGCATCGACGCCGGGCATCTGCTGGAGATGCTGCTGCCCGCCGCGCGGGAGTTGCTGGACCGGGCGTCCGCCACCACGACCGGTGACGGCCGGCCCGATGACGCCCCGTCGCGTGAGGTCGCGGCCTTGGCGATCGGGGCCGCCGGCATGGCCACGCTGGGCGACCGGTTGCGTTCGGAGCTGCCCGGCGCACTCGCGGACGCGCTCGGGGTGCGCCGGCTGGCGCTGGCCGCCGACGCGGTGACGGCCTACGCGGGCGCGGTGGGACAGCGTCCGGGGGCGGTCGTCGCGGGCGGCACGGGCATGATCGCCCTCGGTACGGACCTGTTGGAGTGGCACAGGGCCGACGGGTGGGGTCATCTTCTGGGTGACAGCGGCGGCGGCGCGTGGATCGGCCGTGCCGGGCTGGACGCGGCGATGCGGGCCCATGACGGGCGGCAGGGCGGCTCCCCCGCTCTGCTGGGCCGGCTGCGGGCCGTGTTCGGACCGGCCGAGGCGCTGCCCGGACTGCTCTACCCGCGCTCCGACCGGCCGGCCGTGCTGGCCTCGTTCGCCCCGGAGGTGGCGGCGTGCGCCGGAGCGGACCCGGTGGCCGCCGGCATTCTGCGGCAGGCCGCCGCTCATATCGCCGAGGCGGCGGCCGCCGTGTGCCCGACGTCCGCCGGGACGGACGCGGAGGACGGCGAGGGCGGCGAAGTGGCTCTGACGGGTGGCCTGTTCAAGATGGGCGAGCCGCTGGTCGCGCCCCTGCGCGAGGAGCTGTCACGGTGGCTGCCCGGGGCCCGGGTGACCTCGGCGGCGGGCGATCCGCTGACCGGCGCACTCCGGATCGCGCGTGCCATGGCGGCCGGGGACCTTCGCCTGCCCCTGCACCCGACGATGCTGTTCGTGCCTCAGGAGCACGGCGGCGGGCAGCCCGATGGAACGGCGGCGCGCGAGACCCCCCGGACGGGGTGACGGCCGGCGGAGGTGGAGGCGGGCGGACGGGGAGCGACGGAAAGGCGACCTGACAGACGGGGACACTCCGCCGGTACATCACTCATCGGACATAAGCGGATAGTTAACGCTCGACCGGACCCTCCCCGAACAGAGGGGCAGGCAAAACCAGTAGCATGCGGCGCCATGAGCACCCCCACTGGGCCCGCTTCCGGCCTGCCTGTACGAATGCCGCGACCTCGCCAGTCCGGACGGCACCGCCGCCCGGAGCCCGTGGTCGCACCCGAGGGCGCTGCCGCGCTCGTTCTCGCCGTTCCCGGTACCCCCTCTTCGGCCACGCGCAGCCTGGCCGAAGAGGTGATCAGCATCGCCCGTTCCGAGCTGCCCGGCCTGAACGCCCGGATCGGCTACCTCGACGGCGACGATGCCGAGTACCCGACCCTTTCCACCGTTCTCGCCCACTCCGCCGCCGAGCGCATCGCGCGCTTCGAGCAGGCCGTCGCCGTCGGCCGTGAGGTCGCCGAGCCCGCGGGTCCGCCCGCCGTCGTGGTCCCGCTGCTCGCGGGTCCCGACAGCGCGCTGATCCGGCGGATACGGCAGGCCGTGATGGACAGCGGTACGCAGGCCGAGCTGACCGACGTGCTCGGCCCGCACCCGCTGCTCGCCGAGGCCCTGCACGTACGGCTGTCGGAGGCCGGGCTGGCGCGCGCCGACCGCGCCAGGCTGTTCACCGTGGCCACGGCCGCCGACGGCATCGTGCTGGTCACCGTGGGCGGCGAGGAGGCCGTACGGGCCGCCGGGATCACCGGCATGCTGCTGGCCGCCCGGCTCGCCGTGCCGGTGATGGCCGCCGCACTGGACGTGGACGGCTCGGTCGCCTCGGTCGCGGAGCAGCTCCAGAGCTCCGGCTCCGCACAGCTGGCGCTGGCGCCGTACCTGGTGGGCCCGGAGGTCGACCCCGGCCTGCTGGACGCCGCCGCGAAGGAGGCGGGCTGCGCGACGGCCGAGCCGCTGGGCGCCTACCCGGCGATCGGCAAGCTCGTGCTCTCCCTCTACGCGACGACGCTGGGCATCACGCCGGCGACACCGCAGCGGGCTCAGGCTCACTGACCGGACGCCGTCGCCGCGGGGCGGCGGCTCGGGAAGCCGGACAGCGCGGCGGGCCCGGACCGGAGGACATCTCCGGTCCGGGCCCGCCGCGCTGTCCGGGCGGCGACCGCCAGGCGCAGTGCCCCGGGGTGGCCGCTGTCAGACGAGGACGACGCAGGAGGCCGCGGGAACCTCGACGGAGCCGGCGTGCCGCGGGACGCCCGTCTCGGCGTCCACGGCGAACCAGCTGACGTTCCCGGAGCGCTCGTTGGCCGCGTACAGCCATTGGCCGCTCGGGTCGAGGGTGAGGTCGCGCGGCCAGTGTCCGCCGCAGCCGACGGTGGCCACCAGGGCCGCCTTCTCGCCGCTCTCGTCGAGGGTGAGCACGGAGATGCTGTCGTGGCCCCGGTTGGCCGTCCACAGGAAGCGCCCGTCGTGCGCGACGACCACCTCGGACGGGTAGGTGCGCGCCGTGTCGTCGGCGGTCTCGTGCTCGGGCAGCACCGGCGTCTCGCCGAGTACGTCGAGGCGGCCGGCCGCCGCGTCCCAGCGGCAGACGGTGAGGGTCGGTTCCAGCTCGCCCAGGACGTAGGCGAGCGAGCCCGAGGGGTGGAAGGCCAGGTGGCGCGGGCCGGTGCCGGGGCGCAGGGCCGTCTCGCCGTGCGGGCGCAGGGCGCCGGTGGCGGGGTCCAGGGCGCAGACGTGTACCGAGTCGGTGCCGAGGTCCACGCCCACCACCCAGTTCCCGGAGGGGTCGGCGAGCACCTGGTGGGCGTGCGGGGCCTCCTGGCGCTCCGCGTCCGGGCCGCTGCCCTCGTGCCGGAGCACCGAGGCCGCCGCCCCGAGGGACCCGTCGGCGAGGACCGGCAGGGCGGTGACGCTGCCGGAGGTGTAGTTGGCCGTGACCAGGTGGTTCGCGGCGAGCGCGAGATGGGTGGGCGCATCGCCGTCGACGGCGCGGACAGCCCCCAGGAGAGCCGGTACGTCACCGTCGACGGTGAAGGCGGCGGCGACGCCCGGGGCGCTCTCGCCGACCGCGTACAGGGCCGTGCCTCCCGGGCCGACGGCGAGGAACGAGGGGTCGGGCACGGCGTCCGTGGACCCCAGCACCGTCAGCGCACCGGTGTCCCGGTCCACGGCGGCGGCGGTGATGCCGCGCCCGCCCGCCGAGGTGAACGACCCTATGAATGCCCGCCCGGCGCTGTTGCCGATCATCGCGCTACCCCTCTTCACCGTCGCCGCGATCTTCACGGCCGACGGTAGCAGGCAGCCCGCCGCGGTCCAGACCAATGCCCCGAACAGTCCCAGAGCCCCCCCTCCCCGGTCCGGAGAGCAGCCCGGAGAGGGCGCACTCCGCCTACTTCGCGGCGGGCGGCTCGCCCGCGGGCCGGGCGGAAGGGTCCCGGGAGAGTTCTTCGAGCCGCTCGATGCCGTGATTGAACTCGGTCATCAGCGTGAGGAACTGCTGGGTGCGCGCGTCGCTCCAGCCGGCCGCCTCGATCAGCCGCGCGGCCCCGGCCCGGCTGATGGCCCGGTCTGCCTCCAGCCGTTCCCGGCCCAGCGGGGTGGGACGGAAGGTGCGGGCGCCCGACCGCGTGGGGGCAGCGAGCCGCTCGACGAGACCGTGCCGCAGCATGCTGCTCACCTGCCGGTGAATGGTGGACACGTCCGCCTGGAAGGTGTGCGCCAACTCCTTCAGCGTCAGGGGCTCGCCCGCCTCCATACGAGTGAGGAGCACATAGGCCGAACGGTCGAGGCTCTGACCGATGCGGGGGCCGCGCGAGGCGATGAAGTGCCTCGAGAGCAGGGTCAGCTCTCGTTCGAGGTCATTGAGGCGGGAGTCCTGCCCGCTCGGCGGTGTCATACGTGGCGCGTCCCTTCCACTGGTTCGACGCACCAGTATCCCCGTGACACCCGGCCCCGGATCTTCGCCCGCCGCCTTTGCGACCGTTTCATATGTATGTAACATGCACAACAGAGGATTCTTTGCCGAGCGCGGCCCGACCCGGGTCGCGGCGATGCCCGCGCCCGTCACGGGTGTCGGCCCGGCTCCCCTCACCCCCCGATCCCGGGCCGCCGACGTACAGAACGGTGTCCCGGCCTCGACCGCGGGCCGCAGCCGGCCGACCCGTCGTGCGCCGATTCGAAGGAGACAGCCCCATGGAACGCCTGAAGGACAAGGTCGCCGTCATCACCGGTGGCGGCAGCGGCATCGGCCGGGCCGCCGCACAGCTCATGAGCCGGGAAGGCGCGCGAGTCGTCGTCGCGGACTTCAGCACCGAGGCCGCCGCGGAAACCGCCGCGCTCGTCGAGAAGGCCGGCGGCCGGGCTCTCCCCGTGACGGTGGATGTCACCGACGAGGGCTCGATCGCCGACATGATCGCCGCCACCGTCGCCGAGTTCGGCTCCCTGAACGTGCTCTGCAACCACGTCGGCGGCACCGACCCGCGCACCGACCTGGACGTGCTGCGCATGAGCATGGACGAGTTCGACCGGGCGGTCTCCCGCAATGTGACCAGCACGCTCCTCGGCACCCGGCACGCGCTCCCGCACATGATCCGCGCGGGCGGCGGATCGGTGATCAACACCGCCTCGGTCGCCGCACTGGTGGGTGACGTCCTGCAGACCTCCTACGGGGCCGTCAAGGCAGCCGTCGTCAGCATCACCAAGTCCATCGCCGTCCAGTACGGGCCCCAGAACGTGCGCTGCAACGCCATCGCGCCCGGCGCCGTCATGACTCCCGCGCTGGAGAACAACCTGCCGCACAGCGTCATCGAGAGCCTCATCGAGGGCAACGCCCTGCCCTACCTCGGCTCACCCGAGGACATCGGCCACACCATGGTCTTCCTCGCCTCCGACGAGTCCCGCTACCTCACCGGCCAGCTCCTGGTCGTCGACGGCGGGATGACCATGCAGTCCTCCGCCGCTCCCGGACGGCGGGCCCAGCTCCCGGACTGATCCCCGCCGCGCGGCTCGCGCGCGGCGGGCCACGCACGGAAGCCCGCCCGGCCGGCAGCGGGCGCGTCCCGGGCGAAGGCGCGGTTCACCCGGAACGCCCCGAGGGCCCGCCGCTGTCACCCGCCCAGCGCGGGGCGGGCGCTCCGGCCGTTCCTCGCCCCCGGCTCCGCCCTTCAGGCGCGTGTCGACGCCGCGTAGGGAGCGTGGCTCAGCGGGCTCACGAGCTGGGCGAGGGCACGTTCCAGGTCGTGGAGGTGGGCCAGAGCGGGTTCGGTCGCGGTGGAGTGACGCACGCGGACGGGCACGGTGGGGACCGCGCCGGGACGGGGCGCGGTGAGGATCTCCACCGCCGCCTCGACACGGGAGCACGCGGCGGACAGCCGTGCGTCGTGCGAGGCGTCCGGGTCGGCGGCGATCGAGGCCAGGCCCCGGACCTCGGTCACGCAGTCGTCCAGCAGCGCGATCACCTGGCGGGCGCGCGCCTTGCGGGCCGGCAACGGGTTCAAGGGGTGCACCAGCGGCGCGAGGGAGAGCCGGACCCGGCCGAGCAGCACCTCCAGTTCGGCGACGCGGGGGCCTGGGTCGGCGAGCGTCGAGCCGGCGAGCCGGTCGGCCGCCTCGGCCGTGCAGGCGTGGACGCACCGCAGGGCCTTCTGGATCCACGCGTCGGTGATGGCGTGGGTGGTGACGGGGAGGACCAGCAGCACGGCGAGCACCGCGCCGAGCGAGCCGACGGCGGTCTCCGCGACGCGCAGCCAGAGCAGGGCGGCGTCCAGGACGCCCAGCACGCCGTAGAGCATGCCGGCCATCACCGTCACGAAGAACATCATCCAGCTGTACGAGACCGCCGCCGTGTAGAAGATGCCGAAGACGCTGACCGCGACGACGGCGGCGGTCGGGGCTCCCGCGCCGTCGAGCGGGAGGGCCACGGCGAAGCCAGCGACGATGCCGATCACGGTGCCCAGGACCCGCCGGAATCCCCGTACGAGCGTCTCGCCGCGCGAGGTGGTGTTCACGAAGACCCACCAGGTGGCGCCCACGGCCCAGTACCACCGCTGGTCGGACAGGACCTGCCCCAGCCCGAGCGCGAAGGCTCCGCCCAGGGTGGCCTGGACGGCCTGCCGGGTGGTGATGCGCAGCGGTCCCGGGCCCTGCGGGGGAGCGGGCGCGGCCGCGACGGGCAGCCGCCGCTCGTAGCACCACAGGCCGAAGCGCACGGTGGACGAGGCGCCCAGGGACAGCAGCACCGCGGCGTACAGCTCGGGCAGTTGGCCGGGCACGGTGTGCAGGAACTGGGCGGCGAAGAACATCATGAACGCGAAGACGCCCAGCGCGTGCCCGCGCGGCCCCCAGCGCCGGGCGTACACGCCCGCCCCCATCACGGCGAGGAAGCTCAGGTCGCGGGCGACCGGCTGGTCGTGCAGCGCGGCGGCCAGGGCGAGGACCGGCAGTCCGACGGCCGGGAGCAGGGCCGTGGTGACCGCCTGGCCCCGGACCGTCGGGTCGGTCACGGTGAACAGGGCGAGCAGCGCCGCGAGGCCGCCCGTGATGGCCGCCACCAGCGAGTGCCCGGCGAAGCCGCACAGCGCGACCGCCAGGCTGATGCCGAGAACGCCACGGCCGGCGAAGCGCAGCCGCACCCGCCCCGGGTCCGGCGCCACGAACACCCTCTTCAGCACACTTCCGCCCCTTCCGCGTCTCCGCAGAACTCGCATGAAAAAGGCGCCGCGGAAGTCCGCAGCGCCATCGATGGATCCATTGCAGCATCTATCGGGCCCTTGGATCAAACCGGGAGGAGAACCATGTACCAACGGCCCAGTAGATCGTGCGAACGTTCGGCCATCAACGTGCCAACGGACCACCATGGCGAGCACCCTCGCACGAACGGCGGACGCACACACCGGACGGCCGGGCTCCGGTTCGAGGGGCGGGAGGGATGTGAGTACGCGTCGGCGGCGCACGATGCCGACATGGACAGGGACACGCGCGCGGACGGGATCCGGGAAGGGCGCGAGCCGCGGAGCGGCGGAGCGAACCTCCTGGTGTTCCTGGCCCTGCTGCCGCTCGACGCGCTCGCCGGCGGCTACGCCTGGCTCGCGGTCGGCATCGGCGGCTGGGCCGACGCGCACAACGGGGTGGAAGCGACCGTTCCGGCGATGGAGCTGATGGCGAGCTGCGGCGTGCCGGCGGCCGCGGGACTGGCCCTGTGCCGGGGGCGCTACCGGGGCGCCGCCGTGGCCCAGTCCGTCCTGACAGCCGCGCTGATGACCTGGCTGCTGTCCTCCTACGGCTGACGTCCCGCCCCACCGCCCCGGCGGCGCACTCCCTCGCGGCCTGGGTAGAGTCGGGGCCGCACCGGACGGCTCGGAAGGAGACCTGCGGACCATGGCGGTGGACGCTCTCGACACCCGGATCCTGCGCCTGCTGATCGAGCAGCCGCGCACCAGCGCCCGGGAGTACGCGCGCATCCTCGGGGTGGCCCGCGGCACGTTGCAGGCCCGGCTCGACCGGCTGGAGCGGGACGGGGTGATCACCGGTACCGGGCCGACCCTCTCCCCCGCCGCGCTCGGCCATCCCGTGCTCGCCTTCGTCCACCTGGAGGTCACACAGGGGCATCTGGTCGAGGTGGGCGACGCCCTGGCGGCCGTCCCCGAGATCATCGAGGCGTTCTCCACGACGGGCGGGGGCGATCTGCTGACCCGCGTCGTCGCCCGGGACGCCGGGCACCTGGAGGACGTGATCCAACGGCTGATCCAGCTCCCGGGGGTCGTCAGGACCCGGACCGACGTGGCGCTCCGCGAGCGGGTGGCACACCGCATGCTGCCGCTGGTGGAATCCGTGGGGCGCGCGGCGGGCGACCGGGACCGGCCGGGTCCCGCGCCCGGTCAGGGGTGACCGGGCCCGCTGCCGCGGGCTGCGGCATGCTGGGGCCATGACGTCCCGCCCCGTGACCGCGCCCGGCCCCCACGTGATCTTCGATCTCGACGGGACGCTGGTGGACAGCGAGCCGAACTACTACGAGGCGGGGCGCCGGCTGCTCGCCCGGTACGGGGTGCGGGACTTCGACTGGGAGGCCCACACCCGGTTCATCGGCATCGGCACCCGGGAGACGCTGACCGTCCTGCGCGCGGAGTACGGGATCGACGCCCCGGTCGAGGAGTTGCTCGCCGGGAAGAACGCCCTGTATCTGGAGCTCGCCGGGGCGTCGACGGAGGTCTTCCCGCAGATGCGGGTCCTCGTGGAGCGCCTGCACGCGGCCGGGGTGCCGATGGCGGTGGCCTCCGGTTCGTCCCGGGCCGCGATCGGGGCGGTGCTCGCGGTGACCGGGCTCGACGCCTGCATCCCGCTGTACGTCTCCGCCGAGGAGGTCGCGCACGGCAAGCCGGAGCCCGACGTGTTCCTGGAGACGGCCCGGCGGATGGGGGCGGAGCCGGCGGACTGCGTCGTGCTGGAGGACGCCCCTCCCGGAGCGGCGGCCGCGCACGCGGCGGGCATGCGGTGCCTCGCCGTCCCCTATGTGCCGGAGACGGCGTCCGACCCGGCGTTCGGAACCGCCGAACTGCTGTTCAGGGGTGGGCAGTCCGCGTTCACGGCCGATGCCGCGTACCGTCGGCTGCTCGGCTGACCCGGGGTCCGGCGGGCGCTCCCGGCGCCGGGGCGGGCGAGGATGTGTACCGGGCCGTCAGCAGAGCCCGGCGAATGGACCGTCGGGGCATCGGGGCTCCGCCGGACCGATATCCTGATCATGTCATTCGCCGCTCCGCCCAGGACTGCACCGGAGACCGGGAACCACGGGGCCCGGCAGCCGGAGCGGGCCCACAATTCGAGATAGGTGTACAGGTGCTGGTAGCTGGTCGGTACCGATTGGTATCCCCCATCGGTCGTGGCGGCATGGGCGAGGTGTGGCGTGCCACGGACGAGGTGCTGGGACGCGCCGTGGCCGTGAAGCTGCTGCTGGGGGACCAGGCGGACGCCTCGTCGACCGCCCGCTTCCGGCTGGAGGCGCAGACCGCCGCCCGGTTGAGCCACCCGCACCTGGTGGCCGTGTTCGACTTCGGGGCCTGGGAGGACCGGTTCTTCCTGGTGATGGAGCTGGTCGAGGGGCAGAGCCTCGGAGACCTGCTCGCCGCCCAGGAGCGGGTCCATCCCGAACAGGTCGCCCTGATCGCGGGCCAGGCGGCCGCCGGGCTGGCCGCCGCGCACCGCCAGGGCATCGTCCACCGCGACATCAAGCCGGGCAACCTGATGCTGGACGCGGACGGTTCGGTGAAGATCGGCGACTTCGGGATCGCCCAGTTCGTCGACGACCCCTCGACCGCGCTGACGACGGCCGGTCACATCGTCGGCACGAGCCTCTACCTGGCCCCCGAGCGGGCCCTGGGGCGTACCGCCGACTCCGCGTCCGACATGTACTCCCTGGGCTGCGTCATCTATCAACTGCTGCTCGGGCAGCCCCCGTTCCGCTCCGACACGGCGACCGCGACGCTGTACCAGCACGTCGACACCCCGCCGGTCCCGCTGCGGCAGCGCGGCGTGGAGATCTCCGCCGCCTTCGACTCGTATCTCCTCGGGCTGCTGGCCAAGCAGCCGGAGGAACGGCCCACCGCGCAGCAGGTCTCCGACTGGTTCCGCACCGACGCCTGGCGCGGCCGGCCGGAGCCGCTCCCCCTGCAGACGCCCACGTCCCACCGGGCGTCGGCGCCCATGGCCCCGACGTCCTCCCCCGCCGCGCCGCCGGCGCCGGCCGGCCCGACGACGTACCGGCTCCCGGGGCCCACGGGGCGAAGACGGCAGGCGCCGACCCGGTCGGCTCCGGCCCGTCGCCGCAGTACCCGTGAGGCGATACGGCGGCGGCCGAGGGTGGCCAGCGCCATCGCGGGCACGGCGACGTTCCTGGCCGCCGTGTATCTCGGAATGATCCTGTTCTCCCCGGACTCCAGCTCCGCCGGTACGCCGGATCAGAGTCCCTCCTCGGGTCCCTCGCAGGACGTGGGCGACGGTGGCGGGCAGCAGCAGGACCAACAAGGCCAGCAGGACCAGCAAAGCCGACCAGGCCAGCGGGACGGCGGCTCGCAGGGCGAGGACGACGAGCAGGACGACTGACTCCCGCGCGGATCGACCGGTCGTACGGTCCCGCACCGGTCTCGACGCTCACCGCGCGGACGGGTCGGGGGTGGACGGCGGCAGGAGCACCTCTGCCGCCGTCCACGTTTCGGGGCCGCCCCGGGGGGCCGGCGATCAGTCGCCGGTCGTCACACGGACGTGGTCGATGACCATCTGCTGCGGGAACTGTGTGCTGCCGTCGGGGTCGCCGGGCCAGTAGCCGCCGACCGCGAGGTTCAGGATGAGGAAGAACGGCTTGTTGAACACCCACTGATGGCCGCCCAGGTCGGCCGGGGTGCGCCGCTGGAAGACCTGGCCGTCGACGGACCAGGTGATGGAGTCGGGCGCCCAGTCGATGGCGAAGGTGTGGAAGTCGTCGGCGAACGCCTGCCCGTTCGGCAGCGTGTACGCGGCTCCGATGCCACCGGAGCCGGAGTATCCCGGGCCGTGCAGGGTGCCGTGGACGGTGCCGGGTTCGAAGCCGACGTTCTCCATCACGTCGATCTCGCCGCTGTTCGGCCAGCCGACGTCGCCGAAGTCGTCGCCCAGCATCCAGAACGCGGGCCAGATGCCCTGGCCGCGCGGGATCTTGATCCGGGCCTCGACCTGGCCGTAGGCGGCGGCGAACCTCCCGGAGGTGTTGAGCCGGGACGAGGTGTACTCGCACGCCCCGTACCAGCACGGGTAGTTGCCCGGGTTCTCCTTCCGGGCGGTGATCACGAGGTTGCCCCGGCCGTCGAGCGCGGCGTTGTCGTTGCCCGGGGTGTAGTACTGCCGCTCGTGGTTGTTGACGTTGTCGCCGGTCTCGGTCCGCCACTTGCCGCCGTCCACGGCGGCGCCGGCCGGTCCGTCGAACTGGTCCTCGAAGACGACGGCCTGCGCCCCGGGCCCGGGGGCCGGGGACCCGGCGGCGGGTGCGGCGGACGCGCCGCCGGGAAGTGCGGCCAGGACGGCGGAACAGCAGAGCAGCGCCGCCGTGCCGAGAGCGACGCGGCGGCGCCGGGAGACGCTGCGCGCCGTGGAGTGTGTGGGGTGCACGGTCATCACATCACTTCGCGTGGGGGCATGTGCATGACAGGTCGACGCCGAGAGGTGAACGGTTGGGGCGATCACCTCGGGCGCATATTTCAATACTTGATTTAAGGGAGTGCCGCAGGAGCCGTCAATAACCTGGTCCGGACCGGAGGGGGAACGGCATGCCCCGGAGGCATATGCGTCTGAAGGCAGCCGTCTCATCGTGCGGTTCGTCCCGGGCAGCCGCAGAGTGGACATATGGACCGGCGGGACGAACCAGGGCCTGAAGGGAGCACGACGTGGAGAACGACGGCACACCGCGGCCCCGCTTCGTCGTGCAGATCCATGACGCGCGGCGCCTGCACTTCGACTTCCGGCTGGAGGTCGACGGCGTACTCAAGTCCTGGGCGGTCCCGCGCGGGCCCTCGGAGAACCCCAGCGACCGCCGGCTCGCCGTGCCCACGGAGGATCACGCCCTGGAGTACCGCGAGTTCGAAGGGGTGATCCCGCAGGGCGAGTCCGGCAGCGGCACGGTCATCGTCTGGGACCAGGGCACCTACCGGCCGCTCGGGCACGACGGACAGGGCGACTCCGTCCCCTTCTCCGAGTCCCTGGCGCTCGGCCACGCGACGTTCTGGCTGTACGGGTCGAAGCTGCACGGCGAGTTCGCGCTGACCCGCATCCAGAAGGGCGACGAGCCGGACGGCGGCGGCCACGAGGCGTGGCTGCTGATCAAGGCGAACGACCGCCTCGCCGTGCGCGGCAGGCCCGGTTCGCCCGACCCGTACCACGCCCGGTCCGCCCGTACGGGGCGGACACTGCACCAGGTCGCCGCCGCGGCGGCCCGGGGGCCCGGGGGCTGACCGCGCGCCGCCGAACCGGCGCCCGTGCGCCCCGTCAGACCCCCGCTCCGGAGATCTCGGCCAGCACGTCCGCGTAGAGCGGCCGCCGGTCGGGCCGGGCGTGGGCCGCGGTCCTGCGCAGGACCGGGACCGCCGCGCCGCCGAAGCCGACGAGCGCGTCCCTGGCGGTCCTCCGGACGACCGGCCTCGCGTGGTCGAGGAGCCGGACGAGGTCGGGCAGCGCGGGCTCCCAGGCCGCGCGGGCGAGCGTCCGTGCCGCCATGCGCACCACGTCCGGCAGCGGATCGGACAGCAGGAGCGTGGTGAGCCGGGCATGGGTGTCCCGGTCGAACAGGGCGCGCGAGGTCCGGTGTGCGTGCAGGCGTACTCCTGCGCTCGGGTGGCTCAGCAACTCCTCCACCAGCGCGTGCACGTGCGGGTCCCGACCGGCTTCGGGCGCGTGCTCCTCGACGAGGCGGGTGAGAGCCTCGCGGGCCCGCTCGGGCGTGCCCGCGCGGGCGAGGTCGAGCAGTTCCGGCAGCGACGAACGGTCCGCCGGGGCGGCCGTCGTGCTCCGGAACGGGGTGCGCAGGGCATCGAGCGCGGCGGCGTCCTCGTGTTCGGACCCGGGGGTGCGCAACGGGCCGTCGACGAGGACGAGGGCGTCGGCCAGGGCATCGCGGCCTTCGGTACGCAGCCGGTGCTCGGCCCTGGTCAGCCGGGGGGTGCGGAGCAGCCGCAGGCCGGTCAGCAGGTCGAGCAGCCCGAGGTCGCCCGCCTCGACGCGCGGCGCCAGGTGGTGGGCGAGGGCATCGGCGGGAACGTCGTGCAGCGTGGCACGGGCCGCCTCGTGCACAGCGGGCGAACCGTGTTCCCACCACCCGACGATCAGCGGGACGAGCGGGAGCAGCTCGTCCTCGGGCAGCCGGGCCGCAAAGCGCAGCGCCCGTTCGGGCAGCACCCCGCGGGCGGTCAGTTCCCCGACGGCGGGGTGCCGGGTGCCGCCCGCTGCGGCGTGGGCGTCGGCGGGACCCTCCGGGTGGGTGAGGAGATCCAGGGCGGCGGTGGCGGGGAGCACGTCGGCCCGGCCGCGCAGATACGCGCGCAGCACGGCGCGCGCCACCTCCGGCTCGGGCCAGTCGAGCAGGGCCCGCGCGGCGGCGGCCCGGCGGTCCGGCTTCTTCGCGTCCAGCATGGCCAGCAGCCGGGTGCGCTGGGCGGCCGACCGGGGCTGGTCGAGATCGTCCGCCCGCACCGGGCGCGACGGGCCGCCGGAGGCCGTGCGCGCCGCCCTGGTCTCGGCGATGGTCCACTCGGGTGCGTCGAGCGGCTGGAGCTCGGCCATCCAGTCGACGAGGCGCCCGCGCACGGCGGGCGCGGCACCCGGGTACGCGTCGACGAGCGCGGAGAGCAGTTCCCGGGACGTCGGCGGGGCGGAGCTACGCCCGGCGCCGTCCGTGCCGGTGGCACGCCGGGGTCCGGGTCCGGCGGCGACCTCGCGTCCCCGGAACTCCGCCAGCGCTGCGGGCGTCCGTACCGCCTCGGTCAACTCCTCTCGCCAGGAGCCCGGTTCATCGGCGATCGCCGACTCCTCCGGTACGCCGAAGGCCTCCCGGAGCACGGCGGGCGCGGCCCTCCAGGGATCGGCGCCGCGGTGGGCCGCGGCCAGGGCCCGGTCGAGGTCGGCGCGGACGAGCACCGCGCCCAGCTGTCGGAGCAGCGTGAGGGCCGAGGCGGCCGTCCCGGGCCGGGGCGGGCGGTCCGGGCCGGCGGGCGGCAGTGCGCGGAGTCCCTCGACGACGGTGAAACGCTGGACGGCGGACAGGTGCGGCGCGACGGCGTGCAGGACGTCGATCAGCTCTCCGGCCCACCCGGCCGCCGCTTCCACGGTTGTGGCGGGAGACCCGGCCGGCCCTCCCCCGCCCGTGGCGGCGTCGAACGCGTCGGCCACCGTGGCGGTGTGCCGGGCCAGCAGCGTCACCTCGTCGGCGGACCAGGGGCCCGGGCACAGACGTAGCGCACACCGCAGGAGGCGGCTGCGGAGCCCGGCCTCGACGGTGCCGCCGGCCAGGTCGAGCCAGCGGGCCAACAGGGCGCGCGCCGCCGGGCGTTCGTGGTCGGCGACGAGGCCCGGAGGTGCGGGACGCCGGGCGACGCGCAGGGCGAGTGCCGGGTCCCAGCCGGATCGCAGCAGGGCCGCCACCTCGGCGTCGGCTCCTTCCGGCGGCCCGCCCGGGGCGGCGGGCCGCGCCGGTACACCGTGCCGGGCCAGCGGTTCCGCCAGGTCCGCCACGGAACCGGCGGCGAGCCGCACCCCGCCGTCGGCGACGAGCGCCAGCAGGGCGGGGACGACCGGCGATCCCCCCACGTCGAGGGCGAGCACGGCGCGGGCGGTCACCTCCTGGTCGAGGGCGCGGAGCAGGAGGCGGCCGGTGCGCTCGTCGCGAGCCGCCTCGGCGGCGGCGAGGAGGGTCGCGGCGTAGGCACCGCCCACGACGGCGCGGAGCGCCCGTGTCAGCGCGGACCGCAGTCCCGGGTTGTCGTCGCGGCCGAGCGCCCGCAGGAGATGCGGGACGGCGGCCGGCGCGCCCGCGTGGAGCAGGGTGGCCGCCGCGGTCTTCCTGATGTTCGTGTTCGGGTGGTGGAGGCAGGCGGCGACCGCCCCGCCCGCCCAGCGGGCCCGTGCCGCGCCCAGGGCCAGCAGGGCCGCGCGTACGGTCCGGATGTTCGGGTCGCGGGTCAGCGGGACGAGCGTCGCGGACAGCACCCGCGCGTCCTCGCCCGAGGCGTCGTGGGCCAGCAGGGCGATGACGTGCTTGCGCACGTGCGGGTCGCGGTCCCGCAGCAGGCGGTGCACCCGGGCCCGGGTGGACGGGGTCGCCGGGACCTGGAGCAACGCCTTGAGCAGCACGGCCCGTTCGCCGCCGGTGAGCCCGGGCCGCTCCAGCAGGCCGAGCACCGTCGCGGTGAGGAAGGCGTGGCCCGCCCCGGTGTCGTCCGGTGCGCCGAGCAGACAGACGGGCCTGATCCGCCGCCGCCTCCACAACCGGCTCCCGCGGGCGCGCATCGCCTCCAGCACCTCGGGCGGCAGCTCCGGTTCGCCGTCCGGGCGGGCCGGTCCCGCGGTTACGGAGCCGGGGCCCGGGGCGTCCGTTCCCGGCCCGAGCCGGCCCGCGGCGAGGTCGCGCACGATGCGCAGGAGCAGGTCGGCCAGCGGGACGCCCTCCGGGGGCAGGGTTCCCGTACCGGTGTGCGCCGCGATCCGGCAGAACGCCGCCACGGGGTCGTCCACGTCCACGTGGGCGCGCAGTACGGCCAGTTCCCGTTCCTCGGGGGCTCCGAGGTCGGCCTCGACGGCGTGCGGGAGGTTCCGGGGGTCGAGCCGGGCGAGCAGGTCCTGCCGCTGCCCCGGCTCGTGGGTGAGGTGCCACAGGAGTGCCAGCGCCCGGTCGCGTACGGGGCGCAGTTCGGGTGCGACCGGGAGGCGTCGCGGCGAGTCCGGGTCCCCGGGCGGACCGTCCGCCGGGCCGTCGAGGCCGAACGCCCTGGCCAGCGCCGATCGCGTACGGTCCGCGCCGATGGCCTCCAGGGCGTCCAGCGCGGCGGACGGGGCCGTGGGAAGCAGGGCCAGCACCGCTTCCTCCGCGGCGGGCGGTCGCAGGACGCGGATCGCGGCGAGGAACGGGCGCGGGAAGGGCGCGTCCGGGAGGAGCCGGGCGACGGCCTCGCCGATGGGGACGTCGGCGGCCCCCTGCCGCGCCAGGGCGATGAGCAGTTCCAGGCGGCGTGGCCAGTCCGGGGCGGTGGGCGGGGCGTCGGTGAGGGCGTCGAACAGCGGGCGGCGGCAGGTGTAGAGGACCGTGGCGACGTCCTCTGCCGGAAGTGTGTGGTCGGCCAGGGCCAGGGCGAGCAGCGGGCCGGCGTCCGGGGCGGCCGGGAAGTGGCCGCGCCGGTGCAGGGCGCGCAGACAGGTCAGCACGGGCCCGGCGAGCAGGAGCGGGTCCGTGGCGGCCAGGGCCACCAGGCGGCCGATGTCGGTGCGTTCCGCCCGTTCGCCCAGGAGTTCCACGGCCTGCCCGCGCAGGGCCGGGGACCCGGCCGGATCCTCCGCCGTGCTCCACAGCACCGCGTGGTGACCGTGCCGGGCCGTGGCGACGAGAGCGGCCGCCGCGAGCGCCGCCGCCGACTCGCCGGGGGCGGCGCGCCGGCCGTTCCGGGCCACGGCCCACCGGGTCAGCGGTGACGCGTCCACGGGAGTCACCGCCGCCCAGGGCTCGGCGAGTTCGCGCAGGACGTCGGACACGACGTCGGGGTCGGGCGAATCGAGCAGCCGCACCAGCCGGCCGCGTACGAACGACGGGGCGAGCAGCCCGGCGTGCAGCCCGTCGCGGGCCAGCCGCAGCGCCTCGGTCCCGAGGACCGGGTCGCCGGTGTCGACGAGTTCGGCCACGAGCCGGTCGGGGCGGTGCGCCTCGGCGGCGGCGCTCTCGCGTACGGCCCGGTAGAGGAGTTCGCCCGCCGGTTCCGTGCGCAGGACGGTCGGGTCGCCGAGGAGCTCCGCCCGCAGCCAGGCGATCCGCACCCGGGCGGGCAGCGCGGCCGCACGCCAGTCGGGCAGCCGGTGCGACGGCTTCCGCGCCCCGAGCCGGGCGTGGAGGCCCGCGAGCTGGAGCGACTCCTCGGGCGACGTCCCGGGGCCGTCGGGCAGCAGGCGGGCCACCAGGGCGAGCGGCCCGGCCCCGGTCCCGGCCTCCCCCTCTTCCTCTCCCCCGGCGTCCGGATGGTCCGCGCGTTCGGCGAGGAGGGCGAGGCCGAGGTGCCGTATCCGGGGCGCGGGGTGCCGGACCATCCGGCCGAGGACGTCCGGCGGGCAGGTGCGGGCGTCGAGGCGCCGGGCGAGGAGAGGGGTGTCGGCGCGGTCGAGTGCGTCGATGATCGTTACGTCCGGCGGAGTGGTCACCGACGGAGCGTAGACGGCCGGTTCACTCGGTCGCCCGGGGTTTTCCGACGCCTGGTACCGCCCCGGCCCGTCCTGATCGATGATGTTGCCCTGGGCCACCGCCCCGGCAGGAGCAACGGCCGTGGGGACGAAGGGGTTGTGATGCGGGAACTGCCACCGGACCCGACGACGACGGACACGCGGAAGGCCCCCCGTGCGCAAGACCCGCGGGAGGCTCCCGGCACGGAGGACGCGCGGGAGGTGTCCCGAACGGGAGAGGACGCCCAGGTCGTCGTGGTGGGTGCGGGACCGGCCGGCTCCTCGGCCGCGTATCACCTGGCGCGGGCCGGAGTGGACGTGATCCTGCTGGAGAAGGCCCGCTTCCCCCGGGAGAAGGTGTGCGGCGACGGTCTCACCCCGCGCGCGGTCCACCAGCTCATCCGGATGGGCGTCGACATCACCGCGCCGGGCTGGACGCGGTCGCGCGGGATGCGCTGGGTGGCCGGGGAGCACCGGGTGCACATCGGCTGGCCCGCCCTGGGCCGCTTTCCGGACTTCGGGCTCTCCCGCAGCCGGCACGACTTCGACGACATCCTGGCCCGGCACGCGGTGGCGGCCGGGGCCCGGCTGTACAGCGGCTGGAAGGCGGAGCGCCCGCTGACGGACCGGGCGGGCCGGGTCACGGGGGTGGCCGCGTCCTCGGACTCCCCGGACGTCCCGGAGCCGGTCGACTTCCGCGCGCCGGTCGTCATCGCCGCCGACGGGGCGTCGGCCCGCCTCGCCCTGGCGCTGGGTCTGGAGCGCGACCCCCGGCGGCAGATCGCGACGGCCGCCCGGCGCTACTACCGCAGTCCCGAACGCTCCCGGGAGGAGTACCTGGAGCTGTGGGCCGACCTCCGCTTCCCGGACGACGGTCCCTATCTGCCCGGCTACGGCTGGATCTTCCCGATGGGCGACGGCCGGGTCAACGTGGGGCTCGGGGCGCTGCCGCACCGGCGGCACGGCAAGGCGGACCTGCGCGCCACTCTGGACCAGTGGCTGGCCCGGACACCGCAGGAGTGGGGGCTGCGCGAGGAGAACGCGGAGGGCCCGGTCCGCAGCGCCGCGCTGCCCCTCGGCTTCAACCGCCATCCGCTGTACGCGCGCGGGCTGCTGCTGGTCGGCGACTCCGGCGGGATGGTCAGCCCCTGGAACGGCGAGGGCATCGCCCAGGCGATGGAGGCGGGCGAGGTCGCCGCCGGGACCGCGGCCCTCGCCCTGGCCCACCCCCGGGGGCCCCGCCGCGAACAGGTGCTGCGCGGCTACCCGGTGGAGATGAACCGTCGCTGGGGCCGCTACTACCGGCTCGGCAACACCGCCGCCGACCTGATCTTCAGCCGGTCGGGCTTCCAGCCGGTGCTCAACCGGTACGTCATGGGATCGCCGTTCCTCCTCGACGCTCTGGCCCGGCTGCTCACCGACCTGACGGACAAGCCCTCGCGCGATGTGGTCGACCACGTCCTCAACACGGCGTTCCGCCTCGTTCCGGCCCCGTCCCTTCGTCCGGCCCTTCGTCCGGGCGCGGGACGCGGCGGGCGGCCCCGTCGACGTGCTCCTTGATCGGTTCGAGTTCGTCGGGGCGGGCCTGCCCGCGCAGACCGTCAACGATGGCGTGGCCGCCCGGTACGCCTCGGACGGCCCGGATCCCGCCGTCGTGTCGGGCGTAGGGTCCGAGGACCGGATTCCGGGGAACCGAGGGAAGAGGACGGCATGGGCGTCACCGCTCGCGAGCTCAACCGCTCCACGCTCGCCCGGCAGTTGCTGCTGCGACGCGAGCCGCTGGATGCCGCCGAGGGGGTGCGGCGCGTGGTGGCGCTCCAGGCCCAGCAGCCGGCCTCGCCCTACATCGCACTGTGGAACCGGCTCGCGGACTTCGATCCGGCCGGGCTGGACGCCGCGTTCTCGGATCACTCCGTCGTCAAGGCGACGCTGATGCGGCTCACGCTCCACGCCGTGCACGCCGAGGACCATCCGGCCTTCCGGGAGGCCATGCATCCGGTGGTGCGGGCTTCCCGGCTGGGTCCCCGCTTCACCCGCTCCGGGCTGAGCGCCGAGGACGCCGACGCGCTCGTCCCCCGGCTGCTGGAGTTCGCGGAGCGGTCCCGGACCACCGCCGAGTGCGAGGCGTGGCTGGGCGAGCGGCTGGGCGCCCCGCCGGGTCCGGGCGCCTGGTGGGGGCTGCGGCAGTACACGCCGCTGCTCCACGCGCCCACCGCGCCGCCCTGGTCGTTCGGTCACCGGCCCTCGTTCATCGCGCCGCGGACGGGCCCTCCCCGGACGGATCCGGAGGCGTCGGCCGCTTCGCTGCGGACGCTCGTCGTGCGCTATCTCTCGGGATTCGGGCCCGCGTCGGTCGCGGACGTGGCGCAGTTCGCGATGGTCCGGCGGACCGCGGCGCGGGCGGCGCTCGCGGATCCGGCCGGGGGGCTGGACCGGCTGGAGGGGCCGGAGGGCGAGGAGCTGTTCGACCTGCCGGGTGCTCCGCGGCCGGACGCGACGACGCCCGCGCCGCCCCGGCTGATGGCGATGTGGGACAGCGTTCTGCTGGCGTACGCGGATCGCGGCCGGGTCCTTCCACCCGCGTACCGCAGGGTCGTGATCCGTGCGAACGGCGACGTGCTGCCGACGCTGCTGGTCGACGGATACGTGGCGGGGGTGTGGCGGCCGGTCGCCGGAGGTGTCGAGGCGACAGCGTTCCATCCGCTGCCCGAGGAGGTCTGGGAAGGGCTCGCCGTCGAGGCCCGGTCGCTGGTGGGGTTCCTGGCCGACCGGGAACCGGAGGTGTACCGGCGCTACGGCCACTGGTGGGGCCGTCTCCCGAGCGCCACCGTGCGGCTGCTGCCCGGCGGCTGAGGCGGGTGCCCGATCCCCGGTTCCGCGAACGTATGCTCTACAGGCCTGTAGATTACGTCTGCCGCCCCGTCAGGGATCCGGCTGACTCCACGTCCGCTCCGCCCCAGAGAAAGCAGCGACGATGTTCGGGATCGGCGAACTCACCATCCTCCTCCTGGTGATCGTGGCGGTGCTGGCCGTGAAGAGGCTGCCCGATCTCATGCGGTCGGCCGGAAAGGCCGCGCGCATCCTCAAGAGCGAGAAGCGGGCGCTCAAGGACGAGGACGGCGACCGGACCCAGCCGTCCCCCCGCGTCATCCGCGGGGAGACGACCGGGCGGGACACCCCCTGACCGAGCGGGGCGCCCCCTAGAGGACGCGCTCGGGGGGTGTCGGCGGGTGCAGCAGCCGGGCGAGCAGATCGTCCAGGCTGACCAGTCCGGTGATCCCGCCCTCCCCGTCGCGGACGACGGCGATCGTGGACCGCCGCTCGCGCAACTGCTCCACCGCGTGTGCGGCGGTGGCGTCCGGGGCCAGTTCCGGGACGGGACGGGCCAGGTCACGGGCGAGGACGTCCCGTCCTCCGGCACGGGCCACGAGGGCGTCCCGGGCGTGCACCGATCCGAGGACCTCCGCCCCGTCCCGCACCAGCAGGCGGGTGCGGTCGGCGTCGGCGGCGGTGGCCAGGATCCGGTCGAGTCCGGCGTCCGCCGGGACCGTCACGATCCGCTCCACCGGGATCCGGAGCGCGGAGACCGGAGTCGCCGGTTCGGTCAGCGACCGGGTCATCAGTCCGGAGTCGCCCTTGCTGATCAGCCCGAGGCGCTCGGACTCCTCGATCAGGTGGGTGAGCTGGTCGCGGTTGTGCACCGAGGTGAGTTCGTCGCGCGGGGTGACCCGGCACAGCCGCACGAGGGAGTTGCTGACGGCGTTCAGCAGCCGGATCAGCGGGCGTACGGCGCCCACCACGGCGCGGAAGGCCGGGCTCAGCAGCATCGCGGAGCGCTCCGGGTGGGCGATGGCCCAGGACTTCGGGGCCATCTCGCCGACCACCATGTGCAGGAAGACCACGACGATCATCGCCAGCGCGAAGGCGACGCCGTAGCTGAGTGCCGCGGGCAGTCCGAGCCGCTCCAGCAGCGGGTCCAGCTCGTGGGAGATCGCGGGCTTGGACACGGAGCCCAGGCCCAGGGTGCAGATGGTGATGCCGAGCTGGGCTCCCGCGAGCATCAGCGACAGCTCGCGCATCCCGGCGAGCGCGGCCTTGGCCCCGCGCTGCCCCCGCGCGGCGGCCTGTTCCATGCGGTGCCGCTTGGAGGCGACCAGGGCGAATTCGGCGGCGACGAAGAATCCGCTGCCGATCAGGAGGAGGACCGTCACGAAGAGCGCCATGGGGAAGCTCATGCCTGCGGCTCCTGTCCGGTGGGTCCGACACGTCCGGCCGGTCCGGTGGGTTCGGTCGGTCCGGTGGGTTCCATGCGGACGTACTCGGCGACGTGCCGGTCGAGGGTGCGCACCTCGATGCGGGCCGCTCCGACGGCGAGCCGGTCGCCCACGGTGGGGAAGCGTCCGAGCCGGTCGATGATCAGCCCGGCCAGGGTGTCGTAGTCGTCGCTCTCCTGGGGCAGTTCGACGCCGGTGGCCTCCTCGATCTCGTCGAGGCGGCGGCCCGCGTCCACGATCCAGCCGGAGCCGTCGGCGACCGCGAGTTCGACGACCGTGTCGGACTCGTCGGCGATGTCCCCGACGAGTTCCTCGGCGATGTCCTCGTACGTGACGATCCCGGCCAGGCCGCCGTGCTCGTCCAGGACGACGGCGAACTCGTCGTCGCGCTCCCGCATCTGCGCGACCGCCGCCGGGAGCCTGAGGAGCTCCGGCAGCAGGAGGGGGCGGCGGGCCAGCGAGCCCACGGTGGTGCGCCCGACATCGGCCGCGGGCAGCCGCATCAGCTCCCGCACGCCCAAAACCCCGGCGGGGTCGTCCGGGTGGTCCCCGAGCACCGGGTAGTTGGAGTGCCCGTGCCGGGCGATCAGCTCGACGGCCTCGGTGGCGAGGGCGTCCCGGCGGACGAACGCCACGTCGGCGCGCGGCACCATCACCTCGCCCAGGTTCCGCTCGGAGAACTCCAGCGCGTGGTCCATGAGTTCGGCCGTGGCGGCCGGGAGTTCACCCTGCTCGCGGGATTCTCCGACGAGGTGGCCCAGCTCCTCCAGGGTCGCGCCGTGGTGGAGCTCCTCGACCGGTTCGATGCCGATGCGGCGCAGCAGCCTGTTGGCGACGCCGTCGAAGACGCGGACCACGGGGCCGACGATCCGCAGGTAGATCAGGGTGGAGGAGGCGAGGGACTTGGCCATGCTCTCGGGCACGGCCAGGGCGAGGTTCTTGGGGGCGAGTTCGCCGAGAACCATCTGGATGACGGTCGCCACCACGAACGACAGCACCACGGAGATGCCCGAGACCAGTCCGTCGGAGAGGCTCGTACCGCTCAGGGCGGGCCGCAGGAGGGCGGAGACCGACGGTTCCGCGAGGAAGCCGACGACGAGCCCCGTGACGGTGATGCCGAGCTGCGCGCCGGACAGCATGAAGGAGAGCCGCTCCAGCACCTTCACGGCGCGCGCGGCCCGCTTGTCCCCGGCGGCGGCCTCCCGGCCGAGGGTCAGCCGGTCGGCGGAGACGTACGCGAACTCCTGGGCCACGAAGTAGCCGGTCCCGGCGGTGAGGACGAACACGGCCAGCAGGCCGAGCAGGGCGGAGGTCATCGGTCACCCGCCCGGCACGGGAGGCGGCGGGCGGCCCTGCCCGGGGCCGCGGGTCGGTGACTGTGGGGGTCGGGCCCTGAGGGGCCCGGACTGGCGGACAACGCGTGGCTCCTGTCCGGCTGGATTCTCCAGCCATGGGTTCGAGTGGGACGCACTCCGGCGGGAGGTGGGCGCCCGGGCATGATTCTGCATGCCGGGCGGGTGGAGAACCGCCGTCGACGGGGCCCGCGTTCCGCGGCTGATGAACTCTACAACCCTGTAGTGAAGGAGAGCGGGCGAAGGCCGAAGGGCGACGGGCGCGGCTTCCGCGGGGCGCTCGGCCGCGGGCTACAGCGGTGTCGCCGCCTCCAGGACGAGGAACAGCGCGACGGCCGCGTTCAGCGCGGACAGGGCGGAGACGGTCGTCCCGGCCGCGGCGACGAGCGCGGCGACGCCGGCCGGGGTGAGGGCGGGGGGCCAGCCCCGGTCCGGGGGGACCGGTCCCAGGAGCGCCGCCACCCGTCTCGGCACCGGGCCCGCCGCGGCGAAGGCGGCGAAGGTCGTACCGCCGGGGACCGGGCGGGAGACGAGCGCCGCCTTGCCGACCGCGCGTGCGGTCAGCCGGCGGTCGCCGGTGACCCGGGCCGCCTCCTCGTCCGCCCAGCGCTCCGTGCTGTAGACCAGGGCCCCGAGCAGCGGCCACAGCAGCGGGTTGACGCAGCCTGCCAGCCGGGTCGCGAGCAGCAGCCGGTGGTGGCGTCCCGCCAGATGGGCGCGTTCATGGGCGAACAGCGCCCGGTGCTCGGCCGGTTCGAGACAGTCGAGCAGCGCCGTGGAGACCATCACCCGGCCCGGGGAGCCGGGGAGCGCGTAGGCGTACGGGACGTCGTCGGGCAGCACGGCGACGTCGCCGCCCGGCAGGCCCGCGAGCGCCCGGTGGGCGCGCGCCCGGAAGCGGTAGTGGCGGTGGACGGTGAATCCGCAGGCGGCCGTCACGACGACGAGCGCGAGGATGGACGCCTTGCCCGCGAACGCGTCGTGCGGCACGGCCTCGCGGACCTCGGCGTCGGACCAGCCGTCGGGCAGCGGGTTGCCGGGCAGCTGGGCCGTGCCCACCACCACCAGCAGCCCGAGGCACACCAGGCTGCAGGAGGCGAGGATCACGGCGACGGTGGCCAGCAGCCGGGCCGCCCTGCGCGGGTGCAGGTGCTGTTCGGCCAGGCGCGCGATGGGCAACGCGGTCAGGGGCAGCACGAGGGGCAGGTAGACGAAGACGCCCATCGTCAGCGCTCCGGCCGGTCCGAGGGCGTTGCCGTGTCGTCGGGACCGCTCTCGGCGAGCAGGGCCCGCAGCAGGTCCTCGTCGTGCGAGGAGAGGACGGAGACGAAGCTGGAGAGCACCGCGTCGCGGTCGCTCTGCTTGTCGAGGAGCCGGCGCATCCGCAGGGCGGCGAGCCCCGCCTCGTTCGCCACGGGCTCCCACAGGACGGGGCGGCCCCGCCCGGTGCGCGTGACCGCCTGCTTGGCGTGCAGCCGGGTCAGGATCGTGATGACCGTGCTGTACGACAGGCCCGCGCCGAGCCGTTCCTGCACCCAGGCGGCGGTCACCGGCTCGCTCGCCCCGCCCAGCACCGACAGCACCTGGGCCTCCAGCTCGCCCTGGCCGCGCCTGCGGGCAGGCGATTCGCGCTCGCCACCGGCTTCTTCGGCGTCCACGGCCCGACCCCTCTCCTCGTCCGACCGCCCGGCTCTCTCCCGTTCGGCCGCCCGGCCGTGGCGCTTCGCCTGCCGGGCGTCGGGAAATCGTATCCAGCCGGTGGAGGCGGCGGCGACCGGCCGGGGCGGGCCGGACACCTCCTGGCCTCCAAAATCTACAGTGCTGTAGATTTCCCTTGTGGTCGCAGCGTGGCCGCGCCGCCACCCGTGGCGTGCCCGCCACCACGTGAACACCCGTCACCGCACAAGGGAGAACATCATGGGCGTGAGCCTCGCCAAGGGCGGAAACGTCTCGTTGAGCAAGGAGGCCCCGGGGCTGACCGCGATCCTCGTCGGTCTCGGCTGGGACGTCCGCACGACCACCGGCGCCGACTACGACCTGGACGCGAGCGCGCTGCTCTGCGACGAGGCGGGCAAGGTGCTGTCCAACGAGCACTTCGTCTTCTACAACAACCTCAAGAGCCCCGACGGGTCGGTCGAGCACACCGGCGACAACCTCACCGGTGAGGGCGAGGGCGACGACGAGATCGTCAAGGTCGACCTCGCCTCGGTGCCCGCCACCGTCGCGAAGATCGTTTTCCCGGTCTCGATCCACGACGCGGAGAGCCGGGGTCAGAGCTTCGGCCAGGTGCGCAACGCGTACATCCGGGTGGTGAACCAGGCGGGCGGCGCGGAGATCGCGCGCTACGACCTGAGCGAGGACGCCTCCACCGAGACGGCGATGGTCTTCGGCGAGCTGTACCGGCACGGCGCCGAGTGGAAGTTCCGCGCGGTCGGGCAGGGTTACGCGTCCGGCCTGAGCGGCATCGTCGCCGACTTCGGCGTCAGTCTCTGAGTCGCCGGGATCCGGGCGCTCAGGCCCTACGGTAGTCACCCCAGGCACACCCAGCCACCGAAGGCGGAACGATGACGATCAACCTCACCAAGGGCCAGCAGGTCAGCCTCACCAAGTCCGGCGGCGGCGAGCTCGGCGTCGTACGGATGGGGCTGGGCTGGAAGTCCGCCCCCCGCAAGGGATTCCTGGCGCGGCTGACCGCCCGCGAGATCGATCTGGACGCCTCGGCGGTGCTCTTCGCGGGCCAGGCCCCGCAGGACGTGGTCTTCTTCCAGCACCTGACCAGTGACGACGGTTCGGTCCAGCACACCGGGGACAACCGGGTCGGCGGGGCGGGCCAGGGCGGTGACGACGAGTCCATCGTCGTCGACCTGCGGCGCGTGCCGGTCCACGTGGACCAGATCGTCTTCACGGTGAACTCGTTCACCGGCCAGACCTTCGAGGAGGTCGAGGCGGCCTTCTGCCGTCTGGTCGACGAGAGCAACGGCCAGGAGCTGGCCCGGTACACCCTGACCGGCGGCGGGCGGCACACCGCCCAGATCATGGCCAAGGTCCAGCGGTCCGGCTCGGGCTGGCAGATGACCGCGATCGGCGCGCCGGCGGACGGGCGGACCTTCCAGGACCTCATGCCCGCGGTCGCGCAGCACCTCTAGGGCGTGTTTCGAAAGTAGCGCCGTCCGCCCGGAGGGCGGGCTCGGCGGCGTCTGGTGCGTGCGATCGCAAGGCGGAGGGTCGCCCCGATACTGGATGTATCGGGGTGATCCCGACAACGCGGCGAGGGATGGGGCCTCCCCTGCTCGAGCGAAGCCGAGAGCTTGGGGAAGTGCCAGGCGTCGCCGAGCAGGCGGGACTTTCGCAACACGCCCTAGGGCGAAACACGCCCTGGCAGCACTCCACAGCCACCACACAGGTGTCGGCACACCTGTGGCGACCGAGGGACAGCATGGGCAGACCTTCCCGGCTCGGGGACGAGGACAGATCCGACTACGGACGCGCGCTCGACGAGGTGATCGCCTCTCCGGAGATCCAGCGCCTGCTCGAACGCTCAAGGGTCCCCGGCGGCCGGCTGCGCGTCCGGGGCCTGGCGGCCGTGGCACGCACGACGTCCGCCGCCGACGCCGAGTACCGGCGGTACGCGGCGCTGCGGCGGCGGGCCCGGGGCGGCCGGCAGGACCCCGGGGTGTCGGCGCTGTCCGGTCCGGGGGATCAGGAGCGGCCGGGGGCCGGGGTGCTGGCGGTGCTCGGGGTGCTGACGCCCGTCCTCGCGGCGGTGGCCGCGGCGGTCTTCCTGCTGCTGGGTTACGGCCTGCGGCTCGCCGAGGCGCTGCCCGCCCTGGCGGGCACCCTCGTCGGCGTCGGCTGGTTCAGCCTGGTGGTCGCGGCGGTCACCGCCCTGGTCAGCGTCGTCGCCCTCTACCGCACGGCGGCGAAGCAGTCGGCGGACGGCGCGGTGGCCGTGCCCGACCGGTTCCCGGCCGTCGAGGACGCCCGTGAGGTGTGGCTCGCGGCGCTGCGCGACCGGGGGATCAGGCCGTTCCTCCTCCAGGAGCTGGCCGCTGCGGCGACGCCCACGCCGGACGCGGGCGAGGGCCACGGCTCGCGCTTCAGCTCACCGGCGTTCGCGGGGCCCGACTTCTCCGGTCCGGGGTTCGACGGATCCGGCGGGACCGCACCCCGGCCGCCCGGACCAGCAAGGCCATGACCCGGGTGTCCTCGCCCATCTCCGGGTGCCACTGGACGCCGAGCACCAGGCTCGCGTGCCCGGGGAGTTCCAGGGCCTCCACGGTCCCGTCGGGTGCGTGGGCGGAGGCGACCAGGCCGCCGCCGAGCCGGTCGACCGCCTGGTGGTGGTAGGCGGGCACCACGGCGGTCTCCGGGACGGCGTCCGCGTACGCGGTGCCGGGCACGGGGGTCACCGGGTGGCTGCCGAAGACGCCGGTGCCGCCGGTGTGGTCGTCCAGGTGCTGGTGCAGGGTGCCGCCGAGGGCGACGTTCAGCAGCTGCATGCCCCGGCAGATGCCGAGCAGCGGCACCTCCCCTTCGATCGCCGCGCGGATCAACGCCAGCTCCCAGGCGTCGCGTTCGCGGGCCGGGGGGCCGGTACGGGGATCGGCGACCGCCCCGTAGCGCGCCGGTTCGACATCCGCTCCCCCGGCGATCACCAGCCCGTCCAGGGCGGCGACGGTGTCCCGGGCCGCGTCCCGCGCGTCGTCGGGCGGCAGCAGCACGGCGAGCCCGCCCGCCGCCCGGACGAGGCGGGGATAGCCGGCGGGCAGCAGCACCGCGGGCATCTCCCACACGCCCCAGCGGGCCTGGTCCTGGTAGGTGCTGATGCCGATGACGGGCCGGGACATGGAACGGGCTCCTTCGGGTCGGGTGATCACGCGGTCGCTGTCAGGGTGCGGGCTCCCGCCCCGTACGCCTCGGAGAGGCGGGAGCCCGTCGCCCGGGCCGGCCGTCTCAGTCGCGGGCGAGTTCCGCCTCGGCCGCCGCCAGTGCGGCGAACTCCTCCTCCGGGGCCCCCGCGACCAGCCGGTGACGGCTGTAGAACGCGAAGTAGGCCAGCGCCACCGCGTACACGCCGAGCGCGATGAACGCCGCGTCGCGGTCCACCAGGAAGGTCGCCACCAGGGCCGAGCATGCCAGAACGAAGGCCACGGAGGAGGTGAGCGCGCCGCCGGGGGTGCGGTACGGCCGCGGCAGCTCCGGTTCGCGGCGGCGCAGCACCAGGTGGGAGAGGGCCATGAGGGCGTAGCTGATCGTGGCGCCGAAGACGGCGACGTTGAGCATCCGGCCGCCGTTGCCGCTCCAGGCGGCGAGCGCGAACCCGATGACTCCGGGGATCAGCAGGCCGGGGTAGGGGGACTTGCGCCGGTTGGTCAGCGAGAGGAAGCGCGGCAGGTAGCCGGCCCGGGAGAGGGCGAACAGCTGGCGGGATCCGGCGAAGATCAGGGAGAAGAAGGAGGCCACCAGGCCCGCGAGGCCCGCGTAGTTGACGAAGCGGCTCAGCGCGGTGGGCTCGCCGGTGCCCTGGAGGGCCACCACGAGCGGGTTCCCGGCCTCCTTGATGGCGTTGGCCCCTTGGGCGCCGGTGGCGGAGACGAAGGTGATGACGGCGAGGAAGACCAGTACGACGAGCGAGATGGCCAGGGCTTTCGGCATCGAGCGGACCGGGTCCTTGGCCTCCTCCGCGGCGAGCGGTACGCCTTCCACGCCGAGGAAGAACCACATGCCGAAGGGGAAGGCGGCCCAGATCCCGAGGAGGCCGAAGGGCAGCCAGGAGGAGGAGCCGAAGGCGGAGGCGTCCGCCGGGATGTCGTTGAGGCGGCCCGCGTCGAACTCGGTGAACGCGCCGACGGCGAAGATCAGCAGTGCGGCCACCGCGATGGCGGTCACCACCAGGCTGAAGCGGAGCGCCTCGCCGACGCCCCAGAGGTGGATGCCGATGAAGATCGCGAAACAGGCGAGGTAGACGGGCCAGCCCGAGGTGAGGCCGAAGAGGCCGAGCGATTCGACGTAGTCACCGATGAACAGCGCGATCGCGGCGGGCGCGAGGATGTACTCGATGAGGATCGCCGTGCCGGTGAGGAAGCCGCCCCAGGTCCCGAGCGCCCGCCGGGCGAAGCCGTAACCGCCGCCCGCCGTGGGCAGGATGGCGGAGAGTTCGGCCAACGCGAAGACCAGGCAGGCGTACATGACCCCCATCAGGACCATGGCCGCGGCGAGTCCGCCGAAGCCGCCCTTGGACAGGCCGATGTTCCAGCCGGAGAAGTCGCCGGAGACGACGTAGGCGACGCCGAGCCCGGTCAGCAGGAGCCAGCCGGCGCTGCCCCGGCGCAGGGTCCTGCGGTGCAGATACGCGTCCGTGCCGGACACCCCCGGGCTCGCGTCACCGGGTGGTCCGGCGGGTGTTTCGGTTCCCTGAGCCATGAGGCGCTCCAGATGTGTGGGTCTACGTCATCGTCGGCACTGCTTCGATCAAAGGTTCGTCGGCACACCTTTGTGGAACGGGAGAGCGAATGGCAAGGGGCGTGCGTTAAAGAGGGGTTACGGATTCGACGCCCCGCCCACCCCGCGGGGCCCGGGTCCGGGTCCGGGCCTCACGCTCAGGCGAGGAAGCCGCGCAGCAGGGCCGCCGTGCCTCCGCAGTGCTCGCGCATCATCTCGCGGGCCGCGTCCGCGTCCCGGTCGAGCACCGCCTCGACGACGGCCGCGTGCTGCTGCTGGGAGTGCTCCAGGTTGCGCACCAGCAGCGGGATGCAGTCGAGCAGTTCGTTGAGGGTGGCCCGGACCGCGGCGTACTGGGCGGCGAGCGTGCGGGAGCCGGAGAGTTCGGCGAGCGTGAGGTGGAGCAGGGTGTCCTGACGGCGGTAGTCCTCCAGCCTGGCCCCCTGCGTCGCGTCGAGCGCGGCCCGCAGCCCGGCCCCGCCGTCCGCCGTGAGCCCTTCGGCGCACAGGCCCGCGGCTCCGGCCTCCAGCACCTCGCGGAAGCGCAGGGTGTCCTCCACGTCGACGGCGGCGATGCGGCGGCGCAGTTCGTCGCTGCCGTCGGGGGCGGCGGTGCGCGGCAGGACGAACGTTCCTCCGTAGCGGCCCCGGCGGCTCTCGACCATGCCCTGGTCCTGGAGGACCTTGAGGACCTCGCGCAGCGTCACCCTGCTGATCCTCAGGTGCTGGGACAACTCGCGTTCGGAGGGCAGCCGTTCGCCGGGCGGGACCAGCCCCAGGCGCAGCAGCTGGAGGACCTGCTCCAGCGCCTCCTCGAAGCCGTTGCCCGCGCGGACGGGCCGCAGCACGGAGTCCAGCCGGTCGGTCGCGGCGCCGCCCCCGGTCGCGGTCACGGTCGCGCCGGCCACCGCCGCCCCATCGGTTACGGACGTACGCACCACTTCTGCCCCTCCCGCCACTTCTGCCGCTCCTGCCGCTCCTGCCGCCGGACGGGTGTCGTCCGCTCTTCTCCTCGTACCCACGGGCGGATCCCCTTCCCAAGCAATGGTCCTCTGCCATACCTTAAGCCTCTCGGTTCACCCAAGGAGGCATCCCGTGGCAGACCGCACACCCCCGCTCGGCGTCGACGAGCTCCGCTCCCGGGTCGCGGACGGGTCGATAGACACCGTGGTGCTGGCCTTCCCGGACATGCAGGGCCGCCTCCAGGGGAAGCGGTTCTCGGCCGGGTTCTTCCTCGACGAGGTGCTGGAGCACGGCACCGAGGGCTGCAACTACCTCCTGGCCGTGGACACCGAGATGCGGACCGTCGACGGCTACGCGATGTCCTCGTGGGAGAACGGCTACGGTGACTTCGGCATGGTCCCCGACCCCGCCACCCTGCGCCCCGTCCCCTGGCACGAGGGGACCGCGCTGCTGATCGCGGATCTCGCCTGGCACGACGGCAGTCCGGTCGTCGCCGCCCCGCGTCAGATCCTGCGCCGCCAGCTCGACCGGCTGGCGGAGCTCGGCTGCACCGCCCAGGTGGGCACGGAGCTGGAGTTCATCGTCTTCCGGGACAGCTACGAGGAGGCCTGGGACCGCGACTACCGCGGGCTGACCCCGGCCAACCAGTACAACATCGACTACTCGATCCTCGGCACCGGCCGCATCGAGCCGCTGCTGCGCCGGATCCGCAACGAGATGCAGGAGGCCGGGCTGACCGTCGAGTCCGCCAAGGGCGAGTGCAATCCCGGCCAGCACGAGATCGTCTTCCGCTACGACGAGGCGCTCACCACCTGCGACCAGCACGCCGTCTACAAGACGGGCGCCAAGGAGATCGCGGCCCAGGAGGGCGTCTCGCTGACGTTCATGGCGAAGTACGACGAGCGCGAGGGCAACTCCTGTCACATCCACCTCTCGCTGACCGACGCGGACGGCGCGAACATGATGGCGGGCGAGGGCGAGGACGGCATGTCCGAGCTGATGCGGCACTTCCTGGCCGGCCAGCTCGCCGCCCTGCGGGACTTCTCCCTCCTCTACGCGCCCACCATCAACTCCTACAAACGCTTCCAGCCCGGCTCCTTCGCCCCCACCGCCGTCGCCTGGGGCGTCGACAACCGCACCTGCGCCCTGCGGGTCGTCGGCCACGGGCGCTCGATGCGCTTCGAGAACCGGCTGCCGGGCGGCGACGTCAACCCGCACCTGGCCGTCGCCGGACTCGTCGCCGCCGGACTGTACGGGGTCGAGCACCGGCTGGAGCTGCCCGAGCCCTGTACGGGCAACGCCTACACCGGGGACTACGACCAGGTGCCGACGACCCTGCGCGAGGCCGCCGAGCTGTGGGAGGCCAGCCCCGTCGCCAAGGAGGCGTTCGGCGAGGAGGTCGTCGCCCACTACCTGAACATGGCCCGCGTCGAACTGACCGCGTACGACTCCGCGGTGACCGACTGGGAGCTGCGCCGCTCCTTCGAACGCCTCTGACCGCCAGAAACCCTCCGCACCACCACCAGCTTCCGTGATCGGGGTCCGTACGTGTCACCACCCACTCTGGACGTCCTCAACCCGGCGACCGCCGAGGTCGTCGCCACCGTCCCCGCGGCCTCCGCCGCCGATGTGGACGCAGCCGTCACCCTGTCCGCCACGGCCCAGCGCCGCTGGGCGGCCGCCGCGCCCGCCGACCGGGCGCGGCTGCTGCGCCGCTTCGCCGTCGTCGTCGACGAACACGTCGAGGAACTGGCCCGGCTGGAGGTCCGCGAGGCCGGGCACACCATCGGCAACGCCCGGTGGGAGGCCGGCAACGTACGCGATCTCCTCGACTACAGCGCGGGCGGGGCCGAACGGCTGCTGGGCCGGCAGATCCCGGTGGCGGGCGGCATCGACTTCACGCTCCTGGAGCCGCTGGGCGTCGTCGGGGTCATCGCTCCGTGGAACTTCCCGATGCCGATCGCCGCCTGGGGCCTCGCCCCGGCCCTCGCGGCGGGCAACGCCGTCCTCCTCAAGCCCGCCGAGACGACGCCTCTGACCGCTCTCCGACTGGCCGAACTCGCTCTGGAGGCCGGTCTTCCCGAGGGACTGTTCCAGGTGCTGCCCGGCGAGGGCCCGGTGGCCGGGAGCGCCCTGGTCGAGCACCCGGGCGTCGCGAAGATCGTGTTCACCGGCTCCACCCGGACCGGCAAGCACATCATGTCCCGCTGCGCGGAGCGCGTGAAGCGGCTCACCCTGGAGCTGGGCGGCAAGAGCCCCAACATCGTCTTCGCCGACGCCGACGTGGAGGCCGCCGCGGCGGCCGCACCGATGTCCTTCCTGGACAACGCCGGTCAGGACTGCTGCGCCCGCACCCGGATCCTCGTCGAGCGGTCCGTGTACGACCGCTTCCTCGACCTGCTCGCCCCGGCCGTCGCCGCCGTGGTGGTGGGCGACCCGGCCGACGAGAAGACGCAGATGGGCCCACTGATCTCGGCACTCCAGCTCGACCGGGTGCGGGGGCTCGTCGACGGCGACAGCGGCGCCGACGGCGTACGGGCCCTGCTCGGTACGGCCCCCGACGGCCCCGGGTTCTGGTACCCGCCGACCGTCCTCACCGGGGTCTCGCCCGAGGCGCCGGTGGCCGTGGAGGAGGTCTTCGGGCCGGTCGCGGTGGTCCTGCCGTTCGAGGACGAACAGGACGCGCTGCGCCTCGCCGACGCCACCGACTACGGGCTGGCCGGCTCGGTCTGGACCCGGGACGTCGGCCGCGCGCTGCGCGTGAGCCAGGGGCTGCGGGCGGGCAACCTCTCCGTCAACTCGCACTCCAGCGTGCGCTATTCGACTCCCTTCGGCGGTTACAAGCAGTCGGGTCTGGGCCGCGAGCTCGGCCCGGACGCGGTGGCCGCCTTCACCGAGACCAAGAACGTCTTCATCAGCACGGAGGCCTGAGCACCATGACCGACACCTCATCCGTCTGCCGCCGTCTGGTCGGCCGCACCGCCGTCGTCACCGGAGCCGGCAGCGGCATCGGCCTGGCCACCGTCCGGCGGCTGGCCGCCGAGGGCGCGCACGTCGTCTGCGCCGATGTGGACGAGGAGAGCGGCAAGGCCGCCGCCGAGGAGACGGGCGGGCTCTTCGTCCGTACCGACGTCACCGACGCCGACCAGGTCGACGCCCTCTTCAAGGCCGCGTTCGACACCTACGGCTCGGTCGACATCGCGTTCAACAACGCGGGCATCTCCCCGCCCGACGACGACTCCATCCTGGACACCGGCCTGGAGGCGTGGCGGCGGGTGCAGGAGGTCAACCTGACCTCCGTGTACCTCTGCTGCAAGGCGGCGATCCCCTACATGCGCGAGCAGGGCAAGGGCTCCATCATCAACACGGCGTCCTTCGTGGCCCGGATGGGCGCGGCCACCTCGCAGATCTCGTACACCGCGTCCAAGGGCGGGGTCCTGGCGATGTCGCGCGAGCTCGGCGTGCAGTTCGCGCGCGACGGGATCCGGGTCAACGCCCTGTGCCCGGGTCCGGTCAACACCCCGTTGCTCCAGGAGCTGTTCGCCAAGGACCCGGAGCGGGCCGCGCGGCGGCTGGTGCACATCCCGGTCGGCCGGTTCGCCGAGCCGACGGAGATCGCCGCCGCCGTCGCGTTCCTCGCGAGCGACGACTCCTCGTTCGTGAACGCCACGGACTTCCTGGTCGACGGCGGGATCGCCGGGGCGTACGTCACCCCGGTCTGATCCCGGCACTCCCGAGGCCCCGGACCCCGGCGGCCGGACGTTCGCGGACGTCCGGCCCGCCGGTCGCGGTTCAGCCCGGAGCGGCGGCCGGATCACCCCGCAGGCGCCGGGCGCGGAGCACCAGGAGCATCTCGAAGCGCTGGTCCGGTTCGTCGATGGCGTCGCCCCAGAGCTCGCGGATCTGCCGCAGCCGGTAGCGGGCCGTCTGGGGGTGGATGCCGAGGCGGGCGGCCACCTCCGGGGCGCCGCCGGGGGTCTCGATCCAGGCGAGCAGCGTCTCGGCCAGGCGCCGGGCCTGGGTCGGGCCGAGGCCGTCCAGCGGGGCGAGGCAGCGGCGGGCGGACGCGTCGATCAGCTCCTGGGCGGGGAGCAGCAGCAGCTCCTCCGTCCGCTCGGTGCAGTACAGCACCTCGCCCTGCGGCAGCAGACCCTTCTTGATCAGCTGGACCGCGGTCTCCGCCCAGCGCAGCGAGGTCGCCGCGGCCGCCAGCGGGACCGCCGGCCCGATCGCCCCGGACCAGCCGGCCGTGGCGCGTCGCAGGATCTCCGCGCGGCCCGCCGTGTCCGGGTCGGGGATCACGATGCGCGGCTGCTCGCTCTCCATCTCCAGCAGGATGCCCTGCCCGACCGCCGGGGCCACGGCCTCGCGGGCCGGGCGCATGAGCACGCCCACGGCGATCGTCTCCGGGAGTTCCCAGCCGATGCGGGCGGCCCGCTCGGACAGGGCCACGGACACATCGCCCCGGTGTTCCACCAGGAGGAGCTCGATCAGCTGGCGCTGGAGGCGGAGCCGTTCACTCGCGCGCCGGGCCGCCGCCTCGGCGTAGCCCCGTACCGACTGTTCCACGAGCCCGTCCAGATACTCGAATCCCGATTCGGCCAGCTCGTACATGGCGGGCGCGGGAATGTCGGCCTGCTGGCCGATCTCGGCGAGCCTGCGCCAGGTGAGCCGGACCCCGAGGCGATAGATGGCCTGGAGCGCGTCGAGGCTGCGGCCCTCCAGCCCCTCGCCGCGCCCGAACTCCTGGAACATCTCCGGCGGCACCCGCGGGTGCGCGCCGGCGGTGAGGTTGTGGACGAAGCCTTCGATGGCGCGGCGGATACCGACGAGGGCCAGCGGCTCCCCGGACTCGTCCTCGACCAGGTGCAGATAGGGATACTCCTGGCGAATCTGGTACAGGATCGTCTGAGCGAGCTCAGGCGCCTCGGCCCGGGCGATCGCCTCGAAACGGTCGAGCTTCGACCGGGGGACGTCCTGCCAGGCCGGGCGGGTCACGGAGCCGCCGGGGCGGTGTCATAGCTGATCAGGGGCGTATTGGGCTGGTCGGGAGTGGCGTCGAGCAGTGCCACGGCACCGACCGCCGCGCCAACGGCGAGCGTGGCGGCCACCAGGACGGTGACAGCGGCGGCGATGAGTCTGCGCATAGTTCGGGTCAGCTCCTTGCTGGAGGCGATCCCCACCCCGTCAGCCGGGCCCCTCCGGCTGGGACACAGTGTCGACAGCACATTGACATTCCGTCAAGGGCTTGCTTACTGTTCACGCCAATCAAGGGCTGACCGGCCCGGGCCCGTGCACCTCCGCGAAGAGATTTCGACCCAGGAGTGCCCGGATGCGCCACAACGCTTCACCCCTGTCGCTTGTCCTGCTGGGGGCAGGTGTCTTCCTGCTCGTCCTCGCGCCGCTGCTCGTCTGGTACGTCCAGCCGCACGCCAAGCGCACCCCCATCGACATCGACACCACCACCGTCTTCACCGGAATGGGCAGCTATTTCGACACGTCCGAGGTGGAGACGGTCGACGGCAGAACGATCACGATCACGCGGCAGGTGCGCGGCGACGTGGCCGACAGCGAGAAGAGCGGCAACGCCGTGTGGGACGTCTCCACCTCGGTCGACCACCAGGACACCCTGCCCGCCTCGGACCCCCGTGACGCCCTCCAGTGGACGCTGGAGCGCTGGGTGACCGACCGGGTCACCAACGAGCCGGTCCACTGCTGCGAGGAGTCCCCGACGTTCGACGGGGAGGCCTATCTCAAGTTCCCCTTCGACGTCGAGAAGCGCTCCTACCGCTGGTGGGACGGCACGCTCGGCGGGGTCGTACGGCTCTCCTACGCCGGTGAGCAGGAGGTTCAGGGCTACTCCGGTCTGCTCTTCAAGGGCGAGGTCGAGCCCACGAGGACCGGGGTGCGGCAGGTGCCGGGAGTGCTCGTCGGGAAGAAGAAGATTCCCCAGGTGCTGGCCGAGGAGTGGTATTCCAACAGCGGCATCGAGCTGGTGGTGGACCAGCGCACCGGCCGCATCATGAACGCGGCGATCGGCCCGAAGAAGACACTGCGCGCCCCGGGCTCCGAGAAGGACGCCGTCGTGCTCCTGGAGAGCAAGCGGGTGGAGTTCACCGAGGAGACCCAGCTCAAGCAGGTCGAGCTGGCGTCGGCGGACAGCGACCGGCTGGCGATGCTCGGCACGACCGCGCCGGCCGGGGCGGCCGGGCTGGGCGGTGTGCTCGCGCTGGCGGGCGTCGTGCTCCTCGTCCGTGGCCGCCGGACGGAGCCGGAAGCGCGGAACACTCACATGATGACGATTCCGCACACCTGAGTTACCGGCAAGTTGTTGCACCGGTGAGTAGCCGGTCGCGTACCCGTGCCGAAAACTGTCTATCCCCACCAGAGCACGGCCCCCCGGTCTCGTCCCCGTCCACCCCTCTCCTCTTCACTTCGTCATCACCCTCATCACCCTCATCACCTGTTCTCCCTCATCACTCTTCCCGATCCCTCGCCCCGCGGCCGGCTTCCCGGCCCGGCGCACCCCTGTCCCGGCCCCCCGGTACGTCCCCGCTCCGAGCGGCCCTCGCCCCGAGGGCCGCTCCCCGGAGTCCCCGTCCCCCGAGCCGAGTTGGAGCACCCATGCCCCAGCACGTCCCTCCCCCACTGCTTGACGCCGTCGCGCGCCCGGGTCAGGGCCCGGCGCCCGCCACGGTCCCCGCGACCCCGAGACGTATCGTCTTCCTCGCCCATCGCGACCTGGGCAATCCGGCCGCCGGCGGCTCCGAGCTGCTGGTCGACCAGCTCGCCCTGGGGCTCACCGAGCAGGGCCACGACGTCACGCTGCTGTGCGGCGGACCGGCCGCCCGGCGGCCCTACCGGGTCGTCTCGGCCGGCTCCGCGCTGGGGCACTACGTCGGCGCGCGGTCCGCGTTCGCCCGGCAGGTCGGCTCGTGCGACCTGCTCGTCGAGGTCTGCAACGGCATGCCGTACCTGGCCCCCCTGTGGCACCGCGGACCCACGGTCTGCCTGGTCAACCATGTGCACACCGATCTGTGGGACATGCGCTTCCCGACGCCGGTGGCCCGTGCCGGACGCAAGCTCGAACACTGGGCGCTGTCCCGCGCCTACCGCGACCACCTGATGATCGCGGTGTCCCCGTCCACGGCGGGCGCGCTGCGCGAACTGGGCGTGCCCGACCGGCGGATCCGGGTGGTGCACAACGGGGTCCAGGAGCCGAGCCCGCAGGGCGAGCGGTCCGGCACACCGCTGTTCGTGGCGCTGGGCCGGCTCGTCGACTACAAGCGGATCGATCTGCTGCTCCAGCTCTGGGAGCGGGTCCGGCCGGTCACCGGCGGGCGGCTCGTCATCGTCGGCGACGGCCCCGAGCGGGCCCGGCTGGAACAGCTCGCCGGTCCCGGTGTGGAGTTCGCCGGTCATGTGACCGAGGCGGAGAAGCACCGGCTGCTCTGCGCCGCGTGGATGCTGCTGCACCCGGCGGCCGTGGAGGGGTGGGGGCTGGTGGTCACGGAGGCCGCGGCCAGGTCCACCCCGACCCTGGGCTTCGACGTGCCGGGGCTGCGCGACTCCGTCGAGGACGGTGTGACCGGGATCCTCGCGCCCGGGGCGTCGTCCTTCGCCGCCTCCTGGTGCGCGCTCGCGCTGGACGACGAGCGGCGCGAGGCGATGGGCAAGGCGGCCCGCGAACGGGCCGCCGACTACCGGTGGACCGCCAGTGTGCGCCGGTTCGCCGCGGTCGCCGCCGAGGCGACCGCCGGCGCCGGGGCCGTGGTCGGCCCGGGCGTCCCGGTGATCGGCGCGAGCGCGTGAAGGACCCCTCGTTCCGGCGGTCGGCCGCCCTGTTCCGCGCCTTCCTGCGCGAACAGGGCGACCCCGCCACGGCGTACACCCTGCTGGCCCGTGACGCGGCCGACCAGGTCGAGCGGCACGGCCCGCTCCGCGACAAGGTCGTCGTGGACATCGGCGGCGGCGACGGCTACTTCACCCGCGAGTTCCGGCGGCGCGGCGCGCACAGCTACCTCTTCGAACCGGATCCGGCGGAGATCGGCCCCGGGCAGCGCGCGGACACCGTCGTCGCCGACGGCTATCTGCTGCCGCTCGCCGACGGCGCGGCCGACGTCTGCTTCTCCTCCAACGTGCTGGAGCACGTCGCCGATCCGCACACCTTCCTCAGCGAGATGGCGCGGGTGACCCGCCCCGGCGGCCTCATCTACGTCTCGTACACCAACTGGCTCTCCCCGTGGGGCGGCCATGAGTGGGCGCCCTGGCACTACCTCGGCGCCGAACGCGCCCGGAGCCGCTACGAGCGGCGCACCGGCGGCCCGGCCAAACACCGGCTCGGCGAGAACCTCTTCAAGATCGGCGTCGGGGAGACCCTGAGCCACGTCCGGAGCCGCTCCGACGTGGCCGTCGTCTCAGCCCGCTCACGCTACTGGCCCGTCCTTCCCCAGCTCGTGCCGCGCATCCCCGTCCTGCGGGAATTCGCCACCTGGAACCTCCTCCTCATCCTCCGGCGGTGTTCATGACCAGCGCTGTCCACCCACCCCGGTCCACGGCACCCGAGGGCGCGGGTCCCGCGCCCTCGGGTCCAGCCGACGGACCGCCCACGCCCCGTTCGCGGCGGTGGCTGCTGGGCTTCTGGGCCGCGGTGTTCGCGGCGTTCCTCGCGGTGTCGCCCGGCCGGATGACGTTCGACACGAAGCTCGGCGTCGTCGTGGACCCCTGGCGCTTCCTGGGCGACCTGGGCGAGCTGTGGCACAGCCGGGCCGGGTTCGGCGGGATCGCCGACCAGTACGTGGGCTACGCCATCCCGATGCTGCCGTACTACGGGGCCGCCGACCTGCTGCACGTACCGGTCTGGCTCGCGGAGCGGCTGTGGCTGTCGCTGATCGTGGCGACCGCCTTCTGGGGTGCGCTCCGGCTGGCGGAGCGGCTGGCCGTGGGTTCTCCGGCCACCCGGCTGCCGGCCGCGGTCGCGTACGCGCTGTGGCCGACGTACACCATCGTCGTGGGCTCGACCTCGGCGGCGGCCCTGCCGGGCGCCCTGCTGCCGTGGGTGCTGCTGCCGCTGACGGACCCGCGCCTCGCGCCGAGGATCGCCGCCGCCCGCTCCGCGCTGCTGATCCCGCTGATGGGCGGCGTCAACGCCGCGTCCACGCTGGCCTCGCTGCTGCCGGTGGGGCTGTATCTGCTGTCCCGCCCCGGCGGGCCGCGCAAGCGCGCCCTGCTGGCCTGGTGGATCCCGGGCGTGGTCCTGGCGACCGCCTGGTGGATCGTTCCGCTGCTGCTGCTGGGCACCTTCGGCGAGAACTTCATGCCGTACGTGGAGTCCTCGTACACCACCACGACGACCATGTCGGCGACCGAGGTGCTGCGCGGCGGCGGGAACTGGGTCGGCTATCTGAACTTCGGCGAGGCCTGGCTGCCCGCCGGCTGGACCGTCGCCACCGCGACCGTCACCATCCTGGGCTCGTCGCTCGCCGCCGCCCTGGGTCTGGCGGGCCTGGCGCGCCGTGATCTGCCCGAGCGCCGCTGGCTGGTGCTGACCGTGCTGAGCGTCGCGCTCATCACGCTCGCCGGCTACGGCGGTGCGCTGGGCGGGCTGTTCCACGGGACCGTGCAGGACTGGCTGGACGGCTGGCTGGTGCCGTTCCGCAACATCTACAAGTTCCAGACGGGTCTGGCGCTGGCCCTCGCCCTGGGCCTCGCGCACCTCACCGCGGTGGCCTCCGTCGCCGCGGTGGCGCGTGGCGGCGGCAACCCGGTGCGCGCCCGCCGGCTCGTGCCGGTGATCGCCGCGGCGCTCGTGCTGCCGGGTCTCGCCTGGCCGTACGTCAACGGCTCGATCCTGCAGACCGGTTCGTTCCAGCAGCTGCCCACGTACTGGGAGACGACCGCGAGCTGGCTGAAGAAGAACGCGGCCGACGACCGCGCCCTGGTGGTCCCCGCGACCGCGCACGGCATCTACACCTGGGGCTCCCCGATCGACCAGCCGCTCGACGTGCTGGCGAACTCGCCCTGGGCGCAGCGGGACTACGTGCCGTTCGGCACGCCGGGCAACCGGCGGGCGATGGACGCCGTCGAGCAGGCGCTGACCACCGGCGGCGAGGTCCCGGGACTGAGCGAGTACCTCAACCGGGCGGGACTGCACCATGTGGTGGTCCGCAACGACCTGGATCCCGACCAGTTGGGGTACGTCCCCACGACCACGGTGAAGCGCACCCTGGAGGCGTCCGGGTACAAGCGCGTCACCGGCTTCGGTCCGGTGATGACCGGCGGCCGGATCGCGGCGGACACCCCCGTGCAGGTCGAGGGCCTCTATCCGCGGCAGCGGGCCGTGGAGATCTACGAGCCGCCCGCCGCGACGGAGCGTCCGGGGCGGGCGACCACGTCCCCGGTGGCCTCGACGGCCGTCGTGAGCGGCGGGCCCGAGTCCCTGCTGCCGCTGTCGGCGAGCGGCGTGCTGAACGGCCGGCCGACCGTCCTGGCCGGTGACGCGCACCCGGGTCTGGGACGGCCGTCGCTGTACGCGGCGGGCGACGGGCTGCGGCGTGCCGACACCCGGTTCGGGCTGGTCAACTCCAACACCTCGTACACCTACACCGCCGACGAGCGCAACGCGGTGGAGGCCGCGCAGGATCCGGACCGGAGCCCCCGGCAGATCCTGCCGTCGTCCGGCGCGGAGCACCAGACGACGGCCGTGCTGCGCGGCGCCAGGAAGGTCAGCGCCTCGTCGGTGGGCAACTGGCTGTTCCACCTGCCGCAGTACGACCCGGTCAACGCCTTCGACGGCAACCCGGACACCGGCTGGGCGGAGGGGTCCCCGGGCTCTCCCGAGGACGAGTGGGTGCGGATCGACTTCACCACTCCGACGGAGCTTCCGGGCTCGCTCCAGGTGACGCCGCTGCCCAGCGCGAACGTGCGGGCCGCACCGACCGTCGTCCGGGTCGAGACCGAGCGGGGCCACAAGGACAGCCCGCTGAAGCCGGACGGATCGGCGCAGACGGTGGCCGCGCCCGCGGGGCAGGCCTCCTGGCTGAAGGTGACGATCCTGGAGTCCCAGCAGGGACGTCCCGGGCTCACCGGTGCCGGTTTCACGGACATCGCGATCCCCGGGGTGCAGGTGACCCGGATGCTGGAGCTGCCCTCCGACGCGCCCCGTGAGGGCGCGGACTCCACGGTCTACTCGCTGCGGCGGGGCAGCGACCCGGGCGGTCTGTCGTCGGTGGCGGCCGAGGTCGGCCTGCACCGGCAGTTCACCGCCCAGGAGGCGGGCCCGTACCAGGTGTCCGCGAGTGCGGTGCCGGTGCCCGGCGAGGAGCTGGACAAGCTGCTGTTCGAGCTGACGGGCGAACGGGACAGGATCGAGGTGAGCGCCGACTCCACCGCACGGCTGGGCACCAACCTCAGTGCGCGCAACCTGACCGACGGTGATCTGACCACGGCGTGGATCGCGGGCGAACGCCCCACGCTGCGTCTGTCCTGGCCGGAGAAGAAGGAGGTCGGGGAGATCGTCTTCGCGGCGGCCGGCGGTCTGTCCACCCGCCCCGAGCAGGTGCAGATCAGCTCCCCCGACGGCACGGCGGTGGCCTCCGTGGACGAGAACGGCATGGCCCGCTTCTCGCCCATCAGGACCGACCGGATGGACATCACCATCTCGCGTCAGGCTCCGCTGACCGTCCACAACCCGGTCGCCGACGACCAGTTGCAGTTGCCGGTGGGGCTGAGCGAGGTCTACATCCCGGCCCTGGAGGAGTACCGCTCGCCGCAGCCGAAGCCGGACAAGAAGTTCAGCCTGGCCTGCGGAAAGGGTCCGGTCCTGTCCGTCGGCGGTACGTTCCTGGAGACCCGCGCCGAGGGTCTGGTGCGGGACCTGACGCAGCGCCGCCCCATCGAGGTCACGCCGTGCACCGAGGGCGGCACGGTGGAGCTGGCCGCCTCGTCCACCACGGTCGAGGCGGGTGACGCGGGGCCGCTCGCCATCACGGACGTCTCGCTGAGCAACGGGACCTCCGAGGCCTCGGCGGGCACGCCGCGGCCGGTGGACGTCGAGCGGGGCGACGGCGACCGGCGCACGATCGCCGTCGGCGCGGGCGAGGCCTCCTACCTCCAGATCCACGAGAACCACAACACGGGCTGGAAGGCCACCCTGGACGGCAAGGAGCTGACGCCGCTGCGGATCGACGGCTGGCAGCAGGCCTGGCTGATCCCGGAGGGCGAGGGCGGCAAGGTCACCCTGGAGTACGAGCCGGCCCGGATCTACCAGGTGGGTCTGATCGGCGCGGGTGTCCTGCTCCTGGCGCTCGTGGGGCTCGCGTTCGTGCGCCGGCGGGGAGCCGAGCCGTACGCGGCCGAGGAGCAGCCCGTCGTGCCGGGTCCGGGTCTGGTCCTGGGCACCGTGGCGCTCACCCTGGTGGGGGTGGTGATCGCGGGGCCGCTCGCCCTGGCGGTGCCGGTCCTCGCCGTACTCGCCCACTTCCGGCCGAGGCTGCTCGCGCCGGTCGCGTTCGCGGCGATGGCCGCCGCGGGTGTCGTCGCGGCGGTGGGCACCGGGGAGACCACGGCGGCGGGCGAGGGCGCGTTCGGTGCGACGGCCCAGTTCCTCGCTCTGGTCGGCCTGTTCGCCGCACTGGTCACGGCCGGGCGCGAGCCGCTCGGCAGGCGGGCCGCCGGGGGCCGGGGCACGGCCGCCGCGGACGGCGAGGCGCCCACGGTTCCGGCGCAGGCCACCGCCACTGCGGGCCGGACGGTGTCCACCGACCCGAAGCGTCCGCAGGGAACTCCGCCTCCCGCGCCCGGAATCGGGTACGGGTCGGCCTCGGGCTCGGGCTCGGGCTCGGGCTCGGGCTCGGGCTCGGGCTCGGGCTCGGGCTCGGGCTCGGGCTCGGGCTCGGGCTCGGGCTCGGGCTCGGGCTCGGGCTCGGGCTCGGGCTCGGACGAAGGTGACGGCGGTGACGGCCCGACGCAGCAGCCCGGCGGTCAGCAGCCGCCGCCGTCCCGTCCCGGAGGGAGCACCTGATGGCGACCACGCAGCACCCCCGGGCGCGGGGCGGTACGCCCCGGCCCGGGGCCCCGGGCCGGGTGCCGTTCCCGGTGGTCGACGAGGTGGCCCGGCACTGTGCGCAGGACGCCGAGCCGAACACCGTGCACATCGAGATCCATCTGCCCGGCCGGGTGGACGAGGCGCGGCTGCGCGCCGCGTTCGCCGAGGCGCTGGCCCGGCACCCTCGGGCCCTGATGCGGGAGCGCCCCCGGTCACCGTTCGCCCGGCGCTACGAGTGGGAGCTGACCGGGAGTGCCGACGCGGATCCGGTCTCCTTCCCGGCGTCCGCGCCCGGGGTCCTCGACCGGGCCCGGGCGCGGTCGCTGGACGAGGCTCCGCCGCTGACGGCTTCGCCGCCGCTGCGGCTCGCCGTGGTCGAGGAGCCGGGTACCGAGGGGTGCGTGCTGCTCTTCACCGTGCACCACACGGCGCTCGACGGCCCGGCCTGCATGCGGCTGGCGGCGACGGCCGCCGAGGTCTACGGCGCGCACCGCGTCCCGGCGGCCCCCGCACCCGCGCGGCCGGCGTCCGAGCCGCTCGTCGGGGAGTCCCCGGCGGCGCCCCTGGCCCGGCCCGCCCGGATCGCGGCGGGCTCGCCCGGGCCCGCGCCGGTACCGGGCAACGCGATGCTGCTGGTCGAACTGCCGGTCCCGAAGCGGGAGTCCGGCGCGCCGTACACGGTGAACGACCAGCTGATGGTGGCCACCGCGCTCACGGTGGCCGAGTGGAACCGGACGCAGGGCGCTCCGGGGGCCGACCGTCGGCCGCTGCGGATCACCATGCCGGTCGACGACCGCACCCGGGGCCCCGAGATGCCGATCGGGAACGGCACCCGGCTGGTGGAGGTCGGTTTCGCCGGGTCCGAGCTGGCGCCCGGGGCGGACATCCCGGCCCTGCTCCGGGCGACCGCGGAGCGGACCCGGGCGCTCAAGGCGCGCCCCCGGCCCCCGTTGGGCCGTTCCGCCTCCCTGCTGACCGCGCCGCTGCTGCCGGTGGCCGCCCGCGCCGCCCTCACCCGGGGGCTGCGGGTGCTGGCGGGGCCGTGGACCTCGACGACGCTGCTGAGCAACATCGGCCGGGTGCCGTATCCGCTGGACTTCGGGGAGGCGGGCCGGGCGACGGCCGTGTGGTTCTCCGCGCCCGCCCGGATGCCCCGGGGGCTGACGTTCACCACGGCGTCCACGGGCGGCCGGCTGCATCTGGCGCTGCGCTGGTCGCGCACCCTACTGGGCGACGAGGACGGCGTACGCCTGCGCGAGCTGTTCACCCGTCACCTGGCCTCGACGTCCTCGGAGACCGTATGACCGGCACCACCTCTCCCCCGCCCGGGCTGCGGGACTTCTACGAGAACCCGGCCGTTCCCGTCGCCTCGGGCGACGGGCGCACCCTGCGGCAGGCCCGGCTGCTGGCCGACGCGCTGGGCGCGCCGGGGCAGGTGATCCTCGACATCGGGTGCGGCGACGGCACGGCGGCGGCCACGGCGGCCCCGGTCCTCGCCGGTCACCGGCTGATCGGCGTCGACTGGTCGCAGGACGCGCTGCGCCGGGCCCGGCCCCGGATGGGGCTCGTGGTGCGGGGCGAGCTGGAGCACGGCGGGCTGCCGCTGGCCGACGGGTGCGCGGACGCGGTGCTGTTCAGCGAGATCCTGGAGCATCTGGTCGACCCCGACCAGGCGCTGGACGAGCTGCGGCGGGTCCTGCGGCCCGGCGGCCATCTGATGCTGTCCACCCCGAACCTGGCGGCCTGGTACAACCGGGCGCTGCTGCTCGCCGGGGTGCAGCCGGTGTTCTCGGAGGTCAGTCTGCGCGGCATCCACGGCCGCCCCGGCTCCGAGGTGGTCGGGCATCTGCGGCTCTACACGGCCCGTGCGCTGCGCTCGTTCCTGGCGGCGTCCGGCTTCGACGACGTGAGGATCACGGGCGCCCCCTTCCACGGGGTGCCGCGTCCGCTGCGGCTGCTGGACCGGGCGGCGTGCTCGGTGCCCGGGGCGGCCTCCATCCTGCTGGCCCACGCGCGGCGGAGGTAGCTCGATGTGGTGGGGCGTCGGCGCGGCGCTGGTCGCCAACGCGCTGTACAGCGTGGGGTTCGTGGTGGAGAAGCGGGCTCTCGGCTCGCTGCCCGCGCTCTCCGCCGGCCGGCCGCTGCGGGTGATCCGGGTACTGCTGACCAGTCCGCTGTGGATCGTCGGCGCGCTGGCGCTGGCGGCCGGGTTCGGGGCCCAGCTGATCGTGTACCGGGCGCTGCCGATCGCGGCGGCGCAGGGCATCTTCGTCTCCGGTCTGGTGCTGCTCCTGCTGTTGTCGTCGGCCGTGCTCGGCGAGGAGTCGACGGGCCGCGAACGCTATGCGCTGGGCGGGGTGCTGGTCGCCCTGCTGATGGTCGTGGCCTCGGTGCGCGAGGGCGAGGACGTGGTGAGCGGCGGGGCGCCGTGGGCCGTGGTGCTCCTGGTCTGCGTGCCCGCGCTGGGGGCGGGCGTCTGGCTGTACGTACGGGTCGAGAGCCGGGCGGCCAAACGGCACCGGGTCCCGACCAGCGGGATCGGGTACGGGGTGGCGGTGGGCCTGCTCTACGGAGTCAGCTCGCTGGCCATCAAGGGCACGTCCAGCCGCCTGACCGGCACCGATCCGGGCGAGGCCGCGTGGTCGCTGCTGGCGTCCCCGTATCCGTATCTGCTGCTGTTCACCGCGGGGGCCGGTCTGGTGATGTCGCAGACGGCGTTGCAGCGCTGCCGGGCCTCCCTCATCGTGCCGGTGTGCACCACGGTGACCAGCCTGTTCACCGCGGTCCTCGGGACGCTCGCGTTCGGCGAGACGCTTCCCGACGATCCGCTGCTGCTGACCCTGCGGGTCGGCGGCACGGCGCTCGCCCTCTCCGTCCTGCTGGCCATGCCGCGCCATGATCCGCAGCCCGCCGCACCGTCCTGACCCGGATACGGCACGCCGCATCCGACACCACACGACATCCCACGACACCCCGGACGCCCCGGACGCGTCCGACACCTCCGACACCTCCGACACCTCCGACACCGAGGAGCCACCCGATGAACCCCGACGACCCGCTGCTCGCCCTGCTGGCCTGCCCGCTCGACAAGGGCCCGCTGTCCCTGCTGGCCGAGGAGGAGGCGCTCTACAACCCGCGGCTGCGGCTGAGTTACCCGATCGTGGACGGCATCCCGCAGCTGCTGCCCTCATCGGGCCGGAAGGTCGGGGCGGACGACCACGAGCGCCTGCTCACCCGGCTCAAGGCCTCGGCCACGTGACCACGTTCGCCGCGGCGGTGGCGTCCCGGCTGCCCGAGGGGCTGGTCGGCTCGGCCGCCGTCGCCCTCTACCCGCGCTTCGAGCCCGAGCTCCGGCGGCTCGCCGACTTCTGCCCGCCGGACGGCGTCGCCGTCGACATCGGGGGCTGGTACGGCCCCTGGTCGCGGCGGCTCGCCGCCCGCTGCGCCGAGGTGGTCACCATCGAGCCCGTGCCGCATCTGGCCGAACACCTGCGCCGGACGCTGCCGTCGAACGCCCGGGTGGTCCAGGGCGCGGCGACCGACCGGACGGGCACGGCACAGCTGTGGTTCCCGGAGGGCGACCGGGGCGACCGGGGCGTGTCGTCGCTGGCCCGCCGCGACATCCACGCGCACAGCCTGGAGGTGCCGTCGATCACCGTCGACGGTCTCGGGCTGAGCGGGGTCGGCTTCGTGAAGATGGACGTCGACGGCGGCGAGCGTGCGGCGCTGCTCGGTGCGGCGGAGCTGCTGCGCAAGGACCGCCCGGCGCTGCTCATCGAGCTGGAGAGCCGGCTCGGACCGATCGCGCCCGCGGTCGACCTGCTGACCGGCCAGGGCTACGCGGGCTGGCTCCTGGCGGGCCGGCGCTGGATCGCGCTCGACGGGTTCGACCTGGTGGCCCACCAGGCCCGGACGGAGCACCTGGTGCACCAGGGCCTGCTGCGCCGGGCCTTCGTGCCGCACCGGGAGCGGTACATCAACTCGGTGCTCTTCCTGCCGGACGGACGGACCCCGGGCACGGCCTGACGGTCGCGGGCCCCGCGTATCCTCGGCCACGGGGCATGCCGAACGGAGGATGGCGTACGTGGCGGGCAGCAGCGCAGGGCGGGACCGGGCACGGCCGGACGGCCCCGGGAGCCAACGGGCCGGCGCCCCGGAGCGCACGTCGCTCAGCGCCCGCGCACGCGACGCGGTCCGGGAGCGGATCGTCGACCGCCGCTACCCGCAGGGCGCCCGCCTCGTGGAGCGCGAGGTCGCCGAGGAGCTGCGGATGTCCCGCGTCCCGGTCCGCGAGGCGCTCCGCGCCCTGGTGGGCGAAGGGCTCCTGGAGCTGCTGCCGCACAGCGGGGTCCGGGTGCGGCGGATGGAGCGGGACGACGTGGAGCACCTGTACGAGGTGTGGGAGCCGCTCGCCGTCCAGGCCTCCCGGCTCGCGGCCCGGCGGGTGGCGCGGTCCGCCCCGGCGGAGCCGCCGGGCGTCACCGCGCTGCGGACCTCCCTCGACCGGGCGGAGCAGGCGGCGTCCGACGACGAGGGGGCGCGCGAGGTGGCGGCCCATACCGCCTTCCACGAGGACATCGTGGCCCTGAGCGGCAACCCGATGCTGGCCCGCACCATGGAGCAGCTCAGCGGTCAGCTCCAGTTGCTGTTCGGGATGCGGGAGGAACCGGAGCACATGCGGGCCCAGCACGCGGTCATGTTCCGGTACATCGCCACCGGCGACGAGGAGTCCGCGGCGGCGAGCACCCTGCTGCACGTACGGGACAGCCGGGCCGTGGCGCTGCGGTCCCTGTTCGACGACGCCTAGCTTTGTATACCAGCAAGCCCCTCCCGGCAGGGAACCCTCTCCGTACCCCCTCCGCATTCACGTGACACGGTACAGAACTGCACGTTCTCCGCACACGGCAGGAGCGGAATCGCTCCTTCCCAGACCGCCGATCAGCCTGGTATACAAAATGCTCCCACGTTCGCTTCCGCTTGCCGCGGCCGAAGGAGCCTCTCCATGTGCGTCGACAACACCCCGCCACCTCCCGGCCGACTGACCCGACGAGGTGTCCTCGCGGGCGCCGCGGCCCTGGCCGGGACCTCCGCCGTCCTGGCCGGGGCCGTTCCCGAGGCGTCCGCCGCCTCGGGAGCGTCCCGCGGTTCGTCGGGCCGGGGCGGCGATCTGGTCGTGGACGGCGGCAGGCTGCTCGACCCGCTGACGGGCGAGGTCACCGAGGACGCGGTGGTCGTGATCATCGGTGGCGTCGTCCGCGCGGCCGGGCCCCGGGGCCGCCTCGGGACGCGGACGCCTTCCGGCGTACCGGTGCTGCGGGCCCACGGGCAGTGGATCCTGCCCGGACTGGTGGACGCCCATATCCACCTCAACACGGCCGCCGAGGCGCGCGACGCGGTCCTCAAGGGCGCGACCAGCGCGCGCAGCGGTTCGACCAACTTCTACCAGGACGTCGCCGTACGGGAGTTGGCCCGTCAGGCGCCGGAGCGGGCGCCCCGGCTCCGGGCCGCGGGGGTCTTCGTCACCCCGGATCTCGGCGACACGATCCTCGCCGACCCGGACCTCGCGCCGCTCGCACGGCTGCGCGACGGGGTGCGCTCGACCGAGGCACTGCGCCGGGTGGTCGAGGTCAACCTCGCCCGTGGGGCCGACACCATCAAGACCCGGGTGAACGAGCGCGCCGGGCTGCCCGAACAGGACCCGCTCGTCCAGGTCTACGACCACGAGCAGCTGTCCACGATCGTGGCGGCGGCGCGGCGCGGCGGAAAAGGGGTGCTCTGCCACAGCTACAGCGAGAAGGGCTGCCACGACGCGGTCAAGGCCGGGATCCGCTCCCTGGAGCACGGGGCGTTCGTCGGCGAGCGCACGCTGCGCGAAATGCGCCGCAGGGGAACGTACTTCACGCCGACGCTCACCGCCATCGCCGGGCTGGCGGAGTCCTCGGACCCGGTCCTGGCGGAGCGCGGCCGCACCTATCTCCCCGTGCTGAAGCGGGCGGTGCTCGCGGCGCACGAGCTGGGCGTCCCTCTCGCCGCGGGCACCGACTCCTCGGGCGGAACGGTCGACCCGATCGGCCGCGAGGTGGAGCTGATGCATGCGGCCGGGCTCTCCGCCCTGGACGCGATCCGCACGGCGACCACGGGTGCCGCGAGGCTCCTCGGATTCGGCTCCACGGCCGGCCGCCTGGCGCGGGGCTTCGCGGGTGACGTCCTGGTGGTGGACGGCGACCCGTTGGCCGACCTCGGCGTGCTGAGCCGCCCGGCGCGCGTGGTGCGGGCAGGGTTCCCCGTACCGGCCGTCTGACCGCGCCCGCACCCTCGGCCGTCCGACGGCGCCCGCACTCCCCCGCGCCCACTCCCCTTCCTCCGCCTCCTCCGCTCTCCCCGACCCTCCTCCGAAGGAGCCCCGATGCACGCCGACTCCACCGCCTCGCCGACCGCCGGTCTCTCCCGGCGCGGCATGCCGGCCGGTGCCGCCGCCCTCGCCGGCACCGCCGCCGCCCTCAACGCGCCGGGGGCCGAGGCCGCCGCGCCCCGGCCCGGCGGAGCCTCGCCGTCCGCCGCCGACCGGATCACGGAGCAGCCGCACCGCACGGGCGGTCACGCGCGCGCCACGGTGTTCACGAACGTGCGGCCCTACGGGGCGACGACGCCCGTCGACCTCACCGTCGTCGACGGCGTCATCTCCGCGGAGCCCGCGCCGCGCGGCGCCGAGGCCGTCGACTGCAAGGGCGGGATCGCGCTGCCGACCCTGGTCGACGCGCACATCCACCCCGACAAGACGGCGTGGGGCGAGCCCTGGGTGACGCGGAATCCGGCGGGCTCCATCGCGGAGTACACCGCTGAGGACGTGAAGCTCCACCACGCGCTGCGCACCCCCCTGAAGGAGCGTGCGGAGCGCCTGATGGGCCACGCCGTCACCCGGGGCACCCGGGCCATGCGTGCCCATGTCGACGTCGCTCCCGCCTACGACCTGGTGGGCGTCGAGGGCGTCGGATCCGCCCGCAGGGCCCTGCGGCACGCACTCGACGTGGAGATCGTCGCGTTTCCCCAGCACGGGGTGATCCGTACGCCGGGCACCGAGGAGTTGCTGGAGGAGGCGGCGCGCACCGGGGCGATCGACCGGGTCGGCGGCATCGACCCGATCGGCTTCGACGAGGCGCTCGACGAACAGCTCGACATCGTCTTCGGCATCGCCGACCGGCACTCCGTGGGTGTCGACATCCATCTGCACGAGCGTGCCGCGACGGGGCTGGAGTCGCTGCGCGCGATCATCGACCGCACCCGGGCGCTCTCGTTGCAGGGCAAGGTGACCGTCAGCCATGTCTTCTGCGTGCCCGGACTGCCCGAGCGGGAGCTCGACCGGCTGGCGGCGGACCTGGCGGACGCCGGGATCTCCCTGACGACCGTCGCTCCCTCGTCGGACCTGGTGCTGCCGATCGGCCGGCTGCGCGAGCACGGGGTCCCCGTGGGCCTGGGCTCGGACGGCGTACGGGACTCGTGGAGTCCGTTCGGCAACGCGGACATGCTGCACCGCTCGCACCTGCTGGCCCAGGTGCAGGACGCCCGCCTCGACGAGGAGCTGGAGGCGGCGTTCCGTTCGGGGGCCGACGGCGGCGCCCGGCTCCTGGGGCTGCCGGAGGTGGACCTGGGGCCCGGTTCGCCGGCCGACTTCCTGCTGGTGCGCGGGGAGTGCCTCCCGCAGGTCGTGGTCGACCTTCCGCGGCGCGAGATGGTGGTGCGCGCCGGACGGATCGTCGCCCGGGACGGCGAGCTCGTCGGTCGCTGACCGTCCGTGCCGGCCCCGCTGCCCGTCGATGACGGACGTGGGGCCGGGCACGGGTGACGTCAGCTCTGCTGCGCCTCTTCGGCGTTGCGCCAGACCGTGAGGTCGAGCGTGATGTAGCGGCTGGGGTCGTCCGGGCCCGCCTTGCCGCGGTAGGTCACGACAGCGATGTGTCCGGCCTTGCTGAGTACGCAGATCTGCGACCCGGACGTGAGCTGTTCGAGGTCGATCTTCTCGGTGTAGCGGGTCTCCTGCCGGCAGACCTCCAGCGAACCCTTCTGCGAGTTCTTCAGCACCACCAGCTTCCCGTTGGCGCTGCCCACCCGCTCGTCGCCGAAGAGGGAGTCCCAGTAGAAGTAGAAGTCGCCCTTGCCGTAACTGACCCCGCTGCCGGTGTCCTCCTGCGGCCGGGGCGGATGGTCGGCGAGCTTCAGGGCGTAGTTCGCCGTCATGTCGATGCCCTTGTACGTGACGGGCTCGGGATCGGCGGGCTTCTCCCGGGCCTTGTCCCCGGAGTCCGCCGTGTCCCCCGAACCGCCGCCGCTCGAAGCGCCGTTGGAGGACGACGAGGCCCGGTCGCCCTTGCCGGAGGTGTCGGGGTCGTCCGGCAGCAGGGAGCCGATGACGCCGAGGACGACCAGCGCGCCGATCACCGAGGCGGCGACGATCAGGCCCGCCCGCCCGGGGCGCGGCCCGGCGGGCTGGAAACCGGGCGAGCCCCAGCCGGACGGCGGGGAGCCGGGGTGCTGATACCCGGGCTGCTGGTAGCCGGGCTGGGCGAATCCGGACGGGTAGTGGGGCGGCGGGGTGGCGTAGCCCTGGGGGTGGGTGTTCTGCTGCCAGGGACCGGCCGGCACGCCTCCCGGCGTCCCGGGGAATCCCGGCGCCCCCGGCGCTCCGGGGCCGGTCTGCGTGGGGGCGGCGGCCACGGCGTAGCCGGTCGGGGTGTAGGGGTGGGCGGGGCCCGGTGCCGGGGGCTGCGGGGAGTACTGCGTCGGCGTGGGCGCGGGTCCGGTGGTGGGCTTCGGGGGCGGGGTGGGCGCGGGGGCGGGGAGTTGGTGGCGTTCGGTGATGGAGCCGGCGACTGCCCGCGGGAGCCAGTCCTCGCCCTGGCGCAGTGGTTCGGGCGAGATCTCGTGGCACATCCGGATGATGTCGGTGAGGGTGGGGCGGTCGGCGGGGTCGCGGCTGAGACAGCGGGTGACCAGGGGGCGCAGCGCTTCGGGCAGCCGGCCGAGGTCGGGGTCCTCGTGGACGATCCGGTAGAGGACGGCGTGCGAGGGGCCGTCGCCGAAGGCGGGCGCGCCGATCGCGGCGTAGGCGGCGATCTGGCCGAGGGCGAAGACGTCGGTGGCCGGGGTGACGGTGCCGACCGCCGCCTGTTCCGGCGACATGAACGCCGGGGTGCCGACGCTGACGCCGGTGCCGGTGAGGGCGGTCGTGTCGGCGGCGCGGGCGATACCGAAGTCGATCACCCGGGGCCCGTCGGCGGCCAGCAGGACGTTCGCGGGCTTCAGGTCACGGTGGACGATGCCGGCGCCATGGATGACACCGAGCGCCTCCGCCACCCCGACGGTCAGCAACAGCACGCTCCGCAACGGCAGTTGACCGTGCCGGGCCACCGCGTGCGCGAGCGAGGGACCCGGCACGTACGCCGTCGCCAGCCATGGCTGCGCCCCCTCGGTGTCCGAGTCGATGACCGGCGCGGTGTACAGGCCCTGCACCCGCTGCGCGGCCCGCACCTCCTGCTGGAAACGCCGCCGGAACTCCGGATCCTCGCTGAACTCCGCCCGGATCACCTTGATCGCGAGGGGACGTCCGCCCGGCGTGTACGAGAGGTACACCTTGCCCATCCCGCCCGCGCCCAGCACGGCGGCCAGCCGATAGCCCCCCACGACAGCCGGGTCGTCGGCCTTGAGCGGCTGGAACGGGTCGTTCGAAGGTGCGCTGCTCATATGGAACCATCCCCCTGGTCATGGCAGTCCGGAGCCTGCACACGCCCCGAAGATCAGACGAGAGCGTACCGAATGCCGGGGGCGGGTCGGGGCGTGCCGCGTCGAGGGTGTGCCGCGGCGGCGCACGGCCGGTACGTGGTCGAGGTCGACGCCTTCCCGCCTCCCGCCGGACCGGCCTTGCCGCTCCCCGGCGCCGGGTCCACTGCCCCGGGTGCGCGTGGCCGGACGACACCAAGGGCCTGCACCTGGACATCTGCGAGAACGGCATCAAGCACGTCACCTGGGAGATGACCCGCAAGCGCGTGGGCCGCGGCTTCTTCGCCGCGCACTCGGTGGCGGAGCTGTCCTGGTGGAGCGACCACGACCAGGAGAACCAGGGCCGGCTGACCGAGCCGATGGCGTACGACCCCACCTCCGACCACTACGTCCCGATCAGCTGGAAGGACGCGTTCGAGGTCGTCGGAACGACCCTGCGCGGGCTCGACAGCCCACACCGGGCGCAGCACCCAGAGCGACCGGCCGATCATGAAGCACGTCAAGGTGACGATCGTCCCGGCCGCCGGCTGACCGCTGAGCGAGCGGGACGCCCCCGGGAGGGGGCGTCCCGCTCGCTCATGTCGCTCATGCCGGCCCGGACCGGTGCCTACGTGTCCTTATCCGGGGGGAGATCCGCCTCCTCGCGGTCCTCCTCCAGGCGCTCGTCGAGTCGCTTCTCGTCCGGGCGGCGGGGCATTCCGCGGCTGTGGCCGGTGTCGGGGTCGCCCTCGACCTCTTCGTTCGACTTGTGGTGGTGATGGGACATCAGTCACTCACTCCTTGCCGTCGGGGGTGGCGGTCGCCGGGGTTCCGGCGGCGGCGTCGCCCTTGCGGATCGTGCAGTGCAGGGAGTCGTCGATCACATCGGCGACGATCGTGTCCCCCGGGTCGGCCTCGCCGCCGAGCAGCAGGGAGGCGACCCGGTTGTCCAGTTCGGTCTGGATCGTGCGGCGCAGCGGTCGGGCGCCGAACTCCGGCTGGTAGCCGTGGGCGACCAGGAGCTTCTTCGCCGCCCCGGTGACCTCCAGGGTCATGCCCTGGGCGTGGACCCGGTGCTTGCTGCGGTCCAGCAGGTGCTCGACGATCTCGGACAGGTCGGCCTCGGTGAGGCTGTGGAAGACGATGATGTCGTCGATGCGGTTGAGGAACTCGGGCAGGAAACGGCCCCGCAGGTCCTCCATCAGCTCGTCCTTGAGCTCGGCGGCGTCGCCCTGGTGGGCGAGGATGCGGTGGGCGCCGATGTTGGACGTCATGATGACGACGCAGTGGCGGAAGTCGACCGTTCGGCCCTGTCCGTCCGTGAGCCGGCCGTCGTCGAGGATCTGGAGGAGCGTGTTGAAGACGTCGGGGTGCGCCTTCTCGACCTCGTCGAACAGCACCACGCTGTAGGGGTTGCGCCGCACCTTCTCGGTCAGCTGGCCGGCCTCGTCGTAACCGACGTATCCGGGCGGCGCCCCGACGAGCCGGGCGACCGTGTGCTTCTCCTGGAACTCGCTCATGTCGAACCGGACCATGCGGTCGTCGGCGCCGAACAGCAGCTCGGCCAGTGTCTTGGCCAGCTCGGTCTTGCCGACGCCGGTGGGCCCGAGGAAGAGGAACGAGCCGACGGGCCTGTTCGGGTCGCCCATGCCCGCGCGGTTGCGGCGTACGGCTTCGGAGACCGCGGTGACCGCCTCGTCCTGGCCGACGATCCTGGCGTGCATCTCCTCCTCCAGCTTGAGGAGCTTCTCCTTCTCGCCGGCGGTGAGCTGGGAGACGGGGATGCCGGTGCGGCGGGAGACGATGTCGGCGATGTCGGAGGCGGTGACCGAGACGACGCCCTCGCGGCGCTCCTCGATCCCGGCGAGCTCGCCCTCCACCTCGGCGATCCGCCGCTTCAGTTCGGAGGCCTTCTCGAACTCCTCGCCGGCGACGGCCTCGTCCTTCTCGCGCCGCAGCTTGGCGAGGCGGTCCTCGCGGCTGACGACCTCGGTGGAGCGGTTCGCGCTGCGCAGCCGTACGCGGGCCCCGGCCTGGTCCATCAGGTCGATGGCCTTGTCGGGCAGGAAGCGGTCGCTGATGTAGCGGTCGGACAGCTCGGCCGCCGCGGTGAGGGCGCCGTCGGCGAAGCGGACCTGGTGGTGGGCCTCGTAGGCGTCCCGGAGCCCTTCGAGGATCTGTACGGTCTCCCCGACGGTCGGTTCCGGGATGAGGACGGGCTGGAAGCGGCGCTCCAGGGCGGCGTCCTTCTCGATGTGCTTGCGGTACTCGTCGATGGTGGTCGCGCCCACGACGTGGAGCTCACCGCGCGCGAGGGCGGGCTTGAGCATGTTGCCCGCGTCCATCGAGCCCTCGCCCGTGGCGCCCGCGCCGACGACGGTGTGGAGTTCGTCGATGAAGAGGATGATCTCCCCTTCGGCCTTCTGCACGTCCTCGATGACCTTCTTCAGCCGTTCCTCGAACTGACCCCGGTACTGGGCGCCGGCGACCATGCCGGACAGGTCGAGCGAGACGACCCGCCTGTCCTTCAGCGTGTCGGGCACCTCGCCCGCGACGATGCTCTGGGCGAGGCCCTCCACGATGGCGGTCTTGCCGACGCCGGGCTCGCCGATGAGGACGGGGTTGTTCTTGGAGCGCCGCGAGAGGATCTCGATGGTCTGCTCGATCTCCTCGGCCCGCCCGACGACGGGGTCGAGCTTCCCCGCCTTCGCCTCCTCCGTCAGATCCCTGCCGAACTCGTCCAGGGTCGTCGAGGGCTGCTTCCCCCCGCCGGAGGCCCCGTCCCCGCCCGCCGCCCGGTCCGTGGCGCCGCGCAGCTTCCCCACGTCCAGGTCGTCCGCGCCCAGGAAGCGGGAGGCCCCGGAGTCCGCGTCGTCGATGAGCGCGCCCAGGATGTGCTCGGGGCCGATGTAGGACACTCCCGCCGCCTGCGAGCGGGCGTAGGCGGCGGTGAGGGTCCGCTTGGCCGCCGGGGTGAGACCTGGCTCGGCGGACGGTTCGACCGACTCCCGGGGCAGCACCGCGTCGAGCTGTGCCGCGAGGTCGTCGGGGTCGACCCCGGCCCGGGAGAGCAGCCCGCGCGAGGGCTCGACCTGCGTCGCCGCCCACAGCAGGTGCTCGGTGTCCAGGTCCGCCGTTCCGTCCTCGGCCGCCTTGCTCGTGGCCCGGCCCAGCAGTTCGTGGGAGGACTCCGTCAGCAGCCGCCCGATCGGGACGCGCTGCATGGCCGGGGGCGACGACGCGGGCGACATGCCGAAGAACCGGTTCAACAGGTCACTGAACGGATCGGACGGACCGAGGGGTGAACCGAACGCCATCGACATGTCAGCTCCAGGGGACGAGGGGGGCTCTCCCACTCAAACGCGATGTCCACCGCCCCGCAAACGGAACGGGTCCTGGCCCGCCGCCCCGCCCCGCCCCCGCCGGGTGGCGGGCTACTCCGCCATCTCGTACGCGCCCGACAGCGCCTCGACGCGCTCCCAGATCCGCTCGGAGCGGGCCGCGTCGACGACGGGGCGGCGGACCGCGCCGAGCGCCCAGTCCTGCTGGTCCTCGGTGGCGGAGTCCTTGCCGTGCAGTTCTACGGCGTGTGCGGAGAAGTCGCGCACGAGCACGGCGAACAGTTCGTCCAGCAGTTCCTCGTCCAGGCCGGTCAGGCGGGCCTGCTCCAGGATCAGCTGGCCGTGGACGACGAGCGCGAAGAGCTGGCCGACGGCGAGGAGGAGGTCGAGGTCACGGCTCTGCTCCTCGTCGGGGGCGGCCGTCCCGACGAAGGCGCACAGGGCGTCCGCCTGCTCGCGGAAGCGGGCGACGTTCGGCACCTCGGCGTACGCGTCGAACGCGGGGCGCCAGTCGTGGAAGCGTACGGATCCGAGGCCGCGCGCCGGTCCCTGCCGGAAGAGGAACGCGTCGTCGGCGGCGTCGAGGCGGGTCGGGACGGCCGGGTGGTCGACCGGGGCGAGCAGGTGGTTGCGCAGGAACTTGAGGATCAGCGCGAGGTTCACGTGGACCGTGCCCTCCAGCTTCGGCAGGCCCCGGATCTCGACGGCGGCCTGGGCGAAGTAGTTGTCCTTCTCGAAGCCCTTGGCGGCGATGACGTCCCACATGAGGTCGATGACCTTCTCGCCCTCCGTGGTCACCTTCATCTTCGTCATCGGGTTGAAGAGCAGGTAGCGGCGGTCCTCGGGCCCGGCGGAGCGGAAGTAGTCGACGGCGCGGTCGCTGAACAGCTTCATCCCGACGAGCCGGACGTAGGCGTCGGTCAGCTCGCGGCGCACGTGCGGGAAGGCGGTGACGGGGCGGCCGTAGAGGATGCGGTTGCTCGCGTGGGTGACGGCCTCGTACATCGCGTGCTCGCAGATGCCGATGGAGGCGGTGCACAGGTTGAACTTGCCGACGTTGACGGTGTTGAGCGCGGCGTCGAACGCGGCCCGTCCGGTGTGCAGGATGTCGGCGGGGGCCACGGGGTAGCCGTCGAGGCGGAACTCACTGACGTACTTGGAGGAGTCGACGACGTTCTTCACGAGGTGGTACGCCTCGTGGCGGCTGTCGGCGGCGAAGAAGACGTAACCGTCGGGGCCCTCCACGTCCGTGCGCCGGCCGAAGACCGAGACGAGACCGGCGGCGTTGCCGTTGCCGATGTAGTACTTGGAGCCGGAGGCCCGGAAGCCGCCGTCGACCGTGCTGTCCGGCTCCAGCAGCATGTCGGTGGAGTAGATGTCGGCGCCGTGGGTCTTCTCGGAGAGACCAAAAGCGAACACCTCGCCCTGGGAGAGGAGTTCGGCCGCCCGGTCGCGGGCGGCGGCGTTGTCGCTCTGCCAGACCGGGCCGAGACCGAGAATGGTCACCTGCCAGGCGTACCAGTAGTCCAGACCGTAGAACCCGAAGATCTCGTTGAGCGCGGCGATCCGGGCGGTGTCCCAGCGCCGGTCCGTCTCCGCCCCGTCCACCGCGGCGGAGGCGGGGGTGAGGAAGGTGGCGAACAGCCCCTCCTTCGCGGAGAAGGCGAGGAAGTCCCCCAGCCACGCGCGGGAGCGGTAGTCCTCGATCAGCCGGCGCTTGCCGCGCTCCTCGAACCAGTCGACGGTGGCGCGCAGCAGCCTGCGGGTCTCCGGGTCGAAGTGCTGGGGGTCGTAGGTACGCGGGTTGAACAGCAAGGACGCGGACTCAGCCATGGCGGTGCCTTCCGGGAAGGTGAGGGTCGGGAAGGGGGGAGGGTCGTGATGGTTGCGGAGGTGGCGGCGCGGGAGCCGTTCAGGCGTCCGGAGCCGCGAGCCGGTCGAGGGTGTCGAGTACGTCGTCGAGCCAGGCGATCGTCATGCGCTCGTACGCGATGCCGCCGCGCAGCACGACGTGCTGGAGCTCCTGGCCCGCGTCCGCGGGCGCGGGGGCGTCGGGCCCGGTGAAGTCGCGCAGTTCCCCGGCGAGGTAGTGCGCGAGCCGGTCCCGGTGGACTAGGTGGTGCCGCTCGACCTCGCGGATCAGGGCGGCCGGGTCGTCGAAGGCCGCGCCCCGGATCTTCACGGCGAGGTCGTGCCGGAGGCTCTCGGGCTCGATCGGCTTGTGCAGCCATGCGGCGAGGGCCGCGCGGCCGGGCCCGGTGACCGAGTACTCCTTCTTGTCCGGCCGGCTCTGCTGCGGCACCTCGCGGACCAGCAGCAGGCCGTCGGTCACCATCCGCCCGAGCACGCGGTAGATCTGCTGGTGGGTGGCGGTCCAGAAGTACCCGATGGACCGCTCGAACCGCCGCGCCAGCTCATAGCCGGAGCCGGGCTTCTCCAGCAGGGAGACGAGGATCGCGTGGTCGAGGGCCATACCGCGATCCTCGTATGCAACTCGTTGCATAGACAAGTCGTGGGGCCCCGGTGAGACACGGCTCACCCGCTCCCGGGGCCGGGGCCCGTGCGGGCATCGCGTCGGGAGGACTCGGCCGAGCGGCGGTCGAGGTAGGAGGTCACCGGGGCCGCCGCTACCCCGTGGACCACCACGGAGATCAGGACGGCGAAGACGACGACCGCCCATATCTCCCTCTCCAACGGGCCGAAGTCCCCCTCCCCGAAGGCGTAGGCGAGATAGAAGAGCGAGCCGATGCCCCGGATCCCGAAGAAGGCGACGGCCGCGCGCTCCTTCGGCCGGCCCGGGCCCCGCAGCTGGGCGAGCAGGCCGGCGGCCGGGCGGATGAGGAGGTGCAGCAGCACGCCGACCGCCGCACCCCTCCAGGTGAGCGCGGCCAGTCCGCCCGAGGCCACATAGGCGCCCACGCCGAACAGCAGCAGGGCCATCAGCAGGCGTTCGATCTGCTCGACGAAGGCGTGCATCACCTGGTGGTAGCCGTGGCTGTGCTCCGACCGGCGCAGGGTGCACGCGGTGACGAAGACCGCGAGGAAGCCGTAGCCGTGCAGAGCCTCGGTGAGGCCGTAGGCCAGGAAGGTCGCCGCCAGCGCCACGAACCCCTCGCCCTGTTCGGCGAGCCGCAGCGATCCGGCGCGGGACCGGAAGAGCAGCCGCCCCAGCAGGAGGCCGATAGCGAGGCCCGCCGCCACACCCACGGAGGTCCGTACGAGCACGTCGCTCCAGACCCAGTGCCTCAGCCAGCCCCCGGTCCAGCTCTCCCCCGCGGCGGCCAGCGCGATGGCCGCGAGGACGAACGGAAAGGCGAGGCCGTCATTGAGTCCGGCCTCGCTCGTCAGCGCGAAGCGGACCTCGTCCTCGTCGTTCTTCTCGGCGGACGGCTCCCCCACGCGCACCTCGGAGGCGAGCACGGGGTCCGTCGGCGCGAGGACCGCGGCCACCAGGAGCGCCACGGACACCGGCCAGCCGAGCAGTCCCCACACGGCCAGCGCCGTCGCCCCGATCGTCAGGGGCATCGCCAGCCCGAGGAGCCGCCAGGCAGAGGCCCAGGGCCTCCACCCGAAGGGGCGGTTGATGGCCAGCCCCGCTCCCATCAGCGAGACGATCACACAGAGCTCGCTGAGGTGGTGCACCCAGAGGCGGTCGGCGACCGGGTCGATCTCCGGCAGCGGCAGCGGCGTCAGGTAGAGGGCCACTCCGGCGGCCAGGAAGACGATCGGCACGGAGACCGGCAGACGGGAGAGCAGCCGGGGCAGCACCGCGGCGAGGAGGGCCCCGATGCCGAGGCACCCGTACACCGCGCCCTCGGTGGTGATCGTCACGTCCGGCCTCGTCCTCCCCTGCGGGTCATCAGGCCAGATCCCGGGGAACGGTCTCGTTCCAGGTGCGGGAGAAGACCCGCCGACCGCCCTCGTAACCGTCCAGCGTGGCGTCGACGGTGAACGCGTCCGCGTCCGCCGTCAGGACGGTGCTCGTCTCGACCCGGACGTCCCAGCCGGGCCTGGAGAACCGCATGGTCCACGCGGACCGGGCGCTCGGGGAGGTGAAGTCGTCGGCCACGGACGTGTACTTCTCGCAGGCCCGCAGCCCCACCTCGATGCCGTTCTCCTCGTACCGCTGCATGCCCCGGTCCTTCACGATGTCGAGGGCCGAGTGGTAGTCCACCAGGCTCCTGGAGACGTTCCACGCCTGCTCGGGCTCGGTCAGCCGGGTGACGGGGGGCGGCCGGCAGCCTTCCGGCTCCCCGAAGTCCGCCTGGGGCATGCCGTCGGGCTCCTCGATGGGGCGTACGGGAAGAGTCAGCGCACCGCCGTCCTCGTGGACGGTGAGCAGGACGGGTTCCGGCGCCGGCCACACCAGGGGCCAGTACGAGGTCGAGAGGGAGAGCCGGACGCGGTGGCCGGGCGGGAACGCCTGCGCGACCCCGTTCAGCGGGATGCGGACCCGGCAGCGCCGGCCGGGCTCCAGTGGTTCGGGGTGCTCGTCGCTCTCGCGGTGGGTCAGGTTCAGCACGCCGTACGTCACCCGGGTGGCGCTGCCGTCGGGGGCGACGTCGGAGATCCTGGCCGTGATCTGGGCGACCGGGGCGGAGGCGGAGACCTCCAGGGCGACGGAGGGCGAGCCGAGGATCTCCAGGCGCTCGGCGAGCGGTTCGGTCTCGAAGACCAGGGAGCCGCCGTCCTCCTCGCGCTGGTCGTAGGGCAGGTCGGGCGGGGCGTTGTACGAGGCCCACTTGCCGGCGAACTGGCCGACGGAGAGCGGCGACCGGACCGTACGGTCACGGCCGGGCGGGGCCGCCTCCGCCGCGTCCGCCGTCACGATGACGGAGCCGCGCAGCGGGTGCACCACTTCCGTGACCCGCGGCGAGGGCCAGGAGGGCTCGGCGACCCAGCGGCCGGGGCGCTCCTGGTACGAGGTGGAAGGCGGGACGCTGTCCTGCATCCAGGTCCGGAGCATCGGCCCGTCCATCACCCCGTTGTCGACGCCCTTGAGCCAGTGGTCCCACCACGCGACGACTTCCTGGAGGTAGCCGATGGCCGGACCGGGCTCGCCGAGGTGCGGCAGGGTGTGGGACCAGGGTCCGATCAGTCCCTTGCGGGGGACGTCCACGTTGGCCAGGAGCCGGGTGACGGCGTTGGAGTAGCCGTCCGCCCAGCCGCTGGAGGCGAGGACGGGGCAGCGCAGCCGCGCATAGTCCTCGTTGAGGGAGGCGTGCTGCCAGTAGGCGTCGCGGCGCGGGTGGCGGAGCCATTCCAGGACCCAGGGGCGGGCGGCCTCCAGCCGCTCCCGCCACATGTCGCGCCACCGCTCCCCCACGAGGGCGGGGTCGGGCGGGCAGGTGGCGTACGCGAACATGGTCCCGGCCTCGGCGAGGTTGTCGGAGAGCATGGCGCCGCCGAGGTAGTGCATGTCGTCCGCGTACCGGTTGTCGGTGAACGAGGCGATGACGATGGCCTTCAGGCTCTCGGGGCGCCGGGCCGCCGTCTGGAGCGCGGCGAAGGCGCCCCAGGAGATGCCCATCATGCCGGTGCTCCCGTCGCACCAGGGCTGCGCGGCGACCCAGGCCAGCACCTCTTCGGCATCGCTCTGCTCCTGCTCCAGGTACTCGTCCAGGAGCACGCCCTCCGACTCCCCCGTCCCTCGCAGGTCCACGCGTACGCAGGCGTAGCCGTGGCCCGCGATGTACGGATGGTGGATGGCGTCGCGGGTCGAGGTGAGGTCGTTCTTGCGGTAGGGGATGCACTCCACGACAGCGGGGACCGGGTCCCCGTCGGAGGAGGTGGGCCGCCAGATCCTGGCCGACAGGCGCACCCCGTCCGCCATGGTGATGGTGACATGGTCCTCTTCCCCCGTCTCGTACGGAAGGTTCTCGACGAATCGCATACGGGTGGCAGGGTCCTTCCTGACGTCGGGTCCGGTGGGGGCGGGTACCCGGGGCGTCACGAAGAATTCCGGCCGTGCCCGCCCGGTCGCGTCTCGTCGAAGCTCAGGCCGAGGGCGGCGACGCAGGCGTCGAACTTGCGGCGCAGGTCGTCCTCGTCGTCCCCGCCGGTGAAGATGTGGGCGAGTTCGTAGCTGTAGCTGTCCTGGCCCTTGACCGAGGAGAGCCGCTGCCCCTCGGAGGGGACCATGTCGATCCGGACGCCCGGGATCTCCCGCTCGATGGCGGCGATGTCCTCGGCGGTCGGCACCTGGTGGACCCGGCCCTCGCCGAACCAGCGGTAGTACCACTTGGCGGCCACCTTGTAGCGGCCGCCGCCGGGCGGCAGGGACGGGTCGCCGCCCAGGGCGAGCCGGAACATCCGATGGTGGTTGGGCACGCCGTCGACGAAGTCGAACATCTCCGCGTGCGACTGGGAGTGCCGGGGGTTGATCTCCAGCAGGCTGATGTCGGCGGTCTTCGGGTCGTAGAAGTACTCGATGCTGAAGGTCGCCGCGTCCATGCCGATCTGCCGCATGGTGCGTTCGCTGACCTCGTGCAGCCGTTGGATCACCGGGGCCGGGAGGGTGCTCGGATACTGGTGGCGCAGGAAGGACGAGGAGCCGGGGTAGTTGATCGAGTCGAGCACGCCGTAGACGGTGACCTCGCCGCGGTGGACGTATCCCTCGACAGCCACCTGGATACCCGTCATGGCCTCTTCGGCCAGACAGACCTGCCCGCCGACCCCCGCCATTTCCGGCGGGAGTTCCAGAAGGTCGAGTATGGCCTCGAAAGGCTTCCCCACCCGGGCTATGCCCTCGCGTATCTCCGTGACCGCCGACCGGAACTCCGTCATGTCCGAGACGCCGAACGCCAGCTCGGAGGAGTAGGCCAGGGCGGGCTTGAGCCACATGGGGAAGTTCACGCCGTCCGGCGGTCGCGGATCGTCGCTGTCCAGGTCCACCCGGCCGAAGCGGGGGTACGCGTCGGTGACCTTCTGCTGCTCCAGCCGGCTCCAGTACTTGTGCTCGCACTTGACGACGGATTCCAGGCTGGTGCTCGTCGTGCCGTACTCCCTGCTCAGCAGGGGTACGAGAGTGCTCACGGGGAAGTCCCAGTAGCCGACGATCGCGTCGATGCCTCCCTCGTGCGCGTCGAGGACGGCGCGGGCGCGGGTCAGCAGCTCGTCGACGGTGGTCTCGTCCTCCTGCAGCTCCTTGACGCTGAGCAGGGGGTGGAGGCGGTGGTGGCGGGCGTCCGGAACGGCCTCCAGCGTTCGCAGGTTCGCCTCGTCCATTCCGATGATGAAGATGTTCTTGCGCTGATCCCGGGACACGGGTTCTTCCTTCCGTTCGACCGGCGGGGACCTGCGCCGTCTACCCGTGTGCCGGTGTTCAAACGGAGTCACCCGGGCCGGGGGCCCGAGGGTGTCAGGCCCGGGGCCGGATGCGCCCTTCGGGCGGGGCCTCGCCGGTGATGCTGGATATCAACTCGGCGCAGAGTTCGCGCAGTTTGATGTTGCGGTGCTGCGAGGCGGTGCGCAGGACGTCGAACGCCTTCTCCGGGGTGCAGCGCTGCTGCCCGACGACCACGCCGATCGCCTGGTCGATGACGGTGCGTGAGCGCAGGGCGGCCTCCAGGTCCGCGGCGAACTCCTCGGTGTCCGCTATGCGTTGGGCCAGCGCGATCGCCCCGGTCGCCTGTGCGGTGAGCAGCCTCAGCGCCGTCAGGTCGACCGTGTCGAAGGCGTGCGGAACGGGCGCGTACAGGTTGAGGGCCCCGGCCGTGTGGCTGTGCGGCGCGATCGGCAACGACAGCGAGGAGCGGGCTCCGCAGACGGCGGCGTAGGCGGGGTAGTCGGCCCAGCGGCTCTCCCGCAGGGTGTCGGGCACGCTGACCTCGCGGCCGGTGCGCATCGCCTGGAGGCAGGGGCCGTCGTCCTGCCCGTACTGGGCCTCGTCCAGCTTCGTGGCGCTGGCCCCCACGCTGGACACGGTGACGGGACGCCCGAGCCGCTCCAGCGTGATGCCACAGCCGTCGGCCTCCTCCACCAGGGCGAGGGCGCTGCGGGCGAGGGCGCGCAGGAACTCGTCCAGCGACGCCGTATCCAGGAGCAGCGCGGTCGTGTCCGGCGCCTCGGCCACGGGCCTGTCAGTCATGATCATCTCGTTCTGGGCGGTGACCCACCGCGGAAAAGGGGCGGGGCAGAGCTGAGCGGCGCGGTCCGGGCCGCCGGGAAGGGGCAGCCGCCACCTACGCACCGGCTCCGGGCGTGGGGCGGTGAGAAGGTCAGGCGTCGCTGCGGGACGGCCGCTGGAGAGTGGGCACGCCAACGGCCGCAAGGGGAAGGGCTGTCGGCGGTGCGCCTGCGGGGCGGGATCGCGTCGCGGGTGGCCGGCTGCGGGGCGCCCGTACGGACGGGTGCGCGGCTCCGGAAGCGCCGGCGGCCGGAGGCAGGACCGGGGCCGTAAGGGCGGCGCGGCCACGAGGGCAGATGTTCACGGGAGACTCCACGGAGGCAGGAAGAATTCTCATGGGCCGTTTCCTGACCTCCAGCGCTCCATTATGCCCTGTCGTCCGGCGCGGTCGGCCCGGTGTCGTGAAGCCGGCCCGACCGGGCCCGAAAGCGCCGCAGCACGTGGGGACCGCACCTCAGCAGGGGGTTCCGCCCTCGGAGCCGACCCTCCGTCACTTTCCGGCCATCGGCTCCGGCCGTCAGCCCTCCCCGGGGAAACGGGGCCGCGAGGTGTCGGCGTACGGGCCGAGCGGACGCTGCGAGGCCCCGGCGGTCTGCGGCGCGCTCCGCCGGTCGCCGGGCTTCCCGTTCCGGGACGCCTCGGGCACCGGCCGGCACCCCCGGTTGCGCAGCTCCGCGCCCGGGAGGGAGGAGGCGACCCGCAGGACGCGGTGGAGGCCGGCGGCGCTCAGCACCTCTCGGGCCTTCTCGTACCCGGCCACCACCGCCATCGAGACGCCGCGCTCCTCGGCCTGGCCCCGTACCCGCAGGAGGAGCCCGAGGGCGCGAGGGGTGAGCAGGGGGGTGCGGATGTCCACGATGATCGCCCGGGGCCCGCAGCACGGGAGCAGACGGACGATCTCGCGCTCGATCGCCGCCTCGTTGTCGAGGTCGACCACGGTGCCGAGTTCCACGACCAGGTGCGCGGCGTCGAGGTGATAGCTGAGCAGGAACATGGGCACTCCAGGGAAGCAGGGCTGAGTGCGCGGCCACTTCCTGACCTGCGTACGCCGCGTATGCCCGCTCCGCGACGCGCGACACCTGTTGGGCGGCGACAGACGCGGGGCGGAGTCCGCGCCCGGAGGGAGCGGCGCGGCCGGGCCCGTACAGTGCCATGCTGGTCCCAGGATTCAGGCCGGGAAGGGAGCGACCATGACCGATGACGGAGGGCTCACGCCGGGGCCGCCCGACCTCGTCTCCCTCCTGCTGGAGACGGACACGCTGGACGACTTCCTCCGGGCGCTGGCCCGGAGCGCCCTGCTCATGTCCCCCACGGCCGACGGCTGCGGGGTGACTCTGGAGCGTGAGAACCGCCCCCTCACCGTGGCCAGCGCGGGCATCAGCGCCCCACCGCTGGACGAGGCCCAGTACGGGCAGGACGACGGCCCTTGTCTGGAGGCGCTGCGCGAGGGGCACGAGGTCGATGTGAGCGACATGCGGGTGGAGGACCGGTGGAACGGCTACCCCGCCTTCGCGGTCGCCGCCGGGGCCCTGTCGTCGCTGTCCCTGCCGATCGCGGCCCACTCCCACACGGCGGGCGCCCTGAATCTCTACTCGCCCAAGGAGAACGGCTTCGCGGACGCCGATCTGAGCGGGCTGCGCGCCCTCGCCGCCCAGGCGACGGGGGCTGTCGCGCTCGCCCAGCGGCTCTCGGACACCCGGACCTTCACCGCCGACCTGGAGGCCGCCCTCCAGTCACGCGCCGTGATCGACCAGGCGGCCGGGATCGTCATGAACCAGCGCCGCTGCGGCCCGGAAGAGGCACTCAGGACCCTGCGCACCGCGTCGCAGCACCGCAATGTGAAACTCCGCGACCTCTGTGCGCAGTTGGTCGGCAGCGTCTCCGGCACCCCTGCGACCGGCGGCCCCGGTCTGCGCCCCCGTCCGTGAGCTGAGGACGGACACGTACGGCCGGTCGTCGGCCGGGGCATGTTTGGCCTCTGCAGTGGGGGTACTCCAGCAGCAGGTATCCGGCGTACGCGGAGCTCAGGCGCCGACCGGTTGGGAAAGCAGCCGTCGGCGCCGTCCGCCGAGTTCAGCGGCGCTACTCCGTTGCACGCGTCCGGGAGCGAGGTGCCGGGGTGCGCTGTTTAGTGGGATCCGTACGGGTAACGCGTGGGGCGTCCCCCGAGACGTAGTGAGGAGTACGCCATGCCGGCCGGATCCAGCAAGAAGCGTGAGCGGCAGTACGAGCACATCAAGGAGAGCCAGGAGGAACAGGGCGCGTCGAAGGGTCGTGCGAAGGAGATCGCGGCCCGGACCGTCAACAAGCAGCGCGCCCGGTCCGGCGAGTCGAGGACGGCGAGCAGGACGTCGACGCAGGACGCGAAGTCCGCCTACGAACGCGGCGGCGAACGCTCCCACAAGGGCGCGCAGGGTCCCACGAAGGACCAGCTGTACGCGGAGGCGAGGAAGAAGAACATCGACGGGCGTTCCTCCATGAACAAGGAAGAGCTCCGCAAGGCCCTCGGACGCTGACGCCCATCACCATCCGGGCCGGACGGCCGCACGTACGACGGAGGAGCAGGACATGCCCGCAGACGCACGCGGCGACGATGTGTACCAGCCGCAGGACGACGACGGCCGGATTCCGCCGAACGATGAGCTCGACCTGGAGAACACGCTCGGCGAACGGGATCTGGACGACCAGATGGAAGAGGGCTACAGCCCTCCCGAACGCCCCCTGGGGGTGACCAAGTTCGGCACGACGGGGGCGGAGGAGCGCCGCGGCGAATCGCTGGACCAGCGGCTCGCCCAGGAGGTCGACGATGTGGAGCAGCCCGTCGGCGACGGCATCGGCGACCTCGCCGAGGGCGAGGGAGAGCCCCGGGAAGGGTCCACCGTCGAGCCCCGGGCAGGCCGGCTCAGTGGCGCGGACGACGCGACCGGGCGGGAGAACGACGTCTACGCCGAGGACGTGGGCATCGACGGCGGCGCCGCCTCGGCGGAGGAAGCGGCCGTGCATGTCACGGACGAGGCGGACATCCAGGGGGGCGAAGCCTGACGACGGGGGCAGCGGGTGAGCGGCGGGAGGAACGGGTGAGCACGGCGGGCGCGGCGATCTTCGATGTGGACGCCACGGCTCACGGATACCGACCGGCGTCGCTCTCCGGCTGACACGCGGACCGATTCGTCGGCCCTGTACAGCTGTCCAAGTTTAGTGGTTATTTCCTCGGGTATGGGGTGTTTTGTGTGCTTCGGACAAGAGGCGCGCCCGTGGGATTCCGGGCGGCGCCTTCGTCCCGCCCGGTGATCATCCTGCGGCTGACCGACCTCATCGTCGACGAGGAGTGACCACCCATGCAGGCTGCAGCCGCCCCCGGTCCCGACCACGCCACGGGCCCCCGGTCGCCCGACCGGGCGTTCCAGCGGCTCCGGGCGCTTCCTCCGGGGCCCGAGCGGGACGCGCTGCGCGACGAGACGATCTGCACCTGGCTCCCGATGGCCCACCGGATCGCCACCCGCTTCCGTAACCGCGGCGAAGCCATGGACGATCTGCGGCAGGTGGCCGCGATGGGGCTCGTCAAGGCGGTGGACCGCTACGACCCGGAGCGGGGCAAGGCCTTCGAGACCTATGCCGTACCCACCGTCACCGGGGAACTGAAGCGGCACTTCCGTGACCACACCTGGGACGTCCATGTCCCGCGCCGCGTCCAGGACCTCCGCAACCGGGTGCGGGTGGCCCGGCGCGAGCTGGCGCAGAGGAGTGGGGCCGGGGCCCCGACCTGTGCCGACCTCGCCTCGGCCACCGGGCTCGGCGAGGAGGACGTGCTGCTGGGTCTGGAGGCCCTGGAGAGCTACAGCGCCATCTCGCTGGACGCCGAGCCCGCGGGCGTCGAGGGCGGCTCGCCCTTGGCCGACCGGCTGGGCTCCTGCGACGCGGCGCTGGACGTCGCCGTCGACCGCGAGGCCGTCAAGCCGGGGCTGCGGGGGCTTCCCGAGCGGGAGCGGACCATCCTGTACCTCCGCTACTTCCAGGACATGACCCAGGTCCGGATCGCCGAGCAGTTGGGCATTTCGCAGATGCACGTGTCGCGGCTGCTCAGTCAGTCCTGCGAGCGGGTGCGCGACGGAGTGCTCCAGGGAGCCCCCTGACGGGTTCGGATGCGGACAGCTCCGAGGGCTAGCCCTGGACAGATCAGGGGATGAGCAGGGGTTCTGATCATGCCGTCGGCACCTCGGCGGCTCTGGGTCCCGCCCCTCCTCAGGGCCGCGTCAGCGGTGTGCGCAGGGCGGAGCGCCCCTCGCGCCACGCGGCCAGCAGGTGGTCCCCGAGGAGGCCCTCCAGGTGGCCGGTCGCCTCGATGCCCAGGACGATGTCGGCCGCCAGAGCGGGCTCGTCCTCCAGCAGGCCGCCGATCACCTCGTGGCGCACCACCTGTTCGTGGACCGCGTCGGCTTCCACGTGCTCGTCGTAGAACCGCTGGGCCGCGGTTCCGGCGCCCGCCCGGCGCAGTGCCTCGGCCAGCCTCCTCGATCCGGGGGACGAGGTGATCTCCACGGTGGCGAAGTGCCCGACCAGCGCGCCGCGCAGCCGCCGGTGGAGCCCGAACAGGGACATCAGGTTGACGGTGGCCAGGGCCTGCGCGGGCGCGGCGTCGAGGTAGCGGCCGTAGCGGGCGTCGAGGCCGAGGTCGGTCATCAGGTCGGCGAAGAGCTGGGCGTGGATGTTCTCGGCCCGGCCCGCTCCGAACTCGTCGAACTCGATGGCGACCATGCCCGCCTTCGCCCGGCCCCGGAGCCTGGGCACCACCCACAGATGCGGATCGGCCTCCTTGAGGTGGTAGAGGGAGCGCACGGCCGCGTATTCGCGCAGTTGCCACAGCTCCCCCTCCCGCTGGAGGTGGTGGCTGACGCTGTGGCCGTCGTCCCCGACGGGTTCCAGCTGGAGCGCGTCGACCGCCTTTGCCACGTCCTTCCCGCCCGGGCCGCTGTCACGGCGCAGGGCATCCAGGAAGACGTCCTCGGCGGCCGCGCGCACGCCGAGCAGGGCGGGGTCCCACTCCAGGCGCTCGTCCACGCCGTCGAACCCCCGGTAGTGGAGCTCGTACAGGACGTACAGGAGCAGGTGCAGGTCGTCCCCGTACGGGTCGGAGGCGTGGACCGCGCCGGCCGGGGGCAGGCGGGTGCCGGCGCCCGTCAGCACGGCGAGGACGCTCTCGCTCAGGGGCCCGCGGGCCCGGGGAAGCCCGGGAGGGGCCGCGGGGCTCTCGCGGGAGATGGTTCCACGGGGATCGGTGGCCGGTGTCGTCACGGTCGGGTCTCCTCCTCGCCGTCCTGGGGCCGTCGGTCGCGGGGCGGGGCCGCCCCGGAGGGCCCGGCCAGGTCGCGGCGGCGGCGGTGGCTGGTGTCGCACCAGGGGTGGGCGCGGCTGCGGCGGCAGGTGCAGATCGCGACCACGAAGCGGTCGGACCGGGCCGTCGTACCGTCGTCGCCCACGACCTCGACCGGCCCTTCCACCAGGATGGGGCCTTCCCGGTTCAGCACCACGCGTCGCGGCCTCTCATTCCTTCCGGGCACGGATCACCACCAGCTCTTCCCGGTCCAGCCGGTCGGGCAGCAGGCCCCGGGCCCGCAGCCAGGCGGCCCGGCCGCGGGTGACCGGTCCGAACGGGATCGTCACCCGGTCGGTCACGGAGACGTCCAGCCCGGCCGCGGACAGCCGGCCGACCGTCTCCTCGGGGCGGCTCAGTGCCGACTGGACCAGCAGGAGCAGACCGCCGGGGCGCAGCACGGCGAAGGCGTCGTCGCAGATCCGGTCGAGGACCACCCGCCCTTCGGGGCCGGCGTCCCAGGAGCGGCCGGCCCCGTGCCACGGCACCGACAGGCCGGGAGCGGGAACGTACGGGGGGTTGCTGACGACCGCGTCGAACGTCCGGCCCGGCAGGGCCCCGAGCAGATCACCCCTGCGCACGGTGACGGGCAGCCGGGCGAACGCGGTGTTCAGCCGTGCTGAGGCCACGGCCCGGCGGCTGATGTCCACCGCGGTGACGCGGGCGCCGAGCCGGGCGGCGTGCAGGGCCAGCGCGCCGCTCCCGGTGCAGAGGTCCAGCAGATCCGTGCCCGGGCCGATCCCCTCATGGCGCATGGCCAGGGCGAGGAGAAGCGTGTCGGTCTGCGGCCGGTAGACGCCGGGAAGACACAGCACCCTGCCCGGCCGGGGTGCTTCCGCGCCCGGCCGCGCGGCCCTGCCGGACGCGTCCGACGGGGTCTGCCGCGTCACCGGGCCGTCCTCGCCCCCGGGTGCCCGGACCCCTTGTCCGCTCAACGGCCCGGACGCCCGTCGGGCCGGTCCCGCTGCTCGTGGCGGCGCGCCTCGGCCTGCTGCCGCCGGCCCTCGTCCCTGCGGTCCTGGTCGTCGAGCGCCTTGCCGTCCGATTCCGTGGCCAGTCCTCGGGCCTTCAGCACCTTGGCCCGCAGAATCCTGCGTACGTCACGCATCGTGTCTCCCTGTGCGGTCAGCGGTCGTTCCCTCGTCGGACGGTCCGTGCCTCCTCGGTCTCGGCGCGCACTCCAGGGTCACTCACGCGGGGCGGTCCCGCTCGCGGTGGTTCGCGCCGCTGTAGGGGAGTGACCCCGAACGGCCCCGCCAAACGTGTGCGGGACCGCTCGTCTCTCCGGGATACGGGATACGGGATACGGGCTGTGCGTACGCCGGATCGCTCGTTCCGGCCCGGCACGGAGGTGCGGACGTACGAGCGTGGCGCGCTGGACGCCATGGTGCGTGAGGCCCGCGCGCCCCGCCCCCGGCCGGACCGCCCGCCGGCCCTCACTCGCCGGGGTCGGGGCGTGGCACGCGGCGCGGTCCGATGAGCGTGAGCGTGGTCAGCACGGCGACGGCCGCGAGCGCCGCGGACGCGCCCAGGACGACCCGGGCGCCGTCGGTGACGGCCTCGGCGCCGGGGCCGCCGTGGCGGGCGAAGACCGCGCCGAGCGCGGCGGTGCCGACCCCCGCGCCGAGGGACGCGAGGGTGGCGACGGTCCCGGAGACCATGCCGACCCGTTCGGGGGCCGTGACCCGCACGGCGACGGCCATGACGGGCGCGCCGGCGATCCCGCCGCCCGCTCCCCAGGCGAGCAGCGGCGCCAGCAGCACCCACCACGGGGTGCCGGGGGTGATCAGCAACGCCAGAGCGGCGAGGCCGACGCCCTTGAGCGCGTAGCCGACGGCGATGACCGGGCCGGGCGCCCGGTTGCCGATCAGCTTGGAGCCGACCATGCCCATGACGATCTGGGCGAGGAAGATCGGGGTCATCAGCAGTCCCGCCGCGGTCGGGCTCAGACCGAGGCCGTCGGAGAAGTACAGCACCAGGTAGACCGAGCCGCCGATGGTCAGGACGCGCGAGAGCAGGACGGCCAGCATCGCGCCGGAGAACGCGGGCCGGCCGAACATCCGCAGCTCCAGGGTCGGCGCGGGGGCCCGGAGCTGTACGGCCAGGAAGGCGGCCAGCGCCAGGCCGGCGGTGAGCAGCACGGCGGTCTCCTGCCCGGACCAGACCGCGTCGCCGGGGCGGAGCATCAGCAGCGTCGCCGTGCCGAGGCCGAGCATGAGCAGCAGGCTGCCGAGCCAGTCCGTCCGCCCCTCCCCCGAAGTCCCCGCGGAGCGGGGCAGCACGCGTCGGGCCAGCACCCAGGCGGCCACGCCGAGGGGCAGGTTGACCGCGAAGACCGCCCGCCAGCCGAAGGTCTCGGCCAGCACACCGCCGAGGGTCGGTGCGAGCAGGCCCGCCGCCGTCGCGAACGAGCCCCAGGCGCCGATCGCGAGGTCGCGTTCCCCGCCCGCGTAACGGTCGGAGAGCAACGGAACGCCGTTCACCATGATCGCGGCGGCTCCCGCCCCCTGGACCACCCGGGCGGCGTTGAGCCACAGCAGGTCCGGCGCCACGGTCGCGGCCAGGGAGGCCAGGGTGAACACGGCGATCCCGGCGAGGAACAGGGTCCGCCGGCCCCACCGGTCCGACAGGCTTCCGACGACCTGGGTGAGCGCGCCCATGGCGACCATGTACGTCACCACGACCGACTCGGCCGAGGCTCCGTCCGCGACGTCGGCACTGATCAGCGGGAGCCCGATGGCCACGATCGTCAGGTCGACGACCACCAGGCCCGTGGAGGCCATCACGAGCACCAGGACCCCGCTCAGCGGCGGAAGGCGGCGGGACTTCTGAGCAGGAGGCATGCGGAAACCGGCTTCCGAGCGTCGGGGGCGCACACAGGCCCGCGCAGCGAGAGCGGGCGGACGGGCCCGGACGGCCCGTGCCCGGCCAGCCTGGCCGCACCCGCCGTTAAAGTCAACATGCGTGAAGTTCAAGCGGGACCGTACGCTGTCGCCATGCCTGCCACGCCTCGCCGCCGACCCGCCACGCGCAAGGGCCGCCCCGTGCTCACCCGCGAGATCATCGCCGCCAAGGCTCTTCAGATGGCAGGCTCCCAAGGGTTCCCGTCCGTCACCATGCGCGCCCTCGCCGCCGAACTGGAAGTGACCGTAAGGGCGTTGTACAACTACGTCGAAGATCGCGGCGAAGTCGTCAGCCTGGCCGTCGACCTCATGCTGACCTCCTGGAACCCGCCGCCGCTCGACCCCGCGGCCTGGGAGGACTCCGTCGGCGACTACGCCCGGTCCCTGCGCGCGCTCTATCGCCGCTGGCCCCGCGCCCTGCTGGTCTCGCTGGACGAGGACACGGCCCCGGCCTCGGTGCACCCCAACCGCCTGCTCAACCTGGACCGCTTCCTCCGGCTGCTGCGGGACGTCGGCCTGGACCTCCCGGCGGCGCTCGCGGCGCACCGCCAGCTCTCCCTGCTCGTGCTGTCCTTCGCCCTCGTGGTCGACGGGCCCGTCGGCCGGACCGGGGACGACCGGAACACACTCGTCCCCGACCACTGGCTCACCGCCCACGCCGACCTCGACATCCCCACCCTCCGGGAGGCCGCCGCCCTGCCCCTCCCCACCGCGGACGAGCAGTTCGACCTGCTCGTCGGCGCCGTCGTCGAGCAGATCCGCGGGGGACTCGGGACCGGATGACGGCCCTCCGGTCCCGGTGGGACTCCGGGCACGGTTCCCGGTGGACGGGCGGGCCTCCGGTCAGGCGCCCGGGTCCGCCGCTCCCCCGGCGGGGCCCGGCACCGTCGCCGCGAGGACCCGGCCGGGTCGGATCGGCAGATCCCGGTGACGGACGCCGGTGGCGTGCCAGACCGCGTTGGCGATGGCCGCCGCCGCGCCCACGATGCCGACCTCCCCGACGCCCTTGATGCCGACCGGATCGTCCGGGTCGTCGTCCTCCACCCAGTCCGCCTCGATCTCCGGGACGTCGGCATGCGTGGCCACGTGGTAGCCGGCGAGGTCGGGGGCGTAGTGGCCGCCGCTGTTCCGGTCGCGGACCGCCTCCTCGTGCAGGGCCATGGAGATGCCCCAGGTCATCCCGCCGACGAGCTGGTTGCGGGCGGTGAGCGGATTGACGATGCGGCCCGCGGCGAAGATGCCCAGCATGCGGCGCACCCGGACCTCGCCGGTGGCGGTGTCGACGGCGGCCTCGGCGAACTGGGCCCCGTAGGAGTGCCGTTCCTTCCGCGCGAGGTCCCCGATCGCCCCGGTGGTGTCGGACCGCACGGTGATCCCCTCCGGGGGGATCACCGCGGTCGCCGCGAGCCGTTCCCGCAGTTCGGCCGCGGCGGCGGTGACCGCCCAGGCCCAGGAGCGGGTGCCCATGGAGCCGCCGGCGATCATCGCGGGGCCGAAGTCGCTGTCGCCGACGCGCACCAGGACGCGTGCGGGTACGGTCTCCAGCGCGTCGGCGGCGACCAGGGTGAGCGCGGTGCGGGCTCCGGTGCCGATGTCGGCCGCGGCGATCCGTACGGTGAAGGAACCGTCCTCCTCCGCCGTGACCTGGGCGGTGGACGGGGCGGCGCCGGCACCGTAGGAGGCCGCCGCCGTGCCGGTGCCCAGCAGCCAGCGTCCCTCGCGGCGCGTGCCGGGGCGCGGGTCACGGTCCGCCCAGCCGAACCTGCGCGCGCCCTCCCGGAAGCAGGCCGCCAGATTGCGGCTGCTGAACGGGAGCCCCGATACGGGACCGGTCTCCGGCTCGTTGCGCAGGCGCAGTTCGATCGGGTCGACACCGGCGCGGGTCGCGAGTTCGTCGAGGGCCGTCTCGATCGCGAACGACCCCGGGGCCTGCCCCGGTGCGCGCATCCAGGTCGGGGACGGCACGTCGAGCCGTACGACGTGATTGGCGGTGCGGTGCGCCTCGGCGCCGTACAGCACCCGGGCGACGCCCGCGCCGGCCTCGACGAACTCGTGCACCGTCGACGTCTGGTTCAGCGAGAGGTGCTCCAGGGCCAGCAGCCGGCCGTCGGGAGCCGCCCCGAGCCTCACCCGCTGGATGGTGGGACTGCGGCAGCCGGCCAGCGAGAACGTCTGACGCCGGGTCAGCACGACGCGCACCGGTCGCCGCAGGGCGGTCGCGGCCATCACCGCGGACACCTGGTGGGCGCGCAGGCCCTTGCTGCCGAATCCGCCGCCGATGTGCTCGGAGCGCACCCGCACCGAGGACGCGTCGAGCGAGAACATCCGGGCCAGCTCGCCCTGCACCCAGCCGGCGCCCTGGTTGGAGTCGACGACCTCCAGCCGGCCGCCTTCCCAGCGGGCGGTCGCCGCGTGCGGCTCCATCATGCTGTGCTGGCCCTCGGGGGTGGTGTACCGCCCGTCCACCACGAAGGCGGACGCGGTCAGCCGCTCCTCCAGGTCGACGTTCTCCGTCCCGGCGGACGTCTGGGAGTCGGCGAGGCGGGCGCCGGGGTGGTCGGCGACGAGCGCGGTGTCGTGGGGCTCCCGGTCGTAGGTCACCACGAGCGCTTCGGCGGCCTCCCGGGCCTGCTCGGGGGTCTCGGCGACGACCAGCGCGACCGGCCAGCCGGCGAACGGCACCCTGTCGTTCTGGAAGACGGCGCAGGTCGGGTCCGGTGGCGTGCCGAACTGGCCGGTGAAGTCGGTCTTCAGCCGGGCGGCGTTGCCGTGGTGCAGCACGGTGAGCACGCCCGGCATGTCGAGGACCGGGGCGCTCCCCACGTCAAGGATCCGGCCCCGCGTGATGGTGGACAGCACGAGCCAGCCGTGGGCCAGGTCCGGATACGGGATCTCGCCCGCGTAGCGGGCCGCGCCGGTGACCTTGTCGCGGCCCTCGACACGGGTGTGGGCGACGCCGACCGCTCCGCGCACGGCCCGGGGCCCCGGCGTGGCGGCCGTCATCGGGCGTCCCCTGCGGCGAGTCCGGTGAGTACGGAGACCACGAGGTTGCGCATGAGGGTCACCTTGTATCCGTTGTCGGGCAGCGGCCGGGCGGCGGCGAGTTCGGCGTCCGCCGCGGCGGCGAAGGACGCGCCGTCGGCCGGTGCGCCGGTCAGTACGGCTTCCGCCGCACGGGCGCGCCAGGGCCGGGAGGCGACGGCTCCGAGGGCGAGGCGCGCTTCGCGTACGAGGCCGTCCTCGATGTCGAGCGCCGCGGCGACGGAGCCGATGGCGAAGGCGTACGAGGCGCGTTCGCGCACCTTGCGGTAGCGCGAGTGGGCGGCGACCGGCGCGGCGGGCAGGCTGACGTGGGTGATCAGGGCGCCGGGCGGCAGGGCGGTCTCCCGGTGCGGGGTGTCCCCGACGGGGAGGTAGAAGTCGGCGAACGGCGTCTCGCCGGGCCCGTCGACGCTCTCGTAGGAGACCACGGCGTCGAACGCCGTCAGCGCCACGCCCATGTCGGAGGGGTGGACGGCCACGCAGTGGCCGGAGGCGCCGAGGACGGCGTGGTTGTGGTGCTCGCCGGCGACGGCGGGGCAACCGCTGCCCGGAGCCCGCTTGTTGCAGGGCTGGGAGAGGTCGGTGAAGTAGCCGCAGCGGGTGCGCTGGAGGAGGTTGCCTCCGACGGTGGCCATGTTGCGCAGCTGTCCGGAGGCTCCGGCCAGCACGGCCTGGGCCAACGCCGGGTACCGGCGGCGGACTTCGGGATGGGCGGCGAGATCGCTGTTGGTGGTGGTCGCGCCGATGCGCAGGCCGCCGTCCGCCGTGGGTTCGACGCGGTCCAGGGGGAGTTCGCGGATGTCGACGAGGCGGTCCGGACGCTCCACGCCGGACTTCATCAGGTCGACGAGGTTGGTGCCGCCGCCGAGGAACCGCGCCCGCGGGTCGGCGGCGAGGAGGGCGACCGCGTCGGTGACGTCGTGGGCGCGCCGATAGCCGAACTCCTTCACGCGGCGGCCTCCTTCGTGGCTGCCGTCCGGCCCTCGGCGTGCGCCTCGGCGGCGCGGGCGACGGCCTGGACGATCGAGACGTAGGCGCCGCAGCGGCACAGGTTGCCGCTCATGCGCTCGCGGATCTCGTCGGGCGTCAGCGGTGGCGGCCCCGCCCCGGGCCCCGGGTCGTCGGTGACGGCGCTCGGCCGGCCGGCCGCGTGTTCCTCGATGACGGCGATGGCCGAGCAGATCTGGCCGGGCGTGCAGTAGCCGCACTGATAGCCGTCGAGGTCGAGGAAGGCCTGCTGGACGGGGTGCAGGCCATCGTCTCCGGCCACACCCTCGATGGTGGTGATCTCACGTCCCTCGGCCGCGACCGCGAGGCTGAGGCAGGAGACGACGCGCCGCCGGTCGACCAGGACGGTGCAGGCGCCGCACTGTCCTTGGTCGCAGCCCTTCTTGGTGCCGGTGAGGTCGAGGCGCTCGCGCAGGGCGTCGAGCAGGGTGGTGCGGTGGTCGATGGACAGGTGGTGCTTCTCGCCGTTGACGTTCAGGGTGATCGCACTGGACGTCGACGAGGGCGCTGGGGCCATGATCAGCCTTCTCAAGGTCTCTGGTGAGCCGGAACCGGGCCACCGGCGGACGGCCGGTCGAACCGGCGGACGGCGAACGCGACCGGCGCTAAGGTAGCCCTAACCGGACTGTTGTCCGCTCAAGGGAGAAAACGTACCGGACAGTTGTCCGGTCAACAAGGACGGGTTTCGGCCGAACCCGCGAGGAGGATCCGTGTCGCAGCCGAGGAAGGACGCTCCCCTGCGTCTCGACGCGCAGCGCAACCGCGAGCGCATCCTGCGCGCGGCCATGGTCGAGCTGACACGGCGTGCGGACGCCCCGCTGAGCGCGATCGCCAGGAAGGCGGGCGTCGGGCAGGGCACGTTCTACCGGAACTTCCCGCACCGGGAGGCGCTCGTCCTGGAGGTCTACCGCTACGAGATGCGGCAGGTCGCCGATGCGGCGGGCGAGTTGCTGTCGACGCTCCCGCCCGAACGGGCCCTGCGCGAGTGGATGGACCGCCTCGCCCGCTTCGCCCTGACGAAGGCCGGTCTGGCGGACGCGATCCGGCTGGTCACCAGCGCGCCGGGCGGACCCGCCAAGCCCGGACCCGCCCCGGTCATGGAGGCGGCCGGAACCCTGCTCCGCGCCTGCGAGGACGCCGGCGCCGTCCGCCCCGGGGTGACCCCGGACGACTTCTTCCTCGCCATCGCCGGTCTCTGGCAGATCGATCCGCACGAGGACTGGGAGCCGAGGGCCGGCCGGCTCCTGGATCTCGTCATGGACGGACTGCGCTTCGGGGCGCCCGGCCGGTGACCGGACCGCTCGCCGCCGGGTGTCGGAGGGCCGTGTGATGATGCCCCGTACAACGTTCGGACCTGGGGAGGGACCGAGCACAACACGCGTGACGGGAGCGGTGCGTTGAGCAAGGGCGGGGCGTCCATACCGGACGAGGAGTGGGAGCGTTTCCTGAAGGAGGCCGAGGCCGGGGGCGCGGGGGCGCCGGAGGAACCGTCGGCGCGGGCCCGGATGGTGGCCCAGCGGCTCCAGGAGGAGCCCGGCCGCCCGGAGGGGTGGCGGACGTACACCCCGGCCCGGCGGCGCAAGGGCAAGGGCTGGGCCGTGCTCGGCCTGGTGGCCGCCGTCGCCGTGGTGGTCGTGGCCGTCGGCCCCTGGGGGATCTCCGACTGGTTCGACGACGGCGACGGGACGAGCGCCACACCCCTCGCCGCGGAGTCGGAGCGCCCGACCGGGCCGCCCGCGCAGGAGGCGGCGGAGCGGCCCCCCACCCCGGACGAGCCGTTCAGGGGCTCACCGGCCGCGCGATGGAGCGACGGAACGGCGGGCATCCATCTGCCCGACGCACGGGCGACCGGCTGGATGGACAGGGCGCAGGTCGCACAAGCGCTCACGAAGACCCGGGACTTCCTCGCCGCGTCCAGCCTGGACCCCGCCGTCCTGCGCGGTGAGCGGCCGGACAGGGCCATCGCGCTGATCAACCCGCACCAGTCGGACGTACGGGGCTTCCTCGGGAAGGCGCTCCGCGCACCCGACCGCGAGAACGACCCGCTCCTGCTGTTCAGCCGCTTCCGGTCCGCCGACGTGCGGCCGGCCGGGGACGTGGTCAAGACCCGCGGCCGGGTCACCTTCCGGGAGGGCGAGCGCGGCGCGGTGGAGGTGTCCACCGACATCACCTACGTCTACCCCGTGGTGCGGGCCGGGAGGGACGGCGACGAGGTCGCGCGGACCATCGTGCGCCGCGAGGTGGTGATGAGCTGGGACGACCCGGCGAAGATCGTGATCGAGCCGGGGACGTTCTCCCTCGTCTCCTACAAGGTGGACACCACCAACGGCGGTTGCGACACCTACACCGGCTATCTGACCCCCACGTTCCCCTCCGAGCGCACCGCCGCCGACGCGGGCGACGACGGCGCCGTGGTCGACCCGTACGACCGCAGCACGTCGATGGAGGAACGCATGCGCGAGGCCGAGGACGAGGGCTGCGGGACCGCCACCCGCTCCTGAGGAGGGACGGGAGGCGGAAGAGCGGCCCCGGGCGGTCCGCCGGGGCCGCGGGCAAGCCGGCCCCGCCCCCGGGCGACGCCGAAGCGGCCTCCAGGCCTACGTCTTCACCTTCGGGTGAGCACCCGGGCCCCAGGGGGTCTGCGTCTGGATCAGGCCCCTACGCCTCCCCCAGCTCGGCGAACCGGTCGAGCAGCCCGGCCGCCGCGTCCACATCGTCCGTCAGCGGCCGGTCGGCCGGCTCCGCGTCGAGCACCGGGGCCGCGAGCCCGAAGGCGCGGCCGACCGGCAGCTCCGGGTCGAGGCGCAGCTCCCGCTGGCGCAACGCCCGCACGGCCGCGACGAGTTCACAGCCCACGACGAGCCGGAACGCCTGGCACGCCCGCAGGGTCTGCCGGGCCGCCAGCGAAGCGAAGCTCGCCTGCTCCTCGACCCCCCGCGAGAGCACCGCGTGGCCGAGCGAGGCGGGCGCGGAGAAGGCCCGCAGATCGCCGAGCGCCGCCCCGGCCGCGTATTCGAGGATCATCACGCCCGAGGAGGCCGGCTCGGCGTCCGCGAGGAACGGACGCAGGCGGGTGAAGCCCGGTTCGTTCAGCGTCGAGAGCCGGGAGGTGGACAGGCGGGCCACCTGGGTCACCGCGAGCCTGAAGTGGTCCAGGGCGAGGCCGAGTTGGGCCAGGTAGAAGCCGCCGTGGTGGTAGGCGGCCATATCGTCGGCCGAGATCAGCGGGTTCTCGGCCGCCGCGTTGATCTCGACCGCGAGGACCTCTTCGAGCGCGTCCGCCGCGTCGTGCGCGGGCCCGTGGATCTGCGGCACGCAGCGGAAGCCGTACGGATCCTGGATCCGGCCGAGCGGTGGCGTGGGGCGGTCGGGGGCGCCGAGCAGCAGCCTCATCCGCTCCGCGACCGCGTACGAACCGGCGTGCCGGCGTGCCTCGTGCACGGGCAGCGCGTAGGCCTCGTAGCTGCCGTCGATCGCCATCAGCGACAGGGCCGCCACCACCTGCGTGGCCGCGATCAGGGTGCGCAGCTCGTGCAGGGCGAGGGCGGACTGGCCGAGGGTGAGGGCGTTGCTGCTGATCAGGGCGAGGGCGTCGTTGTTGTCGAGGGACTGCGGCGCGGGGGCGGTCCCGGCGCCCTGCCAGGGATGCTCGCCCGCCAGCGCGAGACCCATCTGCGCGAGCGCGGCGATGTCGCCGGTGCCGACCGAGCCGAACTCGTTGACCTTCGGGTAGGCGCCCGTCTCCAGGGCCTCGCAGAGCGCGGTGACGATGGTCGGGCGCAGCCCGGCGCCGCCGGCGAGGAGCTGGTTGGCGCGGACGGCGAGCATGGCGCGGACCTGCCGTGCGGGCAGCTCCTCGCCGATCGCCCCGGCGTGGCTGCGCAGCAGGCGCAGACCGTGGTCGGCGGCCGCCTCCGTGGGCACGGTCTCGTTCCGGTTCGCGCCGACACCGGTGGAGCGGCCGTAGACGCGGCCCCACGAAGCGATCTCCCGCGCGGCGTTCCAGGAGGCTTCCACACGCTTCATGCCGTCGGCCGCCGGAAGGGGACGGGCGACCGATTCGGCCATGCGTACGACATCTGCGACCATCATGCGGCGGCCGTCAAGGACGACGACCGCATGGTTGCCGCCTGCCGCCCGGTCCGGGATAGGGGACGACATCAGTAGCGATTCCTCCTCTGTCGGGCGTTCCGTCTCGTCCTGCGACCACTGACCGCCAGGGATTCACCCCCGCACGGCGACGACCTATTGACAACCTATTCAGTCACCGAGAACTCTGCATGACGATATGCAGTCGGGCAAGGGACTCCTCATGATCCAATTCGACCAGGTCCACAAGCGCTTCCCGAACGGCACGATCGCGGTGCACGACCTCACGCTCGACCTGCCGGAAGGGGGCGTGACCGTCCTCGTCGGATCTTCCGGTTGCGGCAAGACGACCACGCTCCGCATGATCAACCGGATGGTCGAGCCGACCTCCGGGACGATCAGGGTGGGCGGCAGGGACGTCCTGGAGCAGGACGCCGCCGAGCTGCGTCGCTCCATCGGCTACGTCATCCAGCAGTCCGGGCTCTTCCCGCACCGCACCGTCCTGGACAACATCGCGACCGTACCGCTGCTGCTCGGCTGGGGCCGCGGAAAGGCGCGGGCGCGGGCGGCGGAACTCCTGGAGACCGTCGGCCTCGCCGCCGACGCGGGGAAGCGCTACCCGCACCAGCTCTCCGGCGGCCAGCAGCAGCGCGTCGGCGTGGCCCGCGCACTCGCGGCGGATCCTCCGGTCCTCCTGATGGACGAGCCCTTCGGTGCCGTCGACCCGGTGGTGCGCACCCAGCTCCAGGACGAACTGCTGCGACTTCAGAGAGAGTTGAACAAGACGATCGTCTTCGTCACGCACGACATCGACGAGGCCGTACGGCTCGGGGACCGGATAGCCGTCTTCCGTACCGGAGGCCATCTCGTCCAGTGTGCCTCCCCCGCCGAGCTGCTGGCCCGCCCCGCTGACGCGTTCGTCGCGGACTTCCTCGGCGCGGAGCGCGGCCTGAAGCTGCTGTCCCTGACGACGCTCGAAGGGCTCGCCCAGGGCCCCGCCCCCGAAGGCGGCCGCTGGCGGCTCGCCCTCGACGCGGCCCGCAAGCCGCTGGCCTGGCGCGAGCAGGAGACGGAGGCGGAGATGCCGGTCCGGCCCCTGCGGGACACCGACTCGCTCCTCTCCGCGCTCAACGAGTCGATCGCCGCGCCGAGCGGCCTGGTCGCCCGGGTCGACGCGGACGGCGTCCTCACCGGTGTGACGTCCCGCGAGGACATCCACGACCGCGCGGGCCGGGTGCACAGCGCGGCGAGCACGGTGGCCGCATGAGTGTCGACTGGTCGTGGATAGCCGACCACACCGACGATCTCACCGCCCTGACGCTCTCCCACCTCCAGGCCGCCCTGACCGCCGTGCTCCTCGGTCTGCTCGTCTCGCTCCCCCTGGCGGTGGTGGCCCACCGGGTGCGCAGGCTGCGCGGGCTGCTCCTCGGGCTGTCGAACGTCCTGTTCACGATCCCGTCCATCGCCGTGTTCGTCCTGCTCCTGCCGGTCAGCGGGCTCACCCGCACCACCACCGTCATCGGCCTGACGATCTACACGCTCGTCGTGCTCCTGCGGAACACCGTCGAGGGCCTGGACTCCGTCCCCGCCCGGACGAAGGAAGCCGCGAAGGCGATGGGCTCCCGGCCGCTGCGCACCCTGCTCACCGTCGAACTGCCCCTCGCGCTCCCCGTGATCATGGCGGGCGTACGGATCGCGACGGTGATGGCGATCTCCCTCGTCTCGGTGGCCACGTACATCGGCGACGGCGGGCTCGGGCAGCTCTTCACCGACGGGTTCCAGCGCAACTTCCCCACCCCCGTCATCGTCGGCGTCGTCCTGACCCTGCTCCTCGCACTCGTCGCGGACGCCCTGCTCGTCACGCTCCAGTACGTCCTGACGCCGTGGACCCGCCGGCAGAAGCAGGGGGCCTGACCTCATGTACGAACTCCTCACGGGCCTCGGCTCCTGGCTGGTCAGCGGCGAGCAGTGGACCGGCTCCGACGGCATCGGCCACCGGCTCGCCGAGCACCTCCAGTACTCGCTGCTCGCCACCCTCGTCGCCGCCGCCATCGCCCTGCCGGTCGGTCTGCTCATCGGGCACACCGGGCGCGGCGCGTTCATCGCCATCAACCTCTCCAGCTTCGGGCGGGCGCTGCCCACGGTCGGGCTCGTGGTCCTCGTCTTCCTCGCCAGCGGCCTGTCGATGTGGCCGGTCTACATCGCCCTCGTCGCGCTCGCGGTGCCGTCGATCGTCACCAACACCTACGCCGGGATGACGGCGGTCGACCCCGAGGTGCGGGACGCGGCACGCGGCCAGGGCATGCGCCGGCACCAGGTCCTCCTCCAGGTCGAACTGCCGCTCGCGCTGCCCCTGATCATGACCGGGCTCCGGCTCGCGCTCATCCAGGTCGTCGCGACGGCGACCATCGCCGCGTACGTCTCCTTCGGCGGGCTCGGCCGGTACGTCTTCGACGGGCTCGCCCAGCGCGACCTCGTGCAGGTGCTCGGCGGCGCGGTGCTCGTGGCGCTCGTCGCCGTCGTCCTCGATCTCGCGCTCTCCGCCCTCCAGCGCGTCCTTTTCCGCCACCGCCCCGCCCCGCGGGCCCAGGCCTAGGAGCCCCCCCATGAACCGCAGAAACCTCCTCGGCGGACTCCTCGCAGCCGCCACCGTCCCCGCGCTCGCCTCGTGCAGCAGCGGCATCACCTCCCTCGACGGGGAGGGGGCCGGCGGCGGGGGCGGGGGCTCCAGCGAGGGCGGCGTGACCATCGGCACCGCCAACTTCACCGAGAACCAGGTCCTCGGGTACCTCTACGCCGCGACGCTCCAAGCGTCCGGGGTGAAGACGAAGGTCCGCCCCAACCTGGGCACCCGCGAGATCCTCATCCCCGCGCTGAAGGGCGGCGACATCGATCTGCTGCCCGAGTACCAGGGCGCACTGCTGCACTACCTCGACGCCGGGGCCACGGCCACCGAGGAGGGCACGATGCAGAACGCCCTCGCGATGCTCCTGCCGCGCGGCCTCCAGATACTCCCGTACGGCGAGGCGGAGAACGCGGACGCGTTCGCGGTGACCGAGGAGACCGCCGAGGAGTACGGCCTGAAGTCCCTGGCCGACCTCGCGAAGCACAACGGCAGGCTCGTCATCGGCGCGGCCCCCGAGGTCAAGAAGCGCACGGTGGGCTCGGTGGGCCTCAAGGACGTGTACGGCGTGGAGTTCAAGGAGTTCAAGTCCCTCGACTCCTCGGGCCCGTTGGTCAAGGGAGCCCTCAAGAAGGGCGACGTGGACGTGGCGAACCTCTTCACCACCGACACCGACATCGCCGCCGAGGGCTGGGTCGTCCTCACCGACCCCCGGAACCTGATCCCCGGACAGCACGTCGTTCCGCTGATCGCCGACCGCAAGGCCGACTCGACGGTCCGCAAGGCGCTCGCCCGTCTCGGGGCCGTCCTGACGACCGAGGACCTCACCGAGCTCAACCGCCTGGTGGACAAGGACCGGAAGGACCCCGAGGACGTCGCGAACGACTGGGCGGCGGAGCACGGCATCACGAAGTAGCCGCGCCCGGCGGGCCCCTCCCCGCCGGGCATCACCTCCGGGGCCCGGCCACCGCGTAGACGGTGGTGCCCGCCGCCAGCAGGGCGCCGGCGGTCCAGGCGGCGGCCCCGGCTTCGGGCGGGGCCAGCAGCCAGCCGGCGACCCCGCCCGGGTCGGGCGGTGCGAAGAAGGTGACGGCCGGCCAGCCGACGACCGGCGCCCAGGCGTGCTCCGCACCGAACACGACGGCCCCGAGCGCCGCGAGACCGGTGAGCCCGGCGGCGTCGCGGGCCAGGAAGGCCGCCGTCACCGGGTCCCGCCCCGCCGCCTGCGCCGCCAGGAGCACGAGGGCGACGGCGGCGGCGATCAGCAGGACGTGCGCCGCCCGGAGCGGGGCCCAGCGGATCGCCGCCGTCCGGTCCAGCGCCGCGTCCTGGCCGCCGAGCCCGGGGGCCGCCGCGGCGACGGCGACCGCCACGGCCAGGACGCCGAGCCGGGGATCGGCGGCGCCGTCGGCCGCCGCGGCCGCCCCGAGCAGCGCCGCCGAGGCGAGGAGCGCTCCGGCCGCGGCCGGGGCCCGGCGCGACCGCGCGTACAACAGGGGACCGCTCGTCACCGCGCTCCCCCGGCCAGCTCGTCGGCCCAGGTGAACGCGCAGCCGAGGGCGGCCTCGCGCACCTCGGCGACCCGGCTCCGCCGCTGGTCCGGGGAGAGCGCCGTGAACCGCTTCCACGCCTTCCCCGTCGAGGCCCGGTAGGCCTCGCGGTCGTACACATCGGCCTCGATGGGCCGGAACGTACCGAGCGCCCAGCTCGCCAGCACGCTCTGCACGACCAGCACCTCGTCGCCGCCGAACTCCCGGGAGGTGATGGCCCGGCAACTCGGCGCGAGACCCTCGCCGACGAGGCGGCGCACCAGCTGATCACCCTTCGCCGTGCCGATCTGCGGGTCCTCGAAGTTCACGAGCACCGCTGCCGGGGCGAGCCGCCGCTCCTCGCCCACGGCCCGGAGCGCGGTCTCCTCCCGCACCTGCCGGGGGGCCGCGTCGCCGAGCGCTGTGTCCAGGACGCCCAGGGCCCGGTTCGCGGAGGGCGCGAGGGCGTCGAGCCGGTGGCGGTGCGCCTCCGTGACGCAGACCTGCCCCTCGCACACCGGGGCGGCCGCGGCCGGGTCGATACGGTAGCCGCCGCGCGCGTCGCCGGGCAGCACCAGCAGCGCCAGGGCGGCTCCGGCGAGCACGGGCGCCACGGCGACCGGGCGGCCCCGCCGACGGGTGGCGCTCAGCAGCGCGAAGCCGGTGGCCAGGAGACCGAGCAGCCACAGGGTCTGGCCCAGGTGCACGGCTCCGGTGAGGGTCAGCAGCACCTGGCGCGGCTCGGCGACCGCCGGGGACAGCTGCGAGAGCAGCTGGGATCCGACGCGGACGGTGGGCAGTTCGCTGTCGGTCTGCTGCATGAGGAGCACGGTCGCGGCGAGGAACAGGACCGCCACGGCCGGCGGGGTCAGCGGCGAGGGCAGGGCCCGTGCCACGCCCATGCCGAAGACCGCGGCCGCCACCAGGGCCAGCAGCGCGACGGCCGAGATGGGCAGCCAGCCCAGGTGGGTGTACGTGGTCGGGCCGAGCGCCACCTGGACGCCGCCCCACACCAGCAGCGCCCCGAACCCGGCGACCAGCGCCAGGGCGACCGCGGCGGCCGGGGTCGCCGCGCGCTGCCATCCGGGCCGGGGGGTGGCGGCCAGTAGTTCCGGCATCCGGGAGCGGTGGTCCCGCAGCCCGTAGAGGGCCCCGATCCCGGCGACCAGGGGCCACAGGTAGGCGAGCAGCCCCCGGGTCCACAGGGCCAGGGAGGTCCACTGCCCGGTCCAGTCGACCGAGGTGCCCCACCAGCTCCCGTCGATGCCGTAGAGGAACGCGAACCCGCCGGCCAGGACGGTGAGGCCGGCCAGGGGGGCGGCGGAGCGAAGGAGTTCGGTGCGCAGGACGCGGAGGTTCACCAGCTGCCCCGTTCGTGGTCGGAGCCGGACAGGAGGGCGGAGTAGCCGCGTTCCAGGGGGCTGTCGCCCGGCCGGTCGGCGGTTCCGGCGGCGGCCAGCGCCTGAGGGGTCCCCTGGAAGACGAGCCGGCCCCGGTCGAAGAGCACCACATCGGTGCAGGCGGCGGCGACGTCCTCGACGAGGTGGGTGGAGACCAGGACGCAGCTCTCCCGGCCGAGCTCCTGGAGCAGGGCGCGGAACTGGAGGCGCTGGGCCGGGTCGAGGCCGACGGTCGGTTCGTCGAGCAGCAGCACCGAGGGGTCGTTGACGATGGCCTGGGCGATGCCGACGCGGCGCACCATGCCGCCGGAGAGCGCCTTCATCCGGCTGTCGGCCCGGTCCGCGAGTCCGACGCGTTCCACCGCGCGCTGCACGGCGCCGGGGATGTCCCGCGCGGGCATCTCCTTCAGCCAGGCCATGTACGTGACGAACTCCCTTACGGTGAACCGCTTGTAGTAGCCGAACTCCTGCGGCAGATAGCCGATGCGGCGGCGCAGCTCGCGGTGGCGGGCGCTGTCGCGGACGGAGTGGCCGAACAGTTCGAGGTCTCCCCCGGTGGGACGCAGGACGGTGGCGAGCGTCCGGATCAGGGTGGTCTTGCCGGCGCCGTTGGGGCCGAGCAGACCGTGGGTTCCGGTACCGAGGGCGAGGTCGAGCCCGTCGACGGCGAGCCGGTCGCGGCCCACCCTGACGGTGAGGCCGGTGGCCCGGATCTCATGGGCGTAGACGCGGGGCGCGGTGTCGAGCGCGCCGGTCGGGACGGTCGGGTCGGTCGGTACGGTCAACAGGATCTCCTTGCGGGGGGTCATCGCGGGCTCTTGGGGGTGGTGTAGGCGCCGCGGCGGGCCAGCACGACGCCGGCCGCCGCGGCGAGCGTCAGGGCCCAGAGCGGAAGGTGTTCGGGCCGGAGGAGGAAGATCCGGCCCACGGCCGCGGCCGGAACGAGGACCGCGGCGGTCCACAGCGCGCCGAGGGCGGCGGTGGCGCGGCCGACGCCGATGACGCTCCCGAGCGCCAGGGCCGTCGCGGTGAGGGCGAGGGAGGGCAGCAGCCACTGCGCGAGGGCGACGCCCGTCAGGAGTCCGGCGACCAGGTGCACCGGCAGGACGACGGCGAGCACGGCGAGGGTGCGCCGCAGCAGCAGGGACAGCCCGGCACGCGGGGTGACGGCGGTCAGTTCGAACGCCGGGTCGAGCCCGCGCGACCAGGCCGCGGCGACCCCGGCGAGCGGCAGGGCCGGCGCCAGCAGCAGGACGGTCGGTGCGCCCCGCGTCCAGCCCGCTGTGCGGTCCAGCAGCACCGCGACGACGCTCACGCCGATGACCATGGCCAGCCAGGGGCCCATGACCGGGGTGGCCCAGGCCGTGGGGCGGCGGCGACGGCGCGGGGCGGGCGTGGATCGGTCCAGGGCCGGTTCCAGGCCGTCGCGGACGGCGGTCAGCAGGGCGGTGACGGCGGGTACACCGGCCGCGGCGCGGGCCAGCCGGCCGCGGCAGCCGGCGCACTGTTCCATATGGGCCTCCACGGCCCACAGTTCGTCGGCGGGCAGGTCGGTGTCCCCGCGCGCGTAGCGGTCGACCAGTCGGTCCGACGGGTGCTCGACGCTCATGCCAGTGCCCTTCTCATGGCGATACGGGCCCGGCGGGCCCGGGTCTTGACGGTGCCTTCGGGGAGGTCGAGCAGGACCGAGGTCTCCCGGACCGAGAGCCCGTCGAGCACCAGGGCCTGGAGCACCTGCCGCAGCTCCGGGGCGAGGGTCCGCAGGGCGTCCCCGACCTCTCCGCCGACGGCGGCGGCCAGCACCTCGTCCTCGGCGGCCGGGGCGGTGACGCGTCCGGCGGCGGCGACGGGCGGTTCGGCGTGGTGGGCGCGGCGGCGGAAGGCGTCGACCAGGCGGCGGGCCGCGATGGTCCAGAGCCACCCGGCGGCGCTCCCGCCGACGGCGCTGCCGACGAACGCGCCGGCGGCACGCCACACGGCGAGATAGGTCTCCTGCATGACCTCGGCGACGATCTGCTCGTCGGCGCACCGGCGTCGCAGCCGTACCGCCAGCCAGGGCGAGGTGCGCCGGTACAGCTCGTCGAACGCGGCGCGGTCTCCGTCGGCGACCAGGCGGAGGAGTTGCTCCTCGGCCGGCTCCGTGGGCCGCTTCTTTCGTAGTCTCACACCGGCCAGACGCGGGGCGGGGCCCGCGGGTTCTCATCCGGGAGTGGCCTGCGTCACACCCGGTGCCGGGACGGGGCTACCGCCCGAGCAGCGCGGCGACGGTGATCAGCACCGGGACCGAGAGCACGGTGGACAGCAGGATCGACTCCCTGGCGAACCGCTCGGCGACCCCGTAGTGCGAGGCGTACGTGAAGAGGTTCTGGGCGGCCGGGAGAGCCGCGATCACGACGACGGCCAGCAGCGCCTCGCCCCGCAGCCCGAACGGCCCCGCGCCGACGGCCCAGGCGACGACCGGCTGGGCGACCGTCTTCAGCAGGGCGGACAGGTACAGCGCGACCCGGTCCTCGCCCCGGCCCGGACGCTCGCCGCCGTACAGGGATATCCCGAAGGCGAGGAGGACCGCGGGGACCGACATGTTGCCGATGAGGACGAGCGGCTCCAGCAGAGGTCCGGGCAGGGTCCGGCCGGACGCGGCCACGGCGACGCCGGCCAGCGATCCGATCGCCATCGGGTTGCGCAGCGGGGTGGTCAGCCGCCGGAGCACCGACACCGGCTCCCCGGGGCGGCCGAGGTCGAGGACGGTCAGGGCCAGCGGGGTCACCACGATCTGCTGGAGGAGCAGCACCGGGGCGACGAGCGAGGCGTCCCCGAGGACGTAGACGGCGATCGGGATACCCAGATTCCCGGCGTTGACGTAACTGGAGCACAGGGCGCCGATGGTGACCCGCCCGGCGTCCCAGCGCAGGAACAGCCCGGCCACCACGGCGAAGACTCCGGCCGCGGCGGCCGTGGCCGTCGCCGTGACCAGCAGGCGCGTCGACAGGAGGGCGGACAGGTCGGCGCCCGCGAGCATGGTGAAGAGCAGGGCCGGGGTCGCCACGTTGAAGGCCAGCCGGGTCAGCACGGTGCGGCCGTCCTGTCCCAGATAGCCGCGGCAGCCTATGACGTACCCGACGGCGATGACAGTGGCGATCACCGTGAAGCCGGTGAGGACTCCCTGCATGTCTTCCTCGCGGGTGGATCAGGTGCGGCCGGCGACACCCGGCCAGGTGCGGTGGGCGGGCCCGCCGGGTGGAACACCCTGGTCAGGTGCCGGACAGCGTCTCAGACCGGTGGTCGCGCTCCCGAGGCGGGGTGGGGCGCGACCGGCGAGCCGTCGCCTGCCGGCTCAGCCCCGGGCGGCTTCGCCCGCGCCGCCACCGGGTCCGTGTGCCAGCGCGGCGGCGAAGCGGGCGGTCAGGGCGGTGGGCGCGGTGATGGCGGTGCCGACCACAACGCTGTGGGCGCCCAGGGCGAGCGCCTCGGCGGCCTCCTCGGGGGTGTTGACACGCCCTTCGGCGACGACGGGTACGGAGATCGCGGCCGACAGGGAGGCGACGAGGTCGAGATCCGGGCCGGTCCGCTTCACGGTCCCCGGCACGTAGCCGGACAGGGTGGTGGAGACGAAGTCCGCCCCCTGTCCGGCGGCGGCGATCCCCTCGGCGAGGGTGGCGACGTCGGCCATGACGAGGGCGCCCGCTCCGTGCACGGCGGCGACGAGCTCGGCGAAGGTGGAGCCGTCCGGGCGCGGCCGGTCGGTGGCGTCGGCGGCGACCACGGCGGCGCCCGACGCGGCGACGGCCAGGGCGTGGTGGACGGTCGGGGTGATGTACACCCCGGTGTCGCCGTCCTTCCACAGGCCGATGACCGGCAGGTCGACCGCCGCCACGATCGCGGCGACGACCTCCGGTTCGTTGGCGCGGATCGCGGCCCCGCCGCCGGCGGCCGCCGAGAGCGCGAGGCGGACGAGGGTGGCGGTCTCCCGCATCGGGTCCCCGGGGGGCGCCTGGCAGGAGACGATCAGCCGGCCCCGGAGTGCGGCGGCGAGATCCTGTGCGTTCATCGGTGAGCTCCCGGACGGTGGAGGGGAAGGGTGGCGGTCAGGGCCGCCGCGCCGCGTACGGCGGCGTCCCCGCCGTGCAGCGGGGGTTCGGGGAGGAGTCCCCGCAGGGGCGGCATCAGTTCGGCGGCGAAGGCCGTGGCGAGCGCGTCGCGGTACAGCGCGCCGATCCGGGGGACCCCGCCGCCGACGACGACCCGGTCGGGGCCGAGGGCGTTGGCCAGGCCGCCGAGGGCCCGGCCGGCCGCCGTCGCCCCGGTGGTGATGGCCCGTACGGCCGCCTGCTCGCCTCCGGCGGCCCGGGCGGCGACCGTTTCGAGCCGGTCCGGCCGGGTGCCGGTGAGCCGTGCGTAGTGGGCGGCGATGCCCGGACCGGAGGCGATGACCTCCAGGTGTCCGGTGGCGCCGCAGGTGCAGGGCAGTCCGGCCGCCTCGGCGCTGGGCAGATGGCCGAGGTGGCCGGCGATTCCGGCGGCGCCGTGCAGCATCCGCCCGTCGACGGCGAGCGCGCCGCCCACCCCGGTGCCGACGGCCGCGTACAGCAGCGAACCGTGGCCGCCGGCCAGTGCGGCGAGCTCGGGTCCCGCCGTGGCGCGCACGTCGTTGTCGCAGGCCACCGGCAGGCCCGTACGGTCCGCGAGACCGGCGCCGAGGGCGGTGCCGGCCCAGCCCCGGATGGAGTCGGTGGCGCTGGTGACCATACCGCTGCGGGGGTCGACGACCCCGGCGGCGGCGATGCCCACCAGGGAGGCCAGGCCGTCGGGATCGGCCTCGGCCGCCGCCGCGGCGAGCGCGTCCAGCACGGCGGCGGCGCCTTCCCGGGCGGGGGTGGCCCGGGTGTGCCGTGCCAGCACCGCGCCGTCGGGGGCGAAGAGGGCCGCCGCGATCTTCGTGCCCCCGAGATCGAGGCCGATGACCACGGCTCCGGTCGTCGGCCCGGTCGTCGCCCGCGCGGTCGTCGTCCGCCCGGTCATCGGACCGGCGGCAGGCCGGCGCCGCGCAGCCGCTCCGCGACGGAGGCGACGGACGCCTCGGACAGCGGGATCTGCGGGAAGGCGGTGGCGCCCCGGTCGATGACGCCGAGCATGAGGGAGGCCGTGTCGACCTCGCCCCGGTCGTCGAGCGGGGTGCAGACCGGCGGTACGACGCCGCGCAGCGGTGCGGTCAGGGACATGATGGAAGAGCTCCAGCTCGCTCGGAACGCCGGTCTTCCGCCTGTCTGCCGGAAGGCGAGGACGGGACCAGGACATGAGACGTAAGATGTCTTACGTCTCGGCTTACCTTAAGCCGATGCCCCGGCGGCCGGTCAAGAGGCCGCGGCGGCCGGCACCCCCTCGGGAGGACGGTCGCGGCAGGCCTCACCGCGGCGCGGGACACCGAGGCCGTGCGCCTCTTCGTCCAGCTCCGGGCGGTCCACGCGCGAGCGGTGCCGAGACCCGGCTCACACCGTGGAGAGACGGGGCGACTCACCGGAGAGCGCGGACCTGGATCACTCCTCTGGCCTATAGGATTCCGGGGAGGCTGCGTGGCCTCCGTGTGAAGAGGATGTGCCCCGTGCCTGGTGAGGACGTTTCAAGTCGTTTGATCGCTCTGTTGTCCGTCCGGGGCGAGGACCTCGGCGCCGAGTGGGCGGACAGGGTGACCGGCTCGCTCGGCGGGCGGGTCAGCCGGGCGGAGGTTCAGCGTGAGCTGCAGGAGATCTACACCGCTCTGGTGTCGGCTATCGGCAGCGGAAGCCTCGACGGACACAGCGAGGCGTTCGGTGAGGTGCGGGCGCTGCTCGGCGAGCTTTCGCGCAATCGTGCGCAACAGGGTTTCAGCCCCAGCGAGACCGCGGTCAGCGTGTTCTCCCTGAAAGAGGTGCTGGAGCCGGCGATATCCGGTGAGGACGGCGATCTGCAGGCGTACCTGAAGTTCTCCAGGCTGCTGGACACCCTGGGTCTGTTCACGGTCGAGACCTACACGCGGGCCCGTGAGGAGCTGATCTCCGCGCAGGCCGAGCAGTTGCTGGAGCTGTCGACGCCGGTCGTGAAGCTGTGGGACGGCGTGATCGGTGTACCGCTGGTGGGCACGCTGGATTCGGCGCGCACGATGGTGGTGATGGAGAAGATGCTGCAGGCGCTCATCGACACGGGTTCCGAGCAGGCGATCATCGACATCACCGGTGTTCCCGCCGTGGACACGGAGGTCGCCCAGCACCTGCTGAAGACGGTGGTGGCCGCGCGACTGATGGGCGCCGAGTGCACGATCTCCGGCATCCGTCCGCAGATCGCGCAGACGATCGTGGCTCTGGGGATCGACTTCGGTGACATCGTCACCAAGGCCACACTGGCCGACGCGCTGCGGCACGCGCTGCGCCGCTCGGGTGTCGCCCTGTCGCGGACGGCCCCGCAGGCCGGTGCGCTGTGACCGAACGGGTTCCGGTCCTGAGGATCGGACAGGTCCTGCTGGTGTCGATCCAGACCGACCTCGACGACCAGGCGGTGATGCTGCTGCAGGACGATCTGGCTGCCGCCGTGGTCGACGCGGGCGCGCACGGCGTGGTCATCGATATCACCGCCGTGGAGATCGTCGACTCCTTCGTCGGCCGGATGCTCGCCACGATCGCGTCGATCTCGCGTCTCCTGGACGCGCAGACGGTCGTGGTGGGGATGCGCCCGGCGGTGGCGATCACCCTGGTCGAGCTCGGCCTCTCCCTGGGCGGAGTGAGGACCGCGCTGACTTTGGACAAGGGCCTGCGGGTGCTGGAGCAGGCCCGTGCCACGACCGGTTTCGAGGGCGCGAGGCCGGATGCCGCGGCCGGCCAGTGAGCGGCGAGCCCCGGGGTCCGGAGGTTCTTCGGATCACGGCGAACGCCGGGGTGGTGCAGGCCCGTCAGCTGGTACGCACCCTCGCCCAGGAGTGCCGGTTCTCCCTCGTGGAGCAGACGAAGCTGATCACCGCTGCGAGTGAGCTGGCCCGTAACACTCTTGTGCACGGCGGTGGCGGGACGATGACCGCATCCGTCGTGGAGGAGCGCGGCCGGCGTGGTACGCGCCTGGTCTTCGCCGACGAGGGCCCTGGCATCGCCGACGTCGACCTGGCCCTGACCGATGGTTGGACGTCGGGCGGCGGCATGGGTCTGGGGCTGTCCGGGTCCAGACGTCTGGTGGACGACTTCGTCCTGGATACCCAGCCGGGCCGGGGCACCGTGGTCACCGTCACCAAGTGGGTCCGTTGACGGCCGCGGGAGCGTTGCCGCTGGTGGACTCCGAGGACGTGGCCTGGTTCCGTGACCGGCCGGACGGGGCCCGCGGGGCCGCTGCCGCTCTGGGCCGGCGTATCGGCCTGGGTGAACAGCGCACCGCCGAACTGGTGCTTGCCGTGGCCGAGCTGGCGGCCAACGTCACCAAGTACGCGGTGGACGGCTCCGTCCTGCTGCGCGTGGTACGCAACGAGGCGGTCGCCGGGGTGGAGCTCATCGTGGTGGACTCCGGCCCCGGAATGGCCGATGTGCCCCGCGCGCTGCGGGACGGCTCGTCGACCTCCGGAACCCTGGGTATCGGGCTGGGAGCCGTCGGCCGGCTGGCCGACACCTTCGACATCCACTCGCAGCCGGGGCTCGGCACCGTCCAGCTCGCCCGTTTCTGGCCGCGCCCGCTGCCCCCCTCCGTGAACGGGGAGCCACTGGTGGCAGGGATCACCCGCCCGATCGGCGGCGAGCAGGTCTGCGGCGACGCCTGGGCCGCACGCACGGACACGAACACGGACACCGTGCCGTCCGTGGCGCCGCCGGCCGACAACGGGGCGTCCCCCGCTCCGGACGGCCCGGTGCGGCCGAGCTGGTCGGCCCTGACGGGGACCCAGCCGTTCGGCCGAAAGGCCGCACCCCGACAACGGCCCTCCACCCGCCCGGGCATCGAAGGCCGCTCCTCCATGCCCGTACGGGCCGCCGTCGCGGGCCCCGGCCAGGGCTACCTGGTGATGTCGTGCGACGGCCTCGGACACGGGCCCCTGGCCTCGGTGGCCGCCCAGGCCGCTGTCCACGCCTTCCGCACGGGGGGAGCCCGCACCCCCGAGCAGGCCATCGAGCACATGCACCGCGCACTGCGCGGAACCCGCGGTGCCGCGATCGCCGTCGCACGGATCGAACCGGACGGGCGCTTGCTGTTCTGCGGCGTCGGGAACATCACCACCGCCCTGGTGACGACCGGGACGCGCTCGACCCTGCTGTCGCATCCCGGGATCGTCGGCCACCAGGTGCACCAGTTGCGCACCTACGAGCACCACTTGCCCTCCCACGGAATCCTGGTCATGCACTCCGACGGTCTGAGCGAACGATGGCGGCCGGTCGATCTGGCGGGTCTCCTGCACCACCCGCCCGCCCTGATCGCCACCGCCCTCCTGCGCCACGCGGGAACGCGCCGTGACGACGCCAGCGCGGTGATCGCCAGGAGGCCGCGGTGAGAGCTCCCGTCCCCCGTCCCCGCGACCACACGGCTCTGCTCGTCTCCCGGGTCGGCACCGAGCAGGACGTCTTCGCGCTGCGCCGCCACGCCAAAACGATCTCCCAGGCGGTCGGCCTGGACAACCGTGACCAGGTGCGGCTCGCCACCGCGCTGAGCGAACTGGGCCGCGACCTCCTGCGCCCCGGCATCATGACCGCCGCCTTCACCCTGCAACAGCAGCCTCCAGCCCTGCAAACGGTCCTGCAGTGGCGCGACGACCGCACCCCGAGCCCCGACTCGCTGGGAGCCGTCACCAGGCTGCTGCCCCAGACGCGCTTCGAGAACGCTTCCTCCCCCACCCCGGGCGACACGGGGCGTTCGAACCGTTCTCCCGGCGGCCGGATCGAGATCAGCTGCCCGATCCCGGAGGCCGCGGCCCGGAACCTGAAGGCAGAGCAGGTCCTGGCGCTTCTGGAATCGGCCAGCCCCCCGAGCGCGATCGACGACCTCCAGGCGCAGACCCGGGACCTGATCGCCGCACTGCAGGAAGCCCACGCCCAACGCGACGAGCTGGAACGCCTCAACGAAGAACTGACGGAGACCAACGCCGGAGTGATGGCCCTCTACGCGGAACTCACCGTCGAGCACAAGGACGTCGTGGAACGCTACGGGCAGGAACACGAACTGGCCCTGACCCTGCAACGCACCTTCCTGCCGGCCACCCTCCCCGAGGTCGAGGGCGCCGACCTCGCCGTCCGCTACCTGCCGGCAACCGCCATGACCGAGATCGGCGGAGACTTCTACGAGGCCCTCGCCACCCCCAATGGCCTGCTCCTGGCTGTCGGCGACGTCGTCGGCCACTCACTGCAGGCGGCCACCGTCATGGGCGAGCTGCGCCACGCGCTTCGCGCATACGCCGCGCAGGACCATCCTCCGCACATCCTGCTGCAGCACCTGGACCGCCTCCTGCGCCTGCACCAGCCCGGATGGACCGCGACCGTCTGCATCGTGCTCGTCGAGCCGGGGAATGCCGGGATCCAGGTCGCCAACGCGGGCCACCTTCCTCCCCTGCTCCTCTCGCCGGGCGAGGCACCCCGCTTCCTGAGCGAACACGGAACGCTGCTGGGCCTGGGCCTGCCCCAACCCCCGGCGGTCGGCCACCGCGTCGCCCCGGGGAGCCGACTCCTCATGATCACCGACGGGCTCATCGAAACACGCAGCAGTGACATCCAGGACCGACTCGATCTCCTGGGAACCACCGCCGCCGGCTCGGCGGAGGACCCGGAAGCGCTGTGCACCAGCTTGGTGGACACCTTCGGGAAGGACCCGGAGGACGACATCATCGTCTTCGCGGCCCGCCTGCACCCCACCCCGGCCCGCCCCACCAGGTAGCCCCGTCTCCCAGGGGTCGGGCTTCCGACCACCCCGCTTGCTTCACCGCCTCACCCAGCGCCCACCGGAACTCCGGGGCTGCGGCGACGGCGCAACGCACTCGGCAACGGCATGACGCGGCAGAACGGCAGGAGATGTCCCATGGAGCAGCAGCCGACGAGCGGCCCGGCGGCCCCGGAGGAAAAGGGCACCAGCACCGGCGTGATCCTGGGAAGTGCCGTCTACGAGATGAGCTCGGGGAAGATCGCCCACACCCGTGCCTTCGTACGCGAGTTCCTCCTCGAACTGCGGTCGCGGCACGGCATGAACGTTTCCCGGCGGGCCGTGGATACGGCACAGCTCATCGTCAGCGAACTCGCCACGAACGTCGCCAAGTACGCTCCCGGCCCCTGCCAGGTGGACCTCGAAGTATTCGGCGGCCTGCTGCGGATTTCCGTGTGGGACTCGGGCACCCTGCTCCCCGAACCCGAACAGGCCGACCCCAGCCGCGTGGGCCGGCACGGCCTGGAGATCGTTCTCCTGGCCTGCCAGAGCTTCTCGGTCCACCGCGAACCCGTGGGTAAGCGGGTGCGCGTGGAAATCCCGCTCCACGACTCCCCCGGCCGGACTCCGGCGTAACGCGGGGCAGGGGATGTGCCTGCCCCGGAGGCCGCCGGAGGCCGCCGTCCCCTACGGGGCGAGCATGCTTTCCCGGAGCTTGATCAGTATGCGGGCCAGCAGACGGGAGACGTGCATCTGGGAGATGCCCAGCTGCACACCGATCTGGGACTGGGTCATCTCCTGGCCGAAGCGCATGGCCACGATCTCCCGGTCCCGGCTCGCCAGACCCTCCAGCAGCGGAGCCAACGCGTGGAGGTTCTCGAACAGTTCCATGCCAGGATCGTCGCCACCGGTGACGTCCCCGTAGGTGACGGTGTCCGCGCTGCTCTGCTCCGAACCGATCGGCATGTCCAGGGAGCCGGCGGTGTACCCGTTGGAGGCGATGAGGCCCTCGATGACCTCTTCCTCGGCGAGGTCCAGGTACTGGGCGAGTTCGGCGACGGTGGGGTTGCGGTCGAGCCGTCCGACGAGTTCTTCCTTGGTCCTGGCGAGGGTGACGCGCAGTTCCTGGAGTCGGCGGGGTACGTGGACGGCCCAGGTGGTGTCGCGGAAGAACCGCTTGATCTCGCCGACGATGTAGGGGATCGCGAAGGAGGTGAACTCGACCTCGCGGCTGAGCTCGAACCGGTCGATCGCCTTGATCAGACCGATCGTACCGACCTGGACGATGTCCTCCATCTCACCGCTGCCACGGTTGCGGAACCGCTTCGCCGCGAAATGCACCAGGGACAGGTTCATCTCGATCAGAGTGTTGCGGGCGTACTGGTACTCGTGCGTGCCCTCTTCGAGGATCTGCAGCCGGTCGAAGAAGATCGTGCTCATCGCCCGGGCGTCCCTGGGGGCTACTTTCCGCGGGTCAGCGATCTGCGGAAGATCCGCCGCTTGAGCCGCGCTGGTGGGTCTGGCGGCCGGAGCCTCGGTGGATGTCGTCATGCCGGAATTTCCCATCACAGTGGATGCCGCGGAAACCCGCCTGCATGCAGCTGCGCCTACCCCCGCCCATCCCGGCCACGCTCGCCGAAGCGCACCTCTTTCCCCCGGTGGGTCGCGGAGCGGTCTGCCGTCTCTGTGATGATTGCCGCGTGGCAACTATGAGAGAGCCCTCGTCTGGAGGGTCAGAAGATGTGGGTTCGTTCCTGGAAGCGGTCGGCGACGGTGTCGTGCTGGTCAGGGTCCGGGGCAACCTGGACGGCTGGGCAGGCTCCGCCGAGTTGGCCGAAGCGCTGACAACCGTGGCCGACCGCAGAGGGCGGCGGACGGTGGTGGATCTGTCGAGCGTGGACTTCGCCGACTCCTCCGGTCTGCACGCCCTGCTGCACGGCCTGCGCAAGCACGACAGTGCGGGGGTGCCGCTGGTCGTCGCCGGCCCGCTGAGCGTGCAGGTGCGCCGCCTGTTCGAGGTCACCGGGACGCTCGGTGCCTTCCGGTTCGTGAACGACGTTGCCGCGGCGATCACCGAATGAGCGGCACGCGTTCTCCGGGGCCAGGTGTGCCCCGTGCCCGGCCGGGCACGTGATGGAAGCGATGCAGAGAGAACGAGAGATGGCTGATTTCGGTGCGAGTCCTGCCGACGGGCGGGACGAGCCCGCCACTGGTCGTGTTCCGGAGAACGCGGCCGCGGCACGCGACGCTGTCATGCGCCTCCTGACGTCGCAGTTCTGCGGACCGGTCAGCGACGGCCTGACAGCCGACGTGGTGGTGGCCGACGCCCTGCTGGTCACCTCGGAGCTGGTGACCAACGCCTTCCGGCACGGCGGCGGACTCACCGCCTTCACGGCCGAGATCACCGACGAGGGGCTCCTTCTGACAGTCAGTGACGCCAGCCCGGACCTGCCGGTCGCCTGCGATGCGGGCGCCTCCGGAGCCGACCGCATCGGGGGATACGGCTGGCCTCTCGTCTGCAGGCTGGCCAAGGAGACGTCCGTCACCGTCCACCCCGGAGGCAAGAGCGTCGTCGCCCTCATCCCGCTGACGTGAGCAGCGCCCACCCCGACCAGCGGACACCCACGATGTTACGGACCGCTGAGGTGTCGGGGCCCGGAGAGACGTGGCCACCCCTGTCCCGACCGGTGCGCTGATCGCTGCTGTAGACGTCCTGTTCCCGGCTCGCGGTGCCCGGGTGGTCGTGCTTCGCGCCGACCTGATCCGTGTGTCCACAGTCGTGGCTGTCGGTGATGCTGTCGATCGCGCCCCGGGACGCCACGGGGATCCGTCGGTGAGAGCCCTCCCGGCATGACCGGTGGAATCGTGATTCCGGTCAATGGCGGGAGAGTTCCGGCCGCACGGCGGAGGGGGCGCATGGCCGACTCCTCGCCGGGGCAGGGCTGATCGCCGTGACAGGCCGATGGCCCTCGTCGCAGGAACGGCGTCGACGAAGGGATCGCGGTGAGTTCAGCCGGGGGCGCGAACGGGCACGCCGGGGACGAGGGCTGCGGGGTGGAGGAGTTCCTCGGGCTCTCCAGCCGCCTCACCGGCTTCGGCGTCGAGGAACTGCGCGCGGACGACTTGGCGCCGGAACTCCTGGCGGTGGTGCTGGAGCAGGTCGGCGCCGAGACCTACCGGCGGCTGGCCGCGGCGCCCGACGCGCGCGACGAGGAGCTCGTGGCAGTGGCGGAGGCTCTCATCCGCCTGTGGTACACCGGCAGTTGGCAGGGACCGGCCGGGGGCGGTGGGCCGTTCCTGGTGTCGCCTCGGGCCTACGCGGGCGCCCTGGTGTGGCGGGCCATCGGTGGGCACGCCCCGGGCACCTCCGCGCCGGGTTTCGGAAGCTGGGCGGAGCCGGCAGAGACCGCCGGTGCGGGAGCCGGGCGGCGGCGATGACGGAAGAGGACCGGTATGACGTGATCGTGGTCGGCGGTGGTGTCGCGGGCTCGCTCGTGGCCCGGCATCTGGGCGACCGGGGCCGCCGTGTCCTCGTACTGGAGGCCGGCGCCCGCGCGGTCGACCAGGAGCAGGGCCATCGTGAGGCCGGGGGACGCTTCCTGGCGGCCTCGGCCAAGGTGCCCGGATCGCCCTACTCCCCGCACGAGGCGATCCCGTGGCCCGAGGTCGGTGACCTGACCGGCACGGACGACGGTGGATACCGCTCCGAGGGGTACCTGATCCAGCGCGGCACACTCCCGTACGCCAGCGGATACGTGCGGGTCAACGGCGGCACCGGCAACATCTGGACCGGGCTCACCCCACGTATGCTGCCCGAGGACTTCGACACCGAGGCGTTCGGCTACGGCCGCAGCTGGCCACTCGCCTACGCGGACCTAGAGCCCTACTACCGCGCGGCGGAGTTCGCGATCGGGGTGGCGGCGGACGTCGACGAGCAGCGCGGCGCAGTGGGCCTGCCGTTCCCCGAGGGCTATGTCTTCCCCATGCGAGGTCTGCCTCCCAGCCGCGTCGACACCGTGATGGCCGCACGTCTGGACGGCCGCCGGGTCAGGGAGCCCGGCGGCGAGGAGCTGGTGGAGCTGCGGGTGGCGGGCACCCCACAGGGACGCAACGGCGTCCCCGATCCTCGCTACGGGGGCGGCGCCGGCTTCGAGCCCGTCGGTGCGCACGGACGTCCCGAACCGGGCAGCCGTTGCCTGGGCAGTGCGTCCTGCATCCCCCACTGCCCCTCCCACGCCAAGTACACCCCCCTCAAGACGCAGGCCCGCTGGGCCCCGTCGGTCACCCTCCAGGACCGGGCCGTGGTCAGCCTGGTCCTCGTCGACCCGGCCGGCCGGGCCACCGGAGTCGAGTACCTGACCTATCCGCGGACCAGCGGCGTCCGGCGGAGGGGGCAGGCCGGGGCCGTCCGCCGGACGGTGCACGCGGACGTGGTGGTGTTGGCAGCACACGCCATCGAGAACGCCAAGCTGCTGCTCCTGTCCGGCCTCGGCAACCGCAGCGGACAGGTGGGGCGGAACCTGATGGACCATCCCGTCCTGCTGACCTGGGGACTCCTCCCGGAGCAGGTGGGCCCCTACCGGGGTCCCGGTTCCACCTCCGGCCTCGAAGGGTTCCGGTCCGGCCCGTCCCGCCGTCTGCGTGCTCCGTTCCGCATCGAGATCGGCAACTGGGGCTGGGTGTGGGCGAAAGGCTCGGTCGACACGGACGTCGTCGAGCTGATGCGTGCCCCGGGACCTCACCGGCCCGGTCTGCGGGGCCGCGAGCTGAGGCGAGCGGTGGCCGATCGCATCGGACGGCAGTTCACGCTCCAGTTCGAGATGGAGCAGAGTGCCGACCCCGCCAACCGGGTGACTCTCGACCCCCGCCACCGCGACCGGCTCGGTCTGCCGCGCCCCGTGGTGACCTACAGCCTGTCCCCGCACGTGAAGGAAGGCATCGCGGCGGCCAAGGCGGTGTCCGACCAGATCTTCACGCTGCTGGGCGCCGAGGACCACACCGTTTTCGAGGCCGCCGACTGGCCCGGCCGGTTCGAACACCGGGGCCGGACCTACGGCTACCGGGGCGCGGGCCACGCCGCCGGCACCCACATCATGGGCGCCGGTCCGACCACATCGGTCGTCGACCAGTGGCAGCGCTGCTGGGACCACCCCGGCCTCTACGCGGTCGGCTGCGGCAGCATGCCGTCGGTGGCCACCTCCAACCCGACCCTGACCATGGCCGCACTCGCCCTGCGGAGCGCCGAGCGGATCGAAGCCGACCTGGCCGAACGCGACCGGCCCATCACCGTGACCGCCGACCGCGCCTCCGGAGCCGCCTCGTGAGCCCACTGCCCCTGCCGCCCGTCGCGGCGCCCTACCAACTGCCCTTCCACTACGGGGCGCTGCACAACATCGGCCTGGACTACCTCGTCGGCCCTGATCCGGTGCGCGAGGTACTGGCGCAACACCATCCGGCCCTGACCGCGGCGGACTTCGACGGCCAGTGCCTGGTCTCGCTGAACTACCAGCTGTATTTCGCGCAGTACCAGTCCGGCGGGGGCATCACCCAGGAGATCGAAGTCAACATCGTCGCCTACCCGACCGCGGCGGCGCGGCGGATCCCAGAGGTGAGTTACCAGCAGTACGCCCAAGGTCAGGACCAGACCAAGCTGCTCGGCATCGCGCGTATCCACGTGCTGTGCGACAACGCCCTGGCCATCGACGCCGGACGCACCCTGTACGCGGAACCCAAGTATCCCGGTTGGTTCGAGGCGGAGATGCCCTCGCTCAACGGCCCGGCGGGCGACACCTGGAGCATTCGCTGCCACGCCGCCGAGGCAACGGCCGACGGCGGTATCGCCCGTCTGGAAACCGAGCTGTTCTCCTTCAGCGCCCAGTTGGGCCGGCTCACGTCCTCTCCCGCGAACAACACCCCGATCACCGGGTACGGCACCGACTCCACGGGCGCCGCACTCGCCGGCCCGATGAACGTCTACCAGCCCTATCGCTGGTACGACCTCAGCGGCCAGGCGTCCGCGTGCTCCCGGCTCACGGTGCACGACCCGGCAGCCGACGTCGGCCGGGACCTCCTCCGTCTCGTCCGCGACACACCCGCTGCCGGAGCGTGGACCTTCCAGTCACCCCCCGTTGCCGCACACAACCGCCCCTACTACCTCGGATGACGGGCCCGTCCCGTGGCCGTCGGCGCGCCGACGGCGGCGATGCGCGCCCCCTCTCGACGGCATCCGCTCCCGTCCGGCGTGGCGCCCGGCCGGGGGCTGCTACGGGGTCACGGTCACCGAACGGCTTCCGGATGCCTGCTTGCCGTCGGCCCGGTAGGTCACGGTCAGTTCGGCGGTGCCGGACGCGCCCGCCGGGACCGTGACCGGGACCTTGATGTTCGCGCCCTCACCGGGCCGGAGCGCCGGGAACGCCACCTGCCTCGTGCTCCAGCCGGCGGGCACGGTCAGGTCGAGCGTGCCCGCGCTGCGGGTGACGTCCATCCGGTTGACGACCCGCACGGTCACCTCGGTGGCCGTCCCCGCCTTCAGCGTGGCCGGGGGCGTGATGGTGAGGTCCGCGCAGGTGCCGCCGAGCCACTTCAGGTCGAAGGAGGCGTAGGTGATGTGCCGGTAGTCGTCGCGCTCGTAGAGCAGCCCGAGCCTGCCGTCCGGCAGCCGGGTCAGCGTGGAGTAGGCGGCGCTGCCGGGGTTGACGACCTTCCGGATCGGCCAGGTCTTCCCGTTGTCACAGGACATCTTCACGGTCAGGTTCTTCCGTGCGGTGCTGTCGGTGTTGCTGAACAGCAGCCAGGACGCCTGGGGGTGGGAGGCGGGGACGTCCGGGGCGTACCGGATGACCGAGCCGTTGTTCGCCGGGTCGCGCAGGTTGGTGTCCTGGGTGAACGGTGTGTAGGTGACGCCGCCGTCGCTGGAGTACGCGACGGTCCGGTAGGGCGCGGAGCGGTTGTTGAGCATGATCCGGCCGTCGCTGAGCTCGACGGTCTTGTTCTCGTCGCCGCCCGGTCCGACCGGGTTGCCCGTCTTCCAGGTCGCGCCGTGGTCGTCGCTGTAGGCGCTGACGGCGTAGTTGGCGCCGTTGTTCCGGATGGCGTACTGCTGGATCAGCCGGCCCTTGTACGGGCCGTTGCGGACCTGGATGCCTTCGCCGGAGGCCGCGAACACACCGGCCCAGGCGGGGTTCTTGACCTGCTTCGTGATGCGGCGGTGGGTCCAGGTGACGCCGTCGTCGTCCGAGTAGCTGTAGTCGGCCTGGAGGATGTCGGGGTCGCTCTCGTCGTTGCCGGTGGCCGAGCCGAAGAAGCCCTGGTTCACGGAGCCCGCGTAGAAGACGAAGATCCGGCCGGTCGTGCGGTCGACGAGGAGGCTGGGGTCGCCGAAGCCCTTGGGGGCCGCCTCCTTGCGGACGACCTGCTGACTCCCCCAGGTGGTGCCGCCGTCGGTGCTGCGCCGTACGACGACGCCCAGGTTGCCGGGCAGGTCGCCGACCGTGGGGCGGGTGTCGTAGGCGGCGATCACCGTGCCCCTGACGGAGGTGGTGAGTGCGGGGATGCGGTAGTGGGGGGATCCGACGCCCTGGGTCGCGATGTCCTGGGAGGTCAGTTCGCCGGGGGCGGCGGCCGGTGCGCCGTGGGCGGTGCCGGCGGTGGTGCCCACCAGGAGGGCGGCGGACAGCAGGGCGACGGTGACTCTGCGCTGCATGGACGATCTCTCTTCTCGTGAGGGGAGACGTGCGGACGGAGCGGTCGGTCAGGAGCGTCCGGCCGGGTGGACGGCGAACAGGGCGCGCACCCATGCCAGTTGTTCGGCCCGGTGGTGTTCGGCGCCGCCCTCGTGCCCGTTGAACTCGTAGACGCGCACCTCCTTGGGGCCCGCGTACCGGTTGTAGGCCGTGAAGCAGGTGGAGGGCGGACAGATGTCGTCCGCCATGGCGACGGAGAACAGCGCGGGGGCGGTGGCCCGGGTGGCGTGGTGGGCCCCGTCGAAGTACGACAGGGTGCGGAACACCGGCTCGACGCGGTCGCGGTGGAGCCGGAGGTAGGCGGCGATCTCGGTGTACGGGGGTGCCGCGGCGATCCGTGCGGCCCGGGGGATGTTGCACAGGAACGGCACGTCCGGCATCACTCCGGCGAGCCCCGGCACGAGCCCGGCCACGGCCAGCGCGATGCCACCGCCCTGGCTGACCCCGGTCACCACGATGCGGGCGGGGTCGACCCCGGGGTGCTCGCGCATCGCCTGCACGCAGCGGACCGCGTCGGTGAACACCCGCCGGTAGTAGTGCGTCGCGGGGCTCTCGACGCCCCGGGTCAGGAAGCCCGGCACGGCTCCGGCGGATCCCGGGTCGGTGTCGGGGGTGTCGCCGGTCGCCGAGGACCAGCCCTGGCCGCGGGTGTCCATGACCAGGTGCGCGTATCCGGCGCAGGCCCACGTCAGCTGTTCGTGGGCCAGGCCCCGGCCGCGCCCGTAGCCGAGGAACTCCACGACGCAGCCGAGCGGCCCGGTGGCCCCGGCGGGCATCCGCAGCCACCCCCGTACGGGACGGCCGTCGTGGCCGGGGACGCTCACGTCGTAACAGCGGACCTGGACCAGCCCGCTGTCGACCTCGTCGAAACGGGGCTGCCGGTCCGGTGCGCCGCCGGGGCCCTCTTCGTCCAGGGTGCCCGACCAGAAGGCGTCGAACCCGTCGGGAAGCGGCAGTTCGGGCCGGTAGGCGCGGCATTCCGCGAGCGTGAGATCGGCCGACGGCATGGCGGTGCCCTCCTGGAGGGGACGAGGGAAGCGACAGGACAGAAGACGTCAGATGTCCTGATGCACACCAGACCGTAGGGAGCCGCGGGGCCGCCCGTCAAGAGCCGGGCCGCCCCGCGCTCCTGCCCCGGAGACCGGACGGGAGCGCGACGGCCCCGATCAGCCCTCGCTCCCCCTGTCCGCCCTGGCTTCGGCGATGCGGCGCCTGACCGGGGCGTAGTGCTCACCGAGGGCCTTCAGGAACGCGGTGACGTCGCCGGCGCGGGCCGCGTCCACGATGCTCTGGTGGGCGGCGACGGTCTCCGCCTCGTCGGCGTGCGTGAACCCCTGCAGATGCGGCGCGACGATCGTGTAGACGTCCCAGAAGGCCATCGAGAGCTGACCGATCAGGTCGTTGCCGAGCGGTGCCACGAGCAGCGCGTGAAAGGCCCGGTCCGCCGCGACGAAGCCGTGCCCCTCGCCCACACCGGTCTCGCGCATGGTCGCCACCAGGCCGTCCAGCCGGTCCAGCTCCTCGGCGTCCAGCGAGGAGATGATCCGGTCGGCCATGCCCCGCTCGAAGAGCTCGCGCACGTCGACGAGGTCGGCCATCACCTGGAAGTCGTCGTCGGGCGAGAGCAGGCCGCGGAAGGTGAGGCTCTCCACCAGCGCCGACATGCTCAGCCGGCCGACGTACGTCCCGTGGCCGTGGCGGACCTCGACGATGTCGAGGGCGGCGAGGATCTTGACGGCCTCGCGGACGCTGGAGCGACTGGCGCCGAGCGCCTCGCACAGGGCCGGTTCCGTCGGCAACGGGTCCCCCGGGCGCAGCCGTTCGTCGAGGATGTACCGCTTGATGCCCTCGACGACCTCCTGCCGCAACAGGGTGCGACCGGGTCTCGTGCCGGACATAGGTGAACTCCCCACCTCTTGACCCCTCTCGATTGTCAAGCTACGTTCCCACGCTATCAAGGCATCAGACATCTGACGTCTTATGCTCACGCCGCACAGGCGTCCCGATAGCCCCCGATAGCCTTCGAAAATCCGTTCTCCACCCATTCCTCACCAACGTCCTTTGGAGGACCCGTGCCCGAGCTGAGGCCAGCAGGCGTCGAGCGCCGCACCTTCCTGCGTTACACCAGTGCCCTCGGCGCGGCAGCCGCCATCACGGCAGGCCTTTCGGCGTGCGGCGGGCCCTCCTCCACCGCCGGTGGAGCGGCCGGAAAGGGCGATGGCAACGGCACCATCGAGGCGGGTCTGTCGTACCCCCTCTCGACCGGTTTCGACCCGATGATCACGTCGGGCGCCACCCCGTACGCCGCCAATATGCACATATTCGAGGGGCTCGTAGATCTCGATCCCGCAACACTCGTGGCACGCCCCGCGCTCGCCACCGAGATGCCGAAGAAGATCAACGCCACCACCTACCGCGCCACCCTGCGCGACGGCGCCACCTTCCACGACGGCTCACCGGTCACCGCCGAGGACGTCGTCTTCAGCTTCGAACGCATCCTGGACGAGAAGAACGCGTCGCTGATGGCGCAGTTCGTGCCGTTCATCGACACGGTCACGGCGGTCGACGCGAAGACGGTCGAGTTCAAGCTCCGTTACGCCTTCGCCCTCTTCCCCTCCAGGATCGCGGTGGCCCGGATCGTCCCGAAGAAGATCGTCGAGGCGGACGTCAAGGGCTTCGACGCCAAGCCGGTCGGCTCGGGGCCGTACCGGTTCGTCGAGGCGACCCGCGAGGACAAGATCGTCTTCGAGAAGTACGCGCAGTACAACGGCCCGCACCCGGCCAAGGCCCGGAAGATGGTCTGGCGCCTGATGTCGGACCAGTCGGCCCGCGTCAGCGCGATGGAGTCCGGCCGCGTCCAGGCGATCGAGGACGTCCCCTACATCGACGTCCAGCGGCTCTCCGCCACCACCAGGACCGAGTCCGTGCAGTCCTTCGGCCTGCTCTTCCTGATGTTCAACACGGCCGACAAGCGCTTCGCCGACAAGCGGGTGCGCCAGGCCCTGCACTACGCCCTGGACACCGAGAAGATCATCAAGACCGCGATGGTCGGCAACGCGACGGCCGCCACCGGCTACGTCCCCACCAGCCACCCCGACTACCACCAGGCCGCCACCGCCTACACCCACGACGTGGCGAAGGCGAAGAAGCTGCTGGCCGAAGCGGGCGTGGCCAAGCTGAAGTTCACCGTGCTGACCACGGACACCGGCTGGGTCAAGGACATCGCCCCGCTGCTCAAGGAGAGCTGGGCCGCGGCCGGCATCGAGGCCACGCTGAACATCGCCCAGTCCGCCGCCCAGTACGCCAAGGTCGACGGCGGGGAGTTCGAGGTCATGGTGGCCCCCGGCGACCCCTCGGTCTTCGGCAACGACGTCGACCTGCTGATGCGCTGGTTCTACTACGGCTTCTGGCCGGAGAAGCGCTACGGCTGGTCCGGCTCCCCCGCGTACAAGAAGGTCAAGCAACTCCTCGACAAGGCCGCCCAGGCCGCCGACGAGGCGACGCGCAAGCGGCTGTGGGGCGAGATCACCGACCTGGTCGCCGACGAGGCCGCGCTCTACCCGATCCTGCACCGCAAGCTGCCCACGGCCTGGAACGAGAAGGCCCTGCCCGGCTTCGAGCCGCTGCCCACCACGGGCCTGTCCTTCGTGGGCGTCGGCCGCGCCTGACGTCCGCCCGGTCCGGGCCGCCACCTCAGGTCCTGTCGTCGGACAACGGCAGTTGGACGACAGGACCTGGGCGGCCCGGACCCGCCCTCCGCCCGATCGCAAGGAACCCGACGATGGTTGCTTTTCTCCGGCTCGCGCTGCGCCGCGTCGCGATGATGCCGGTGATGGTTCTCGGCATCGCACTGCTGGTCTTCGTGGTGCTGCAGTTCTCGCCGGCCGACCCGGCCTACAACGCGCTCGGGGAGAGCGCCAGTCCCGAGGCCAGGGAAGCCTTCGCGGAGGCCAACGGGCTCAACGACCCGTTGCCGATCCGCTACTTCGACTTCCTCGGCCAACTGCTCCACTTCGACCTCGGGATGACCGTCCCACCGAGCCAGCCGGTGATCGACCGGATCACCGCGGCGTTCCCGCTCACCCTCCAACTGACCTTCCTCGGGCTGTTCCTCGCGGTCACGCTCGCCGTCATCGGCGGCGTCCTGGGCGCGATGTACCGCGACCGGTGGCCCGACCAGCTCTTCCGCGTGCTGTCCATGGCCGGGGTCGCGATCCCCTCCTTCTGGCTCGGCGTCCTGCTCATCCAGCAGTTCGCGCTGAACACCCGGATCTTCCCGACCGGCGGATACACCAACCCCGCCGACTCGTATCGCGGCTGGCTCACCACCATGGCCCTGCCCGCCGTATCGCTCGCGGTGCCGGTGGCCGCGTCGCTCGCCCGGCTCGTCCGCACCTCGATGGTCGCCGAACTCGACCGCGACTACGTACGCACCGCCCGGGGCAACGGCCTGCCGGTGTTCCTGGTGATCCGCTCGGTGCTGCGCAACGCGCTGGTCACCCCGCTCACCGTGCTCGGCGTCAAGGTCGGCTATCTGCTCAGCGGCGCCGTCGTCATCGAGGCGATCTTCGACCTGCCCGGCATGGGCAAACTCATCCTCGAAGGTGTCACCGGCGGCGACGTCGCCCTGGTCCAGGGCACCGTGCTGACCATCGCCATCGCCTTCCTGGTGGTCAACGTCGTCGTCGACCTGCTCTACCTGCTGGTCAATCCGCGCATCAGGACGGTGTGACATGTTCGCCACGAGCCGTCTGGCCAAGAAACTCTCCCGACCGGGCATCGCCTTCCGCGCCCTGCCGGTCACCTCCCGCGTCGCCCTCGGCGTCCTGCTCGTCGTCATCCTCGGCGCCGTGTTCGCCCCGCTCCTCACCCAGGACCCGCTGACCACCGGCACCCCCGTCCAGGCCCCGAGCGCCGACCACTGGTTCGGCACCGACCGGGCCGGCCGCGACGTCTTCGCCCGCGTGGTGCACGGGTCGCGCTACTCCCTGGTCATCGGCCTCGGGGCGACCGCCGTCGCCCTGATCGCCGGGGCCGTCCTCGGCTCGCTCGCCGCCACCTCGCGCAGGCTCGGCGACGAGTCCGTCATGCGGACGCTCGACGTGGTGATGTCGTTCCCGCCGATCGCGCTCGCGGCCGTCCTGGTCGCCGTCTTCGGCACCAGCGTCCCGGTGATCATCTTCACCATCGCCTTCGTCTACACCCCCTCGCTCGCCCGCGTCGTCCGCGCCAACGTGCTGGCCCAGTACGGCGAGGACTACGTCGCGGCCGAGAAGGTCATCGGCGCCCGGCGCGGGTACATCGTGCTGCGCCACGTCGCCGTCAACTGCATGGCGCCGGTCATGGTGTTCGCCACCGTCATGGTCGCCGAGGCGATCATCTTCGAGGCCAGCCTCTCCTTCATCGGGGCCGGCGTGCAGGACCCCGACCCCAGCTGGGGCAGCGTCCTCGCCTACGGCCGGCAGATCCTCCTGGCCGGCGGCTGGTGGGCCACCTTCTTCCCGGGCCTGGCCCTCCTGATCACCGTCCTCGCGCTCAACATCCTCTCCGAGGGGCTCACCGACGCCTCCGCCGCGCCCAGGAGCGCCCGCACCTCCCCCGCGCCCACCGCCACCACGGCGCCCGACCCGGTCGAGGCCGCCGCCACCGTCGACATCGACGCCGCCCTCGACAGGCTCGCCCGGCACATCGACGCCACCGGGCCCGCCGTCACCCCGGTCCGCGAGGACGCCGAGGAACTCCTCGTCGTCCGCGACCTGGCGATCCGCTTCCCCGACCGCTACGGCGACATCCCCGTCGTCGACCGGCTGAACTTCACCGTCCACGAGGGCGAGACCCTCGGCCTGGTCGGCGAGTCCGGCTGCGGCAAGTCCATCACCAGCCTCGCCGTCATGGGCCTCCTCGCCCGCAACGCCGAGGTCACCGGCGAGATCCTCTACCGGGGCCGGGACCTGCTGAAGCTCCCGCCCAAGGAGCGCCGCGCCCTGATGGGACCCGAGATCGCGATGGTCTACCAGGACGCGCTCTCCTCCCTCAACCCCTCCGTGCTCGTCGGCACCCAGCTGAAGCAGCTGACCTCGCGCGGCTCCACGAAGACCCCCGCCGAGCTCCTCGAACTCGTCGGCCTCTCCCCCGAACGCACCCTGCGCAGCTACCCGCACGAACTCTCCGGCGGACAGCGCCAGCGGGTCCTCATCGCCATGGCCCTCTCCCGCAGCCCGCGCCTGCTGATCGCGGACGAGCCGACCACCGCCCTCGACGTCACCGTCCAGGCCCAGGTCGTCGAACTCCTCATCCGGCTCCGCGACGAGCTCGGCTTCGCCATGGTGCTGGTCTCCCACGACCTCGCCCTGGTCGGCGACCTCTCCCACCGGGTCGCCGTGATGTACGCGGGCCGGCTCGCCGAGGTCGGCGACACCCGGTCCGTCCTCACCGGACCCGCCCACCACTACAGCCGCGGCCTCCTCGGCTCCGTCGTCTCCCTGGAGGCCGGCGCGGACCGGCTCCACCAGATCCGGGGCGTCGTCCCCGCGCCCCAGGGCTTCGGCGAGGGGTGCCGCTTCGCCGGGCGCTGCGGAGCCGCCACCGATCTCTGCCGCACCACGACACCCGCGCTCACCCCGCGCGGCACCACGGACGACCACGGCTTCGCCTGCCACCACCCGGCCAGGACGACCGCCGAGGAACTGGAAGGGAGCGCCCTGTGATCAGGCTCGACGGCGTCCACGTACGCCACAAGGCACGCAGCGGCGGGATCTTCTCCCGCGATGCCGTCCACGCGCTCACCGACGCCACGCTGAAGGTGGAGCGCGGCGAGATCGTGGGCCTGGTCGGGGAGTCCGGCTGCGGCAAGTCCACGCTCGCCCGCGTGCTGACCGGACTCCAGAAGCCCACCGAGGGGGAAGTCCTCTTCCACGGGCGCGACCTCTGGAAGATGTCCGGCGCCGAGCGGCGCGACGACTTCGGTTCGGCCGTCGGCGTCGTCTTCCAGGATCCCGCGACCGCCCTCAACCCCCGCCTCACGGTCAGGCAGATCCTCCGCGATCCGCTGGACGTGCACCGGCGGGGCACGCGGGAGGCGCGCGAGGCCCGGGTGGAGGAGCTGCTCGACCTGGTCGGGCTGCCCGGCCACACCCTCGCCGCCCTGCCCGGACAGCTCTCCGGCGGCCAGCGCCAGCGCGTCGCCATCGCCCGCGCCCTGGCCCTCGAACCGGAGCTGATCGTCGCCGACGAACCGACCTCCGCGCTCGACGTCTCCGTACGCGCCCAGGTGCTCAACCTCCTGGTCGACCTGCGCGAACGCCTCGGCCTGGGCATGGTGTTCATCAGCCACGACATCCAGACCGTCCGCTACCTCGCCGACCGCATCGCCGTCCTCTACCTCGGCCGCATCGTCGAGGAGGGCCGGGCCGCCGACGTGGCGGGCTCCCCCGGGCACCCGTACACCGAGGCGCTGCTCTCCGCCACACCCAGCCTGCTGGAGGCGACGGAACGCATCGTGCTCACGGGCCCGGTGCCCTCCGCCACCAACCCGCCGACCGGCTGCCCGTTCCGCACCCGCTGCTGGAAGGCCGACGACGCGTGCGCCGAGGTCTTCCCGGTGGCCACGTTCGGCCCCGCCGACCACCGCCGGCACTGCGTCCATCCCCAGAACTCCGTGTCCCCCTCGGGGGCACGGACCTCCGTACCGCCCGCAAGGAGCACCGCATGACCGTCCCCTCCTCCGTGTACTCCGGAGTGATCCCGCCCGTCGTGACCCCGCTCACCGCGGATGGCGAGCTCGACCGCGCCTCGCTGGAACGGGTCGTCGGCCATCTCCTCGACGGCGGAGTCAACGGCCTCTTCGCCCTGGGCAGTTCGGGCGAGACGGCCTACCTGACGCCGAACCGGCAGGACGAGGTCATCGAGGTGATCACCGCGACGGCGGCCGGCCAGGTCCCGGTCCTCGTCGGGGCCATCGAGACCACCACCGACCGGGCCGCCGAGCGGGCCCGCGCGGCGGCGGCCCTGGGCGCGGACGCGGTCGTGGCCACCGCGCCCTTCTACACGCGCACCCATGTCACCGAGATCGACCGCCACTTCCGGGAGCTCGCGGCGGCGGTGGACCTGCCGCTGCTGGCGTACGACGTGCCGGTCTGCGTCCACAGCAAGCTGGACCCGGAACTCCTGCTGCCGCTCGCGGCGGACGGGGTGCTCGCCGGGGTGAAGGACTCCAGCGGGGACGACGGCTCGTTCCGACGCCTCGTCATCGAGGCCCGTGACCTTCCGGGGTTCTCGGTGCTCACGGGCCACGAGCTGGTGGTCGACGCGATGATGCTGAGCGGCGCGCACGGTTCCGTGCCCGGCCTGGGCAATGTGGACCCGCACGGCTATGTGCGGCTGCACGAGGCGGCGGTGAAGGGCGACTGGGCCACCGCCAGGGCCGAACAGGACCGGCTCGTCGGCCTGTTCGACATCGTCCGCGCGGCGCGCCCCGGCACGGCTTCGGCGACGGCCGCGGGGCTGGGGGCGTTCAAGACGGCCCTGATGCTGCGCGGGATCATCGAGACCAACGTGATGAGCGCGCCGATGCGCCGCCTGGACGAGGCGGAGACGGCGTCGATCGCGGCCTGCCTGGAGCTGGCGGGGCTCTCCCTGGCCCGGTAGGTACCAGCGGCCCACGCCCCTGGGCGGCCGGTGCAGGACGTCAGGCGGTCGCGCCCGTCGCCCAGCACAGGCCGCCCAGCAGGTGGCGGCGGAAGGCCGGGTCGCCGTAGGCCTCGTCCGCGTGGCCCAGCGACGTGTAGAAGGAGCGGCCCGCGCCGGCCTCCCCGCACCAGACCAGGGGGTGGTCGGAGCCCATGCCGCCGCCCTCGTAGCCGGTCTCGTCGACGGTGGCGAGGACCCGTACGCCCGGGCGGCGCGGGTTGGCCCGGAAGTCGTACCACTCGTCGCTCCACTCCCACCGCGCCGGCAGGTGGGCCGTCGCCGGATGGCTCCGGTCCTCCACCAGCACGGTGCCGGGCTGGAACGCGGGATGGCCCCCGAAACGCGCACCGAGCAGTTCGCCGTAGTACGGCCAGCCGTACTCGGTGCACGCGGCGGAGTGGACGCCCAGGAAGCCGCCGCCGTCCGTGACCCACCGCTGGAGCGCGGCCCGCCCCTCCTCGGTGAGGACGTCGCCGCTCGTGGACAGGAAGACCACCGCGCCGCGTCCCGCCAGGGAGGCGTCGGTGAAGACCGCGGGGTCCTCGGAGGTCTCCACCGTGAAGCCCTCCTCCTCGCCCAGTTCGCGCAGAGCGGTGCGCGCGGCGGGGATCGACGCGTGCCGGTAGGCCGTCGTACGGGTGTAGACGAGGACGTCCGACAGGTGGCCGGTCAGGGGCATGCGGTTGCTCCGGTTCTCTCGCGCGATCAGGCCGAGGTGGTCAGGGCGGCGCGGGTCACCGCGTGGGCGAACTCCTGCCCGGCGCAGTAGCGTTCGACCTCGTCGAGGGCGCTGCGGGTGATGCGCTGGAGTTCGCCGCCGAGCGAGCCGGCGATGTGCGGGGTCAGCAGGACGTTCGGCAGCGAGTACAGGGGCGACGTGGCGGGCAGCACCTCGGGGTCGGTGACGTCCAGGACCGCGTGGACGCGTCCCGACAGGGCCTCGGCGGTGAGGGCCTCGGTGTCGACGAGCGAGCCGCGTCCGGTGTTGACGAGGGTGGCGCCGTCACGCAGGAGCGACAGTCTCCGGGCGTCGAGCAGGTGGTGGGTCTCGGGCAGGGCGGGCGCGTGGAGCGAGACGACGTCGCAGGCGCCGAGCATCTCGTCGAGTCCGACGAGCCGGGCGCCGAGCGACCGGGCCTCGGCGGGGTCGAGGTGGGGGTCGGCCAGCAGGACGTCGAAGTCATGGGGGCGGAGCAGCTCCAGCACCCTGCGGCCCACCAGGGACGCGCCCACCAGGCCGACCGTCCTGCGGTAGTTGCCGAAGCCCGGGAAGTGGGCCGCCCAGTCCAGGACCTCGCGGTGTTCGCGGTAGAGCCCGCCGATCTCCCGTACGCGCTTGTTGGCGAAGAGGATGGCGGCGAGCGTGTACTCGGCGACGGGTACGGCGTTGGCGGCTGCCGCGGTGGAGACGCGGATACCGCGGTCCCAACAGGCATCCGTCACATGGTGTTTGACGCTGCCCGCCGCGTGCACGACCGCCTTCAGCGCGGGCATGCGGGCGAGGGCGGCGGCGTCGAGCGGTGGGCATCCCCAGGACGTGATCAGGAGCTCGACGGCCGCCGGGTCCGGCACCGCGACGAAGGTCTCGGCGACGACGTGCGGGTCGATGTCGACCTGGCGGGTCAGCCGTTCGAGCGCGGCCGGGGTGAAGAGGGCGTCGCGGTGCCGGCGGCCCATGGCGAAGAGGGCGCGCGGGCGGGACGGAGTGGATGGCATGGGGATCCTCATGACGATGGCCTACTTGACGGCGCCGGCGGTCATGCCGGACTTCCAGAATCGCTGGAGCATCAGGAAGAGGACGACCAGGGGGACCACGGACACCAGCGATCCGACGATCGCCAGGAGGTAGTCCTGCGGGTGGCCCTGGGAGAGCGCGGACGAATACCACACGTACAGGCCGAGGTTGACCGGGAAGAGGTCCTCGTCGGACAGCATCACCAGGGGCAGGAAGAAGCTGTTCCAGATCTGGGTGAACTGGAAGAGGAAGATGGTCACGAAGCCGGGCGCGACCATGGGCAGGGCGATCCGGCAGAAGGTCCTGAACTCGCCGGCCCCGTCCACCCGGGCCGCTTCGAGGACCTCCCCGGGGACGTAGGACGCGCTGAAGACCCGGGCCAGATAGACCCCGAACGGGAACACGAGGCCGGGGATGAACACGCCCCAGAAGCTGTTCACGAGGCCGACCTCGGCGGCTATCAGGTACAGCGGGATCGCCATCGCGGTTCCGGGCACCATGACGCCGAGCAGGACGAGGGAGAAGATCCTCTCCTTGCCGGGGAAGTCCAGTTTGTCGAACGCGTACCCGGCGGCCACGCTGAACACCGTGGCGAGCAGCGCGCCGACTCCTGCGTACAGGACCGTGTTGAGCAGCCAGCGCAGGAAGATGCCGTCGTCGACGTCGAACAGGTACTGGAGGTTGTCGAGGAGCGCGAAGTCGTCGCCCGGTGCGAAGCCGTTCGTGGCGAAGAGGTCCTGGCGGCTCTTGGTGGACGACAGGACCAGCCAGAGCATCGGCAGGAGGGTGTAGAGGGCGGCGAGCCCCAGCATCGCGGTCACGCCGGCCCTGGACAGCAGGACCGAGGGACGCCGGCCGGGGCCGCGCGGGGCCGGGGCGGTGCGTGTCGTGGGCTGGGTCACGGCTTGCTCCTGCTGCGCGAGAAACGGGTCACGAGGAAGGACAGCACCGCGGCGAACACCGCGATGAGCAGCGAGGCGGCCGCCGCCAGACCGAAGTTGTTGTGGGTGAAGGCTGCGGTCTGGACGAACATGTTGGGCGTCCAGCTGCTGCCGATCGCGCTGGAGGCGCTGTAGATGACCTTCGGTTCCGTGAAGAGCTGGACCGATCCGATGACGGTGAACAGCACGGCCAGCGCGATGGCCGGGCGGATCATCGGCACCTTGATCGACAGGGCGGTGCGGATGCCGCCCGCGCCGTCGATCCTCGCCGCGTCGAGAGTCTCGCCCGGCACCGCCTGGAGCGCGGCGTAGAAGATGACCATGTTGTAGCCGATCCACTCCCAGACGGCGATGTTCGCCGCGGAGAACACCGCGTTGTCCGCCGAGAGGAAGTCGATGTCGAGGCCGCCGGAGGCGAGGAAGTCGGTCACCGGGCTCAGCCCCGGCGTGTACAGGTAGACCCAGATGAGAGCCGCGATGAGTCCGGGCACCGCGTGCGGGAGGAACAGCGCCAGCTGGAAGAAGGCCCGCGCCTTGGCCAGTGCCGTGTCCAGCAGCAGGGCGAGCACGAGGGCGCCGCCGATCATCACCGGGATGTAGACGGCGATGTACGCGGCGATCGTGACGAATCCGCTGCGGAACGCGGGGTCGGACAGCGCCTGGACGTAGTTGTCCACTCCGGCGAAGACCTCTTCCGCGCCGCCGAAGCCGAGTCCGGAGGTGCGGGTGGTGAACAGGCTCATCCAGCCCGCGTAGGCCAGCGGGGCGATGGTGACGGCGGTGAAGAGAGCGAAGAACGGTGCCAGAAGCAGCGCGGCGGTACGGCGCTGGGCGCGGGCTGACGGGGTTGCCATACCGGGCCTTTCTCGAGGAGAGCGGGAAGGTGCGGGGAGCGGGCCGATGCCGGCCTCGTCGGGTGGGTCGGGCATCGGCTCTGCGGTTCGGCGTCCGGAACGCCCCTACTCGGCGACCTTCATCCCGCGGCGTTCCATGTCCTCGACGGTGGCCCGCTGGGCCTCGGCGAGGACGTCGACGAGCTTCGTCCCGCCGTCGGCGACCTTGGGAAGCCGGTCGACGACGGCGGTGTTGGTGGTTCCCATGACGGGGCCCCACGTCCAGCCCGGCACGATGGACCTGTACGACGCGCTGCCCACGGCGTAGATGTCCTGGCCGCCGAAGTAGTCGGTGGGGAAGGCGGACTTGGTGACCGGCACGAGACGGGGGTCGGCGGGGAACATGCTGCTGGTGCCGGTGGAGACCCACGCCTTCATGCCCTCGGGGTCGGTCGTGATCCACTTGATGAACTCGGCGGCGGCCGCGGCGTTCTTCGCGCCCTTCGGGATGACGAAGGAGGAGCCGCCGTACATGGCGGACGCCGGCTTGCCGTCCCAGGTGGGGACCGGGGCGACGGACCACTTGCCCTTCTGGTCGGCGACGGTGGCCTGTTGGGCTCCGGCGCACCAGCTCGCGCAGACGTAGGCGACGGTCCGGTCCTGCTGGACGCTCGTCCAGAACGGGTCGAGCGAGCCGAGGGAGTGGACGAGGTCCTGGTCCGCGAGGTCGCCCCAGTAGTCGGCGACCTTCCGGGAGGGCGCGTCGGTCAGCGACACCTTCCAGGCGTCCTTCTCCGTGTCGAACCACTGCGATCCGGCCTGCTGGGCGAGGGCGGTCAGCAGGCCGGGGTTGTCGGTGTACAGGACGCCGCCGCGGGCCTTCGGATCCGCCTTCCTCACCTGTCCGGTCATGGTCCGGTACTCGGCCCAGGTGGTGGGGACGTCGATGCCGTGGGACGTGAAGAAGTCGTTCCGGTAGAACATCATCAGCGGGGCGGCGTCACGGGGAACGCCCCAGGTCTCGCCGCCCAGTTGGACCAACTCCCGGGTCGCCGGCGGGAAATGGTCCTCGACCAGCGGGCCGAGCCGGTCGTCGAGGCCTTCCAGTTTGCCCTGCGTGGCGAATTCGGGCAGTTGGGCGAACTCGGCCACCGCGACATCGGGGACGGTCCCGGCCTTCACGGCGTTCGTGAGCTTGGAGTAGTACTCCTGGCCCGACGGCACCGCCTCGAAGGTCACCTCGATGTCCGGGTGGGACCGGTTGAAGGCCTCCGCCACCTCGTCGGAGCCCTTGACGAAGGACCAGAAGGTGACCTTCCCCGTGCCCTTCTCCGCCGCGGGTTTCCCGCCGTCCGAGTCGCCACATCCCGTGGCGAGCAGGCCGAGGGCCGCGGCGGAGCAGACCAGCGCTGTCAGCCGTCTACGAAACATGATGTGCCACCGATCGTTTGCTTGGGTGTCACAGCAATCATTCGTTACGTACGACATCGCGTCAATGCATTCGCTTTCGTTTTTTGGGAAACGAAAGCGAATGCATCACTTGCTCACGCGTTCACCCGCGCCGGGCGCCGCAGGACGCCCGTACCCGCAGTTCGGGGCGGAGCAGGATCTCCGCCTGGGGCGTGGCGGGGTGGGACAGCCGGCGCACCGCCAGGTCGAGGGCCCACGCCCCCACGGCCTGCTTGGGGGGAGCGACCGCGGTGAGGGGTGTCTCGCTCAGCTCGGCGACCTCGTCGTCGTAGGTGACCAGGGCCAGGTCCTCCGGCACCCGCAGCCCCCGCGCGCGCAGGATGCCGACGAGCGCGATGGCGTCGATGTCGTTGTGCACCAGCGCCGCCCGGACCTCGCCGGCCTCCACGGCCCGGATCACCTCGTCGAACCGCCCGTCGGCCGGGGCCGCGTCACCGCCGGTGACGATGCGGTACTCCGGCCCCGGCCGCAGCCCCACGGACGCCACGGCTTCGGCGTAACCAGCGCTGAGGTGCGCGGTGTTCGGGCTCTCGACCCGGGCGACCAGGGCCACCCGGTCGTGCCCGAGCCCGGCGAGGTGGCGTACCGCCAGCGCCGCACCGTAGGCGTGGTCCGACGCGACCTGCTCCAGCCTGCCCGCCTTGATCCCCGCCCTGCGCTCCACCAGGACGGCCGGCACCTCCAGGCCGCTCAGCCACCGCTCGGCCTCGTCCACCGGACGCAGTCCCGGGTGCAGCATCAGCAGCAGGCCGTCGATGCCTCCGGCCACGAGCTGGCGGACCTGTTCCTGGTTCTCCGACAGGGACTCCCCGGAGACGGCCAGCACGACCCGCACGCCGAGCGAGCGGGCCGCGTCCTGGACTCCGCGGATGACCTCCGCGTAGTAGTAGCCGCCCGGGGGCACCACCAGCCCGACGGCGTACCGCTCCGTCGCGGACGGCGGGGCGACGACGGGCGTCTCGACCGGGGCGGGGCCCGCCGGTGCGAGGGCCCTGGCACCGCCGTGCACCCGGGTCAGCAGCCCTCGGCCCGCCAACTCCCGTACGTCCTGGCGCAGGGTGACGGCGGAAACGCCCATCTCCTCGGCCAGTGCCTTCACGGTGATCGACCCCTGGCGCTCCACAGCGCGCAGAATCGCTTCCCGGCGCTCGTCAGCCAACACCTTCGGTCCCCTCTCGGTAGCGAGTGAGTCACAGCCCTTCACTCGATAACCGAAAGATATCAATCAAAGGTCACCATCGGCCGGGAACGCCGGATCACCCGAACGGCGGTCGGTTCAGTGCGAGGGCCTGTCGTCGACCGCGACCAGGTGGTGCCCGCGGAGCGTGTAGAGCAGACCGTCGTACACGTTGACGTGCGGGCCGCTGTACCAGGCGCCGTTGATCCCGGCGACGACCGTGCTGACGGCGAACGTCTTCGGGTGGAAGCGGAAGAGCGTGGTGTCCGAGACGCCGTAGACCGCGCCGCGGTGGGTGACCATGGCGGCGAACCCCTTGCTCACCGCGCTGACGTCAGCGGTGTGCACCACCTTCCTGGTCCGCACGTCGACGACGAACAGGGCGCCCTTCGTCGTGAGCCCGTAGAGGTTCCGGCCCTGCACCGCCAGGGCGGCCACACCCGCCGCCTGCTCGGTGTCCAGGCGCCACCGCTCCCTGCCCGTGACCGGGTCGAGGGCGACGACGGTGGCGCGCGGGCCCTCCTTGGAGGTGTTGTCACCGCCCAGGAAGGCGACGCCGTCCCGGTTGGCCACGGCCCGGACGAGCTGGACGTCGTCGATCGGGTTGACGTAGGAGGCCTTCCTGCCCTTCCTCGGGCAGTACGTCCACAGGGCGCCTCCGCCCTCGGTGTCGGACTGGACCCCGACGAGGAGCAGCCTGTTCTCCGGGTCCCACGAGGTGTCCAGCGGACGGTTCTGCTCGCTGGGGAAGCTCGCGGCCTGCTGCGGGTCGCGTCGCCGGGCGGGGTCGTACCGCCAGATGCCCTGTGCGTTGTACTGGCCGGTGTACAGGATGCCGCCGATCACCTCGGCGTCCTTCGCCTCACCGGGCGCGGGCAGGTTGACGACCTCGCCGGTCCGCAGGTCGCGCCGGGAGATGGCGCCGTTGCCGCCGAGGTAGACGTATCCGTGCCCGGCGGCTATCCCCATGCCCGCCTGCGGACCTGCCTCCGCGCCCGCTCCGTGCAGATCGGTGACGACCGACGTGCGTGCCGCCACGTCGATCTCGGCGACGCATCCGTACGCCGAGACGACCACCAGCTTCCCGTCGACGTGCTCCACGCCCCAGATCTCGCCCAGGTCCGGCCCGTCGAACTCCACGGGGGAAAGCGTCCGGTCCGCCTTCGCGTAGGCGTGGAGACCCGATTCTGAGGCGAAGTAGATACGGTCCGCGTCGGCGGCGAGCATCTTGACGACCGTGCCCTCCGTGGGCACGACGGTGTACGAGGACAGGTCGTCCAGGTCCATCACGGCGAGCTTCGCGGGGTCGACCCCGCCGGAGGTGCCGACGACCAGATGACCGTCCACGACGGCGAGTTCCCGCAGGCTGGGGTCCTTCTCCATCTCCTTGGGCACGATCGGGGTGAAGGCGTTCGTCGTGCGGTCGAAGGCGTACAGGGAGGCCTTGCTCGCGCCGCCGCCGCCGGCGAGGACGCTGCCCGCCCCGAAGAAGACGGTGGTGTCCGAGGCCGCCACCGCCCGGGCCAGGGTCGCCCTGGGGTCGGGTACGCCCCGGTCGGTGACCGTGCCGGTGGACGGGTCGTACTCCCACAGGGAGGGCGCCTTCCCCGGGACTCCGCCCACGGCGTAGACGGTGCCGTCGGGGGCCACCGCGAGATCCCGGATGTCGCGGTCCTCGGTCCTGCCGACGGCCAGGGCGGGGGTTCCGGGCGTCCTCAGGTCCCACCGGTAGAGGTTCGGCCCGCCCTGGTCGGCCTTGACCAGGACGCCGATGTAGAGATAGCGGCCGGTGGGGTCGGCCGCGAGCGCCTGGACGGACGGCTCGGGCCCCGCGTCGAGAACGGTGCGGGACACCACCGCGCGGCTCGGCAGATGGAACCCGATCACGCTGGCCGGCCGCATGTTGCGCGACCCGATGTACACGGTGTCGCCGACCAGCAGACCGCTCATCAGCGAGAACTGGACCAGGCCCGGGCCCAGGTCGGTCACCTTCGTCGTGGCCGTCGTGGCCGTCGCGGCTGGGGCGGCGCCGGCCCGGGGGGCGAGGAGCGTTCCGGCGGCCGTCGTCAGCCCGAACGCGCCACCGGCCTGGAGCAGGCGGCGCCTGCTCGGGGAAGAGAAGTGGGTCATCTGTACTCCATGGGGGGGGTGCGGGGTGTGGGGATATATGTGTCGAGCGCGCGGGGGCCGGGTCGCGGACCGGGTCAGGGCAGGTCGGTGACGCGGAGGTCGTCGTGCTGGACGATCCGGGTGGGCACGTCACCGTTCCCGATCGACTGCGAGGGGCGGTAGAGACCCCACTTGAGGTAGCCGTGGTCGGCCGGATTCTCCGGCTGATAGGTGCGCACGTTCTCGTACGCGACGACCGGCCGGTAGCCGTCCTCGCCGGAGAGCCGGACGGCGACCCGGAGGTAACCCGTCCCGTCGGCGGTCCAGCGCGCGTCCACCCGGAACCGCATCCACCGGTTCACCTGCCGGCCGAGGTCCTCCACGACCGTCGACTGCCGGTTCAGGTGCGGTGACCGGAACGCGATCTCGTCGCGCTTCGCCATGAGGTAGAACGCCGGGACGTTGTCCCCCGCGTACTTGCCCTGGAAGACGATGTCGCCCGACTCGCTCGCTCCCGGGGTGTAGGTCTTCCAGTCCTTGAGCAGCACGCTGAACTCGTAGCGCTGCTCGTCCCCCACGACGAAGCGTCCGGACGGGAGGAGGTCCGTCGCGCTCTCGCTGCGCGGCGCGCCGTTGGACTCGTAGGCCGGATCGCCTAGCGTCACCTTGTGCTGGACCGCGTACGCGCCCTCGTGCGCCGGCCGCACGACGCCGGAGGCGTCCGGCGCGGCCGCCTTCGTGGTGGTCAGGCCCTCCACTCCGGAGTCGAGCGTTCCGCTCTCGTAGTCCACCCGGAGGCGGTCCGCGGCGGACGGCGCGGGAGGCGGGGCGGTGCCCTCGGCCCTCTCCTGCCCGGCTCCCGCCGGATCGGAGAGCAGGACGGGAACGAGCAGCGCCCCCGCGCAGAAGGCGATCGACACCTTCGGCACCGTGTGATGCCTGGTCATGGAGCTCCTCCAGGTCTGCGGGACACCGGCCGGCAGCGACATCACGTCGAAGCGGCCTTAGGGCATCGTTCGATGCGGTGCCCGCGGCGGTCGGATGGCCTGCATGCTGACACGCCTCCGAACGAAACCGGAAGACTAGAGACGACACTTATAGCCATCATTCGAAAGATTCGGTTGCGAATGATGCGCTCCAGCATGCAGAGTCATCCCACCTCGACGCACCGAACATCCCGATATGCCCGATCTCGTGAATCGCCTTAGCCTGCTGACACTGCTCGGATAGTCGACAGCCGGCCCCGTCGGTGGAGAGCGAGCTTCCATGGCTGAACCACGTAAGAAGCACGGATTGCTCGGCGAATTGTCCGCCGAGTTCGCGGGCACGATGATCCTCATCCTCTTCGGGTGCGGCGTCGTCGCCCAGGTGGCGGCGGGCGGAGCGCTGACGGATCCGGCCGGCGGGCTCGGGGACCACGACAGCATCGCCTGGGCGTGGGGGCTGGGCGTCACGCTCGGCGTCTATGTGGCGGCCCGGCTGAGCGGGGCTCATCTCAACCCCGCGGTGACGCTCTCCCTGGCCGCGTTCAAGGGGTTCCCGTGGAGCAAGGTGGCTCCGTACGCGCTGGCGCAGACCGCCGGCGCGTTCGTGGCCGCGCTCCTCGTACGGTGGAACTACAGCGAGGCGCTGGCGAAGGCCGACCCCGGACACACCATCAAGACGCAGTCGGTGTTCTCCACCCTGCCGGCCAACGGCAACCCGGCGCTGCCGGTCCACGAGTGGGGCGCGTTCCGCGACCAGATCATCGGCACCGCGATCCTGCTGCTCCTGATCATGGCCATCACCGACCTGCTCAACACCCCGCCCGGCTCGAACATGGGCCCGTTCATCATCGGCCTGGTCGTGGTCGCGATCGGCATGGCCTGGGGCACCAACGCGGGATACGCGATCAACCCGGCCCGTGACTTCGGGCCCCGGCTGGCCAGCTTCCTCACCGGTTACGGCGGGGCCTGGCGGGACCAGTACGGGAACCTCTACTTCTGGGTGCCCATCATCGGCCCGCTGATCGGCGGCCTGCTCGGCGCGGGCCTCTACAAGGCCTTCATCGGACGCTTCCTGCCGTCCGCCGAACCCGAACCGCCGGGACGCGTCCCGGCATCCTCCAGGGACTGACGACACCGGCCGGAGAGGCGACACATCATGGCGGACTTCATCGGCGCGGTGGACCAGGGGACCACCAGCACCCGGTTCATGATCTTCGATCACGGCGGCAACGAGGTCGCCAAGCACCAGCTGGAGCACGAACAGATCCTGCCCCGCTCCGGCTGGGTGGAGCACGACCCCGTGGAGATCTGGGAGCGCACCAACTCGGTGATGCAGAACGCCCTGCGGCACGGCGGCCTGTCGCCGACCGACCTGGTGGCCATCGGGATCACCAACCAGCGCGAGACCACGGTGGTCTGGGACCCGCGCAACGGGCGGCCGTACTACAACGCCATCGTGTGGCAGGACACCCGTACGGACGCCATCGCGGCCGGCCTCGAACGCTCGGGGCAGGGCGAGACCATCCGCCGCAAGGCCGGGCTGCCACCGGCGACGTACTTCTCCGGCGGCAAGATCCAGTGGATCCTGGAGAACGTCGACGGCGTACGGGAAGCGGCCGAGGCCGGTCACGCGATCTTCGGCAACACGGACGCCTGGGTCCTGTGGAACCTGACCGGCGGCCCGAACGGCGGTATCCACGCCACCGACGTGACCAACGCCAGCCGCACCATGCTGATGAACCTGGAGACCCTCGACTGGGACGAGGAACTCCTGGGCTTCTTCAACATTCCCCGGGCGATGCTCCCGAAGATCAACCCCTCGTCGCACCCGGAGGCCTACGGCTCCACCCGTACCTCCCGGCCGCTGAGCGCCGCCATTCCCATCGGGGGCGTACTCGGCGACCAGCAGGCGGCCACCGTCGGCCAGGTCTGCTTCTCCCCCGGCGAGGCCAAGAACACCTACGGGACCGGCAACTTCCTGTTGCTCAACACCGGCACCGAGCTGGTCCGCTCGGAGCACGGGCTCCTCACCACGGTGGCCTACCAGTTCGGCGACAGTCCGGTGGTCTACGCGCTGGAGGGATCCATCGCCGTCACCGGGTCGGCGGTGCAGTGGCTGCGCGACCAGATGAAGATCATCAAGTCCGCGCCGGAGAGCGAGGAGCTGGCCCGGAGCGTCGAAAACAACGGCGGCGTGTACTTCGTGCCCGCGTTCTCCGGCCTGTTCGCGCCGTACTGGCGGTCCGACGCCCGCGGCGCGATCGTCGGCCTGGCCCGGTACAACGACAACGCCCACCTGGCACGGGCCACCCTGGAGGCCATCTGCTACCAGAGCCGCGACGTGGTCGAGGCCATGGAGCAGGACTCCGGGGTCCATCTCGACGTGCTCAAGGTCGACGGCGGGGTCACCGCCAACGACCTCTGCATGCAGATCCAGTCCGACGTCCTGGGCGTCCCGGTCAGCCGCCCCGTCGTGGCCGAGACGACCGCGCTCGGCGCCGCCTACGCGGCGGGGCTCGCCACCGGCTTCTGGCAGAACACCGACGAGCTGCGCACCCAGTGGCACGAGTCGAAGCGCTGGTCGCCCGAGTGGTCGGAGGAGCAGCGCGCGGAGGGCTACGCGGGCTGGAAGAGGGCGGTGGAGCGCACCCTCGACTGGGTGAAGGTCCCCTGACCAGGGGCGGTCCCCGACCACCCGGCGACCCCCGGGCCGCCGCGTGGCGGCCCGGGGCCCTCGCATAGGCTGGCGGTCCCATCCGACGCACCGCGACGAGGACCGGCCCCATGCCCAGCCGTACGACGATCCGCCTGATAGAGCCCGCCGACGCCGCCCCGATCGCCGCGCACCGGGTGCGGGACGTCGAAGCGTTCCGGCCGTGGGAACCGGCCCAGCCTGCCGACTACTTCACCCCGGAGGGCCAGGCGGAGCGGATCGAGGGCCTGCTGGCCGGACACCGGGCCGGCACGGTCTGGCCGGGCGTGGTGCTCGCCGACGACCAGGTGATCGGGCAGGTCACCGTGGGAGGCATCCTGCCGCAGCCGCATCTGCGGCGCGGCTCCGTCGGCTACTGGATCGCCTCCGTCGCCCAGAACCAGGGGCACGCGGGAAGAGCCGTCGGGCTCGTGCTCCGGGTGATGACGGACGAGCTCGGCCTGCACCGCGCCGAGGCGTCGACCAACCTGGAGAACCTGCCCTCGCAACGGGTGCTGCGCGGCAACGGGTTCACCCCGTACGGCGTGGCGCACGCGGCGATCCTTCTCGACGGGAGCTGGCGGGACGGACTGCTGTGGGAGCGGATCCTCGGCGACTGAGCAGGTCACGGCGTGATCGGATGGAGGGGCGCTCCCCGGCCGCGCTTGGATGTGGGCCACTAAGTTGATTAGTATGCGTGACTCGGCCTCCGAACGGCCGGTCGCCCGCCCGGGTCACCGGTGGAGGTGCCGCTGAAGCCGCTTGCCCGCAGCGGTACGTGACGGTCCGTGGACCGTCGGACAGCGGCCGAGGAAGAAGGAGCCCGCCTCAGTGGCGTCCCACCGTCGTCCCAAGCAGCCCAGTCACGGATACACCTCCGTGCTCACCGCGACCGCGGCGGTGACGGTCGCGCTGTCGGCGCAGTCGGCCTCGGCCGATCCGCTGCCGGACCCGAACAAGAAGGGTGTCCAGGCGCAGATCGACCGGCTGTACGAGCAGGCCACCCAGGCCACCGAGAAGTACAACGGGGCGAAGGAATCGGCCGGGAAGCTGCAGAAGGAGGCGGACAACCTCCACGAGGAGGTCGTCCGGAAGCAGGCGGCGCTCAACGAGCTGCGGCAGCAGCTCGGTTCGGCGGCCACGGCCCAGTACCGCACCGGTGGTCTCGACCCCTCCGTGCAGCTGCTGCTCTCGGCCG